>DAIDHH010000127.1 GCA_027452045.1 Gammaproteobacteria bacterium
CGTTCTACGTTGACTTCGAAACGTCACTAACGAACAAGCTCTCTGCGGGGCTTGCGGGCCGATACGAGCACTATAGTGACGCCGGAAACGCCGTGTCGGGCAAGTTCTCGCTTCGGTACCAGTTGACACACAGCTTCGCGCTGCGCGGCACGGTCTCGAACGGATTCCGGGCTCCTTCGCTCGGTCAGGAGTATTACCAGACCATATCGACGATCATCAACAATAATGTGCTGACGCAGACAGGGACCTTTCGGACCTCGAGTGCTGTCGCGGTTGCGCTTGGCGCGCGTCCTCTCAGGCCGGAGACGTCGACCAATTACACGTTGGGTGCCGTTTGGACGCCGACGAGGCATATCAGTCTGACGGCCGACGCGTACCAGATCACCATTGCCCATCAGGTGCTGCTGACTGACAGCTTCAGTCTCGCAAGAAATCCGGCACTTGCGGCCTACGTAGCCACCGTATCTAACGCCCAGATCGGCGCGGCCCAGTACTTTGCAAATGCGGCGGATACCCGTGCGCGTGGCGTAGACGTGGTGGCTAGTGACTGGGTGGAATTGGGCCAATATGGGATGTTGCGGCTCTCAGCAACCGGAAATTACAATAAGACGTCTCTGCTGGGAGTTGCGTCCACTCCCGCGGTCTTGACTCAGTATGCGCCGGGTCTGGAGCTCTACGGCCGGGCAAGCCAGGGTTTGTTGACAGAATCTACTCCGCAAACAAAGTACGTACTGAGTGGCACCTGGTCGGTGGGTCCGTGGAGCCTTTATAGCGGTCTGACTCGATATGGTTCGGTGATGCGCATCGGCGACACACCGGCGGGCGACCAGTCGTTCGCTGCGCGTTGGTTGCTGGATACGTCGGTGAGCTACGACTACCGTAGTCTGACGGTCACGGCTGGTGTGGATAATCTCACCAATCAATACCCGACGGTCGTCTCCCCTAACAATACCTATGACTATTTCCATGGGGAGCTTCCCTATTCGCCGCTGTCTCCGTTTGGGTTCAATGGACGGTTTCTGTTCGGAAACATAACCGTAAATTGGTAGGCGAGCCGGGACTCGGCGTCTGTTGAGCATCCGGGCTGCCGGGGAACTTCAGCGGGTTCGTCTTTACGGGTGTGCGTAGTGGGCGTTGCATGGATGCCATTGCCCGGCGCAAAGGTTAGTGCGGATAAAGTGCCGGCGGGCTTTCGGGAGGGGTGCTCATGGGGGTAATCATTGGCGCGCTGCTTGAGCGCGCGCCCCGAGAGACGCGTGTCAGTTTGGTGCCCGAAGTCGCCGGGAAACTCATCCGCGCCGGTGCGCGGGTGATGATCGAGCGCGGGGCCGGGGAGCGGGCCCGCTTCCCCGATGAGGCCTATCAGGGGGTGGAGTGGGCGGACCCGGCCTCCGTGCTCGCACAGGCGCAGGTCCTGCTGACGGTGCAGCCGCTCACTCTGGAACAGATCCAGGGACTCAGGGCAGGCACCGTGCTCATCGGCTTCCTGCAGCCCTACGCGCGCCGGGACGAGGTGCGCGCGCTGAAGGATCGTGGCATGACCAGCTTCGCCATGGAGCTGGTGCCGCGGATCTCGCGGGCGCAGTCGATGGACGCCCTGTCCTCTCAGGCCTCGATCGCCGGTTACAAGGCGGTGCTGATCGCTGCCAACCAGATGCAGAAGTTTCTCCCGATGCTGACCACCGCTGCCGGGACCATTCGTCCCGCGCAGGTTCTCGTCATTGGCGCAGGCGTCGCGGGACTCCAGGCGATCGCAACGGCAAAGCGCCTCGGCGCCACGGTAGAGGCGTACGACGTGCGCAGCGCCACGCGGGAACAGGTGAAGTCGCTGGGCGCGAAGTTCGTGGACACCGGCGTCAGCGCCGATGGCGCCGGGGGCTATGCGCGAGAGCTGACCGAGGAGGAAAAGCGCAAGCAGCAAGAGGTGCTGGATGCGCGCATCGCCGCGGCGGATGCGGTGATTAGCACGGCGGCCGTTCCGGGCCGGCCGGCGCCGAAGATCATTCTGCGCGGGGCGCTCGAGCGCATGCGGCCCGGATCGGTGATCGTGGACATCGCCGCCGAGCAGGGCGGCAACTGCGAGCTGACGCGCGCGGGAGAGACGGTGACGCATCGAGGCGTTGAAATCGTGGGACCGGTGAACCTGCCCGCCACACTCGCCTACAACGCCAGTGAGATGTACTCGCGGAACCTCTTGAACTTCCTGACCCCGGCGCTGAAGGGCGGGGAGCTCGCCATCGACTGGAACGACGAGGTTTTCGCGCAGTCCTGCCTGACGCACGCCGGGGTGATCCGCCATGAGCCCACCCGCAAGTCGATCGAAGGCTGAGGAGAGACCATGACTGGCATCATCGCGCTCTACATCTTCATGCTCGCAGCCTTCACCGGGTACGAGGTCATCTCCCGGGTGCCGGTGATCCTGCACACCCCGTTGATGTCGTGCTCGAATTTCGTGCACGGCATCGTGCTGGTGGGGGCCATGGTGGCGCTCGGCAACGCGCACACGCCCCTCGAGAAGACCATCGGCTTCATCGGCGTGCTGCTCGCCGCCGGCAACGTGGTCGGCGGCTACGTCTCGACCGAGCGAATGCTCGAGATGTTCAAATCCAGCCAGGACAAGAAGAAGGGCCCGCAAACATGAGACTGCCGCACTCCCTCACGGATGAGCTGATCCAGGCGGTGTATTTCCTCGCCGCGCTGCTCTTTATCGTGGGCCTGAAGCGCATGAGCTCTCCGAAGGGGGCGCGCGGCGGGATCGTGTGGGCCGGCATCGGCATGTTGATCGCCGGTCTCATCACCTTCCTCTGGCCGGGGATGCACAACGACATCCTCATCCTCACGGCCATCTTCCTGGGCGGCATCGCCGCCTGGTGGAGCGGCAAGCGCGTACCGATGACCGCGATGCCGCAGATGGTGGCCCTCTATAACGGCATGGGCGGCGGGGCGGCGGCGGCCATCGCCTGCGAGGAGCTCATCCGCGGCCGGGCACTCGCGAACGCCCCGGCGGTGCTGGCGGTGATCGGCGCCATCATCGGGGCGGTGTCTTTCTCCGGGAGCCTGATCGCCTTCGCGAAGCTCCAGGGGCTCATCAACAAGTCGCTCCGCTACGGCGCCCAGCAGGTCGTGAACGCGCTGGTGTTCCTGACCACCCTCGCCCTCGGCGGCTGGATGGTGGTGCTGCACGGGGCGGCCCCGAGCGCCATCGTGATCGCCTTCTTCGCGCTCGCGCTGCTCTTTGGCGTGCTCGTGACACTACCCATCGGCGGGGCCGACATGCCGGTGGTGATCTCCCTCTACAACGCCTGCACGGGACTCGCGGTCGCCTTCGAGGGCTTCGTGCTCGGCAATGCCGCCATGATCATCGCCGGCATGGTGGTCGGAGCGGCGGGCACCCTGCTCACGCAGTTGATGGCCAAGGCCATGAACCGCTCGATCGCGAACGTGCTGTTCAGCAACTTCGGGGAGACCGCCGCGCAGGGCGGGGAGATCGCCGGGAGCTTGAAGCCCATCGAGGCGAGTGATGCGGCCGTGATGATGGCCTACGCCAGCAAGGTGATCGTGGTGCCGGGCTATGGCATGGCGGTCGCCCAGGCGCAGCACAAGATCTGGGAGCTCTGCCAGCTGCTCATCGAACGCGGCGTCACCGTGCGCTTCGCCATCCATCCGGTGGCCGGACGCATGCCCGGACACATGAACGTGCTGCTTGCGGAAGCCGGAGTTCCCTACGATCTGATCGGGGATCTCGAGGAGATCAATTCCGATTTCGAGTCCGCGGACGTGGCGCTCATCATCGGCGCGAACGACGTCGTCAACCCCGTCGCCCGCACCGACAAGTCGAGTCCCATCTATGGCATGCCCATCCTGAACGCGGACAAGGCCAAGAACGTCATCGTCATCAAGCGCGGCAAGGGCGCCGGCTTCTCGGGCATCGAGAACGCCCTCTTCTATCTCGATAACACCCGCATGCTCTACGGCGATGCGCAGAAGGCGGGAGCGGAGCTCATCCAGGCGGTAAAGACGCTGGATTGAATGGATTGGCGGAAATCGCCTCGCGCAGCTGGCACAGGTCAGCGGGCGAAGGGCCGCCCCGAGCCTGCGGAAACCGTGTAGGGTCTCGCGGAAATCGCCTCGGCGATTTCCGCCGATGAATCAGGGCCTGCCGCAGCAGCGCCTGGCGCCACTACCGCCCGGGAAGCGGGGCATGGTGTGCATGCGCGGCATACCCATTTCCCGTGGCCGCTCGAGGCGTCGCTGCATCATCCGACGCCGCATGCGCTCGATCATCTGCTGCCGCTGCATCGGCGTGGCGTGCTGCCAGCGCTGGCGCAACATCCTGCGCCGCCACGGAGGCAGGCGCTTAAATTCGCGGAAACTGCGCCGGATGACCGCCCGCTGCCGCGGCGGCAGGGCTTTGAACTGTCGCCAGCGCTGGCGCAGGAGCGCCCGTTGGCGGGGCGTCATGCGCTTCCATTTGCGGAAGCGCTGGCGGGCCTTGGCTTTCTGCGCCGGCGTCATGCGCAGCCACCGCCAGCTGCCTCGCACCAGCGCCTGTTGCTTCCCTGGGGGCAGGCTCGCCCATCGAGCCGCAAGCGGCGCGAGCAGCCGCTGTTGCGCCGCCGTCAGGCTGGACCACGGCACTCCGGCGATGTCCGTGGGCGCCACGGCGGTGCGCGGCGGCGGCGTGGCCTGCTGTGCCAGCGCGCACAAGGGTGCCGTCACCAGGAACAGCGTCAGTACCAGGGATCGCCCGCTCGTCATCTGCTGCGCACTCCGGAGGTTCCCGCCGCGGTGGAGGGCTTGGGCGCCGGCGTCGGCGTCGGCGTCTGTCCGCCGGCCTTGGACGGCTTGCCCAGCTTGAGTTTCGACAGGTAAACCATCCAGCTCCCGCCGTCGGCTCGCCTTTCGTCGGATGTGGGATCGGCGCTGCCGAGAAACTCGAGCAGCCGCATGTCGACCGGGTGCTGTGGCGCGGGCGGCTTCGATGGGGTACCGGCACGGCCGGCCGGGCCGAGCAGCGCGGCGAGCACGGTCACGGGGAGGAACCTGCTCCACCGGTCACTCGGCATCGCCGGCTCCGGCGTCCGGCCCCTGCTGCGTGTGCGCCTCATAAACGGCCCACTCGTAGAATTCGCCATCGCCGTGCTCGACGAGGGTGAGTCCGTCGCGGTCCGTGAGCAGATCGAGGTCGCCGGTCGCAACGGCAGTGGCACCCGCCGGGCGATTCGGCCGCGAGCCGTGCGGCCACAGCATGACCGCCACGACGGCCACCGCCGCGGCCAGTCCTGCCGCCGGCATCCACAACTGCCGCCGAGACCAGTTGCTCCTTGACGTCGCAACGGTGAGCGCCTGGGCCACAGCCGCATGACGCGCCTGCGTGAGGCGTGAGCGAACGTGGCCGGCCGCCTGCTGCGCGCCGTCATCGAGAAGCGCGCGGACACGCTGCTCGAACAGCGCCGTCTCGTCGGCCGAGCTCACAGATGCTCACCGAGTTGCGCGCGCAAAGTGCGCAGCGCGCGAAAATAGTGGGTTTTGACGCTGCCCTGCGAGCAACCCATGGCGAGTGCCGTCTGCGCCACATCGAGCCCCTCCAGGGTCCGCAGCAGAAACACCTGCTGCTGGCGGCGCGGCAGGCCGCCCACCGCACGCTCGAGCGCGGCCAGGGTCTCATCCAGCTCCAGCCGGCGCGCCGGCAGGGGCTCCTCGCTGGCGACCTCGGCGATCGGATCGCTTTCCTCGGGGGCGTCGGATCTGAACGGCATCCAGGCCATCACACGCTCGCGCACGCTGCGCCGCCGCTGCATGTCGCGAATGCGATTTTCCAGAATGCGGTAAAAGAGAGGCCTCCACTCCTCGGCCGGACGGTGCGCGTACGCGCGGGCAAGCTGCAGCATCGCGTCCTGAACCGCATCGAGGGCATCGTCCTCGTTGCGCAGCGCCGCCTGAGCGATCTTAAAGGCTCTGAGCTCGACGCCCGCCAGGAACTGGCCGAGCGCACGACCTCCGACATTGGCATTGGGGTCCAATAGATCCACGTCGCCGCGTAGGCCAGCCGGCATGCTATAAGGCGAGACGAGCGTAGCAGACTCGGACATAGCGGGTATAACGCGACGGCGCCTTTGCCGGTTGACCGCGACGATGAGGGCGAAGCCCCTGCCGGGACCTCCCTGCTTTCCATAGGACAACGATGAAGCTCCCCGGCGGATGACCGGCAAAACCGATATCGCTCCCATTTTGCGCGTGGCCCTCGCCACGCCGCTGCGGCGTCTATTCGACTACCGCGCGCCGGCGGAATGCGCCGTCCCAATCGCGCCGGGAATGCGGGTAAGGGTGCCCTTCGGGCGCCAGCGCCTGATCGGCGTCGTCATGGAAACCGCGCTCCGCTCGGAGCTGCCCGAAGATAAGCTGAAGGCGGTCATCGAGCCGCTCGATGACCGCCCGATCTTCGACCGGGCGCTCCTCGGGCTGCTGGATTGGGCAGCCGGGTACTATCACCACCCGATTGGCGAGGTGCTCGCGGCGGCGCTGCCGAAGGGGTTGCGCCTGGGCGCGAGTCTGACGGCGATGGAGGAGAGATGGCGGCTCACCGCGGCCGGCCGTGCGGCCCATGCGAGCGGTGAGCCTCGGCGCGCACCCCGGCAGCGGCAACTGCTCGCCGCGCTCTCGGACGCGGAGCTTTCGGCCGAGGCGCTCGAGGATCGCCTGGGGCCGTGGCGGGAGGCGGGGCGGGCACTGCGTGCCCGGGGCTGGATCGCCTCGGCGGAGAAGCCGCTCGCGCCCCTGCCGCAACACCCCCTCCCCCCACAGCGGCCGCCACAGGCGGGGCCAGCGCTCAACGAGGAGCAACGGCAGGCGACCGAGCGGATCTGTCAGTCCCTCGAAGCGTTTGGCGCCTTCGTTCTGCAAGGCGTCACCGGGAGCGGCAAGACGGAGGTGTACCTGCGGGTGACCGAGCAGGTCCTGGCCAAAGGGCGCAGTGCGTTGATCCTGGTGCCCGAGATCGGCCTCACGCCACAGCTGGTGGGCCGCTTCCGCGAGCGCTTCGCGGTCGGCATGGCCGTGCTGCATTCCGCGCTCACCGACCAGGAGCGGCTCTCGGGGTGGCGGGAAGCCTTCAGCGGCGCTGCGCGAATCGTGCTCGGCACCCGCTCGGCAGTTTTTGCACCGCTGCCGCGGCTCGGCGTCATCATCGTCGACGAGGAGCACGATGCGTCCTTCAAACAGCACGAGGGCGGCTTCCGCTATTCGGCGCGGGATCTGGCCGTCGTGCGCGCCCAGCGGGCGGCGGTGCCGGTGGTGTTGGGATCGGCCACTCCGGCGTTCGAGACGCTGCACAACGTCGAGGCCGGACGCTATGCGCGATTGCCGCTGACGAGGCGCGCCGTTCAGGCCGCTGCGCCGAGGATCTCGCTGATCGACCTGCGCGCGAACGCGCACCACGCGGGACTCTCGACCCCCGCCGTACAGGCCATCGAGCGGCACCTCGGCGCCGGCGGCCAGGCGCTGGTGTTCCTCAATCGCCGGGGCTACGCGCCGACGCTGCTGTGCACCGCCTGTGGCTGGATCGCGCCCTGCACCGCCTGCGATGCCCGGCTGACCGTGCATCTCGCGGCGGCGCGGCTGCGCTGCCACCACTGCGGCGCCGATGCGCAACTGCCCGAGCGCTGCCCGCAATGCGGTTTCCCCGTCAAGACGGTCGGCCAGGGAACCGAGAGAATCGAAGAGACGCTGTCCGGTCTTTTCCCCGACCTGCCCTGCGTCAGGCTCGACCGCGATGTGGTGCGGCACCGGGGTGATATGGAAGAGGCGATGCGCCGGATCGCCTCCGGTGAGGGCCGCATTCTGGTCGGCACGCAGATGGTCACCAAGGGGCACGACTTCCCCAACGTCACCCTGGTCGTGGTGCTCAACGCCGACCAGGGCCTCTTCAGCACCGACTTCCGCGCCCCCGAGCGACTGGCCCAGACCATCGTGCAGGTGGCCGGCCGGGCGGGGCGGGGCGAGCGGCCCGGAGAGGTGCTCATCCAGACCGAGTTTCCAGCGCACCCGCTGCTCGCGAGCCTGCTCGCAGAAGGCTACGAGGGCTTCGCGCGCACCGCGCTCCGGGAGCGCAGCGATGCGTCCTGGCCTCCTTTCAGCCGCCTCGCAGCCGTGCGCGATTCGGCCGCCACCGCCGAGGCCGCACTCGCCTTCCTCACCGAGGCGCGCGCGCTGGCCGATCCGCCAAGAGGCGTGCGTCTGCTCGGACCGGCTCCGGCCGCCATGGCCAAACGGGCCGGGCGCTACCACGCGCAGCTTCTGGTGGAGAGCCCCGAGCGCGCCCTTCTGCACCGCTTCCTCGACGCATGGCTCCCGCGGGTGGAATCGCTCCCGAGCGCGCGCCGGGTGCGCTGGGCGCTCGATGTGGACCCGATAGAGCTGTTCTGAAGGGCGTTCGCCTTTTACATGCAACCGATCGAGGGTCGTTCAGGTAAAATTTCGCGTTTCGATCACCCCTTGCGGATTTCGACTTCCTTGAAGCAGCAACTCGAGCAGCTCCTCGCGAGCGCCCTCGCCTCCCTCACCGGCAGCATCCTGCCCGAGCCGCCTTCCTCCGACACGGTGACGCTCGAGCGCACCCGCGATCCCCGGCACGGCGATTTCGCAACCAACATCGCGCTGCGCCTCGCCAAGGTGGCGCGCACCAATCCCCGTGAGCTCGCCCAGCGCATCGTGGCCGCCCTGCCGGCGAGCCCGCTCGTGGCGCGTACCGAGATCGCCGGCGCGGGCTTCATCAATTTCTTCCTCACCGCGCAGGCCTATGGCGGAGAACTCGCCGCCATCCATGAGCTCGGCGAGCGTTACGGCCACAGCCGTCTCGGCAGGGGCGAGAAGGTGCTGCTCGAGTTCGTCTCGGCCAACCCGACAGGCCCGCTGCACGTGGGGCATGGGCGCCAGGCCGCCTACGGCGCGACGCTCGCCAACATCCTGTCGGCCGCGGGCTTTACGGTCGCGAGCGAGTACTACATCAACGATGCCGGACGGCAGGTGGACATCCTCACGGTGAGCGCCTGGGTGCGCTACCTGGAGTCCTGCGGAGAGCAGCTGCCGTTTCCAGAGAACGGCTATCGCGGCGACTACGTGCGCACGCTCGCGCAGAAGCTGCGCGCCGCCGAAGGCGAGAGCCTGCGGCGAAGCGCGGCGCAGGTCCTCACCGGACTGCCGCCCGATGCGCCCGCCGGGGACAAGGAGACCTATATCGATGCGCTCATCGAACGGGCGCGCACGCTGATCGGCGCGGATGGGTTCACTCGCGTACTCGAACTGTCGCTTGCCGAGATGCTCGCCGACATCCGCGATGACCTGGAGCAGTTCGGCGTTCGATTCGACCGCTGGTTCTCCGAGAAGGCGCTCGAGAAGAGCGGCGCCATCGAGCGCGCGCTCGCGAGGCTCGAGCGCGAGGGCCGACTCTACGCCAAGGATGGGGCCACCTGGTTCCGCGCCACGGACTTCGGGGACGAAAAGGACCGGGTAGTGGTGCGCGAGAACGGCCAGAAGACCTACTTCGCCTCGGACATCGCCTATCACCTGGAGAAGCGCGAGCGCGGCTTCGAGCGGCTGATCGATGTGCTCGGTGCGGATCACCATGGCTATGTGGCCCGCGTGCGCGCCGGGCTCACCGCGATGGGCGAGCCGGGCGAGAGCCTGGAGGTCAATCTCATCCAGTTCGTGAGCCTGTTCCGCGGCGGCGAGAAGGTGCCGATGGGCAAGCGCGAGGCGCAGTTCGTGACGCTGCGCCAGCTGCGCGAGGAGGTCGGCAATGACGCCTGCCGGCTCTTCTACCTGATGCGCAGTCACGACCAGCCGCTCGATTTCGATCTGGAGCTCGCCAAGTCGCGCACCAACGAGAACCCGGTGTACTACATCCAGTACGCGCATGCGCGGGTCGCCAGTGTCATGAAGCAGCTCGCCGCGCGGGGTCTTGCCTTCGACCGTGCCGAGGGACTCGCCCACTGCGGCCTCCTGAGCGGCGCGCACGAGCAGGCGGTGCTCACGACGCTCGCGCGCTATGGCGAGGTGATCGAGCAGGCGGCCGTCAATCGCGCGCCGCACACGCTGGTGCACTACCTGCGCGAGCTCGCCAACACGCTGCACACGTATTACAACGCCGAGCAGTTCATCGTCGAGGACTCCAGGATCCGCAATGCGCGGCTCGCCCTGGTGACCGGGGTGCGGCAGGTGATCCGCAACGGCCTCGGCCTGCTCGGGGTTTCGGCCCCCGAGACCATGTAGAGAGCCCTCAGACAAGCGCATGTCCCAGCTGACTCGCGACTACAAGGGCGCCGGCCGACGCCCGGCGCAGATGAGCGGCATGAAGGAGTTCGGCCTGGGCGTGCTGGCCGGCGCGCTGCTCGCAGGAGGCGGCGCCGTTCTGATTGCCGCGCACGTGCGCCATGGGCAACGCGGGGCCGCCGGCTCCGTCTGCGCCGCCAGATCCGGGAGCCTGATGCGAGACTCTGGCCGTTCATCGGCCCCGGCCCGCTCGATGCCGACGCCGACGCCCGCCTCGCAGCCCCCGGCGCTTGCGCAGGGCGGCGCGGCCGCCGCACGCGGCCAGGCCCCGGCCACACGGAAACAGGTACCGGCGCCGGCGCCGCAATATGACTTCTACCAGATGCTGCCGAAGTTGACCGTGCCGGTGGCCGGCGGCGGCACGCCGGCGCGCGGATCGACACATGCCGCGAAGGCGCCGGCGGAGTATCTGCTGCAGGTCGGCTCCTACAGCAGCGACGCGCAAGCCCGGCGGCTGCGCGAGCGCCTGGCGCACCTCGGTGTCACCGCGCGAATCGAGCGGATCACCCAAAATGGCAGGGCCTTCAACCGCGTGCGCATCGGCCCGGTCGACGCCGCGCAATCGGCCCGCATTCGCAGCGAGCTCGCCCCTGCCGGGATTCACCCGCTGGTCATACCCGCGCCATGAGCCCCGATGGCGGTCGGTCTCAACCGCCGCCGAACCGGTAGCCGAAACCCACGCCGAACAGCAGCGGATCGATGCGAGCTTCGGAGATCTTCACGCCCTGGTACTTCACGTCGGAGCGGATCATCGCCCACTTCAGATCCGCATTGAAATACCAGTTGCCAGTCAGCTCGTAGTCGAATCCCGCCTGCGCGGCGGGTCCAACGCTCGTTTTCTCGAGACTCAAGGCGCCGACGGTCGGCACCGCCAGGTTCACCTTGGATATGAAAGTCAGGTTCACGCCGGCGCCCACGTAGGGCTGAAAGCGATCCTCCGGCAGGAAGTCGTACTTCAGCGTCAGCGTGGGGGGCAGTGCCCTGAATGTTCCGATATCGACCGGTCCGCCGAGCGCACTGCGCATGACCGTCACGCGCTCGAGCTGCGGGTAGGTGAGCACGAGCTCGCTCGACCAGTACGGCGTGAAGTGATATTCGAGGTCGACGTCCGGGAGCCAGCGATGGCTGACATGGATCGCGTTCGAGGGAATTCCGAGCGGCCCGTACGAGTCGGATTTGTTCTCCGGATAGAGGTATACCAGACGCAAGCGCGCCTCCCACGGACCATCCTGCGCGCGCGCCAGCCCCGAGCCCAATGCCAGCGCCACGAGTGCGCCACCTACGAATCTCCACGAACTCTTCATACGGCCTCCGGTCGGTATGTCTCGCGCACGAAACTATATCGACCGTCGCCTTCTCGAAGGATACGTGTTAGTACGATTTGCAAATGCGCACCTACGCCAATCGATGTCACGCGCATTCATCGCACTGATCTATATCAAAGCCAGAATGTTTTGGAGGCAGACTGCGAGTGTTCCACGGCGCAGATCTGGCATGAGTCGTCTCCCTTGAGCGGGCAGAGCGCCAATTCACTGCAGGAAGCTTGCGGACAACCCCTACTCAACCATTCCCGATTCATTCCGGCTTGAGCGCGATCTCCGATTCGATACACTCTGGCGCGACTATCACTACTACGGTGACATTGTTCCGGCTTGAGCGCGATCTCCGATTCGATACACTCAAATTCGGCGTGCTGTCTGCCTTCCAGCCTGTTCCGGCTTGAGCGCGATCTCCGATTCGATACACTCCAGCCGGCTACGGAGGACCTCGGCCACACGGTTCCGGCTTGAGCGCGATCTCCGATTCGATACACTCGCCGGCCAAGGTTGAGTTTGGCGGGTGTCGGTTCCGGCTTGAGCGCGATCTCCGATTCGATACACTCACGAATCAGCCTGCGCTGTGTCTCTACAAGGTTCCGGCTTGAGCGCGATCTCCGATTCGATACACTCAGAC
Source organism: Gammaproteobacteria bacterium (assembly GCA_027452045.1). GTDB lineage: Bacteria > Pseudomonadota > Gammaproteobacteria > Steroidobacterales > Steroidobacteraceae > 13-2-20CM-66-19. Next base: position 12,283 of record DAIDHH010000127.1, read on the forward strand.
GCAGCCGTCTACGGAAGGCGATCCGTGTTCCGGCTTGAGCGCGATCTCCGATTCGATACACTCGTATCCGGCGCCGTTCTCGCATTGGTTCAAGTTCCGGCTTGAGCGCGATCTCCGATTCGATACACTCAAGACCAACAAAACATCCTCAACACGCGATCGTGTCCCGGCACGTGGTGTACGAGTCGTGATTTCTGGTTCGATTGGACTCGTCCTCAGCTGACCACTGCGGACAGCCGAGCGGGCTGATTGTCGACGAGAGCCCGCAGCGGTTCAAGGGCCATGTATCGGCGCTGCA
>DAIDHH010000128.1 GCA_027452045.1 Gammaproteobacteria bacterium
CGTTTGAACATGAAGCGTCCGGATGCGGAGTGGGGCGTGGAACCGAGCGCCAGCCCGAGGCGGGCGCTGCTCGCAAAGTGGCGCGTAATCTAGCAACCGACAGGACATTCAGCAAGACAACATGTATGATTTCTAGCCGCATTTCTCGCTTTGCCGACACCCGCATGGCTCTTAATCGCGCCCAAGTCGAAAACATCGCCCACCTGGCCCGCCTCGAGCTCGAGCCGGCCGAGATCCCCGCCTTCCAGGACAAGCTCTCGCGCATCGTCGATTTCATCGGCGAGCTCGACCGGGCCGACACCGCCGGGGTCGCCCCGATGGCCCATCCGTTGCCCGGGCTTGCGCAGCGGCTGCGCCCGGATGCGGTCACCGAGGCCGATGCGCACGAACTCTACCAGCAGAATGCGCCCCAGGTCGCCGCAGGGCTTTACCTGGTTCCCAAGGTGATCGAGTGACATGATTCACAGACACACTCTAGCCCAGCTCGCAGCCGAGCTGCGCGCCCGGAAGGTCTCGAGCGTCGAGCTGGCGCGTGCCTACCTCGAGCGTATCCAGGCGAGCCAGCCGCTTCTCAATGCCTTCATCTCGATCACCGGCGAGCAGGCGCTTGCGGCTGCGAGTGCGGCAGACGCGGCGCTCGCCCGCGGGGAAGGCGGGCCGCTCACGGGCGTGCCCATCGGGCACAAGGACCTCTTCTGCACCGAGGGCGTGCGCACCACGTGCGGCTCTCGGATGCTCGAGAATTTCGTTTCGCCCTACGATGCCACGGTGGTCGCGCGACTGCGGGCCGCGGGGGCCGTCATGCTCGGCAAGCTCAATATGGACGAGTTCGCCATGGGCTCCTCGAACGAGACCAGCTACTTCGGCCCGGTGCGCAACCCCTGGAATACCGACCTGGTGCCGGGCGGCTCCTCGGGCGGCTCGGCCGCGGCGGTAGCCGCGCGACTGCTCCCTGGGGCGACCGCCACCGACACGGGAGGCTCGATCCGCCAGCCCGCCGCGCTCTGCGGCATCACGGGAATCAAGCCAACCTACGGCCGCGTGTCCCGGTACGGCATGATCGCCTTTGCGTCGAGCCTCGATCAGGGCGGTGTGGTGAGCGCAAGCGCCGAGGATGCGGCTCTGATGCTGCGCGAGATGGCCGGTTTCGACCCGCGCGACTCGACCAGCGTCGATACGCCGGTGCCGGATTACGTGGCGGGGCTGAATGCGCCTCTCGAGGGACTGAAAATCGGACTGCTCAAGGAATTCTTCGATTCGGGGCTCGATCCGGACAACGAGCGCTGCATCCGCGAGGCGCTCGCGGTCTTCACGCGCCTCGGCGCCAAGGTGCGTGAAGTGAGCCTGCCGAATATCTCCCTGTCGGTGCCGGCGTACTACGTCGTCGCCCCGGCGGAATGCTCCTCGAACCTGGCCCGCTTTGACGGGGTGCGGTTCGGTCATCGCTGCAAGGAGCCGCGCGACCTCACCGATCTCTACAAGCGCTCCCGTTCCGAGGGCTTCGGCGCCGAAGTGAAGCGGCGCATCATGACCGGCACCTACGTGCTGTCGGCCGGTTACTACGATGCCTACTACCTCAAGGCGCAACGCGTGCGGCAATTGATCGCCGCGGACTTCCAGCGCGCCTTCGCCGAGGTGGACGTGCTCATGGGGCCGGCAACGCCCTCGGCCGCATTCGCGATCGGAGCCAAGACCGCCGATCCCATCACCATGTACCTGAACGACATCTACACCATCAGTGCGAACCTGGCGGGCGTGCCCGCGATGTCCGTGCCCTGCGGCTTCACGCAGGGCCTGCCCGTCGGTCTGCAGATCATCGGGCCTCATTTCGCCGAGCAGCGGCTGCTCCATGCGGCGCACCGCTATCAGTTGGAAACGGACTGGCACCTGAGGGTTCCGGAGCGCTTCGCATGACAAAATCGTCGGGAACGATTTTGGACACTGCGCAGCAGCGGCCCCCCAGGGGCGAGTCCCGGGATGAGACCGGCACCGGCTGGGAAACGGTCATCGGGCTCGAGATCCATGCCCAGCTCGCTACCCGCTCGAAGATCTTCTCCGGTGCCTCGACCGCCTACGGCGCCGCTCCCAACACCCAGGCCTGCCTCGTCGACCTGGGATATCCGGGCGTGCTGCCGGTGCTCAATGCCGAGGCCGTTCGCATGGCCGTGCGATTCGGACTCGCGATCGGCGCGCGCATCGCCCGCCAGTCGGTCTTCGCCCGCAAGAACTACTTCTACCCGGACCTTCCCAAGGGCTATCAGATCAGCCAGTACGAGCTGCCCATCGTGGCGCAGGGTTCGATCGACATCGTGCTCGAGGATGGCTCGATCAAACGCATCGGTGTCACCCGGGCGCACCTCGAGGAGGATGCGGGCAAGTCGCTGCACGAGGGTCTGCCCGGGCTCACCGGCATCGACCTCAATCGTGCCGGGACGCCGCTCATCGAGATCGTGTCGGAGCCGCAGCTGAGGTCCGCCCGCGATGCCGTCGCGTACATGAAGAAGGTGCACACCCTGGTGCGCTACCTCGAGATCTGCGACGGCAACATGCAGGAGGGCTCGTTCCGCTGCGATGCCAATGTCTCAGTGCGCCGCGCGGGCTCGGACAAGCTCGGCACGCGCACGGAGATCAAGAACGTCAATTCCTTCCGTTACGTCGAGAAGGCCATCCAGTACGAGGCGGCCCGGCAGATCGAGCTCCTCGAGTCCGGTGGCAAAGTCGTGCAGGAGACCCGCCTCTACGATCCGGACAAGGGCGAGACGCGCTCCATGCGCTCGAAGGAGGAGGCGAACGACTACCGCTACTTCCCCGACCCGGACCTGCTGCCGGTCGAGCTCGACGAGCAGTACATCGAGTCGGTGCGTGCGGGGTTGCCCGAGCTGCCCGACGCCAAGGCGGCGAGATTCGTCTCGCAATACGGGCTGCCCGCCTACGATGCGGGCGTGCTCACCGCAAGCCGGGAGCTCGCCGATTACTACGAGGCGGTGGCGCGCGCCGTGCCCGGCGAGCCGAAGCTCGCCGCGAACTGGGTGATGGGCGATCTCGCCGCAGCGCTCAACAAGGAAGGCCTCGACATCGATTCGGGCCGGATGCCGGCCGAGCGTCTGGCGGGGCTGCTCGTGCGCATCGCCGATCAGACCATTTCGGGCAAGATCGCCAAGGAGGTGTTCGAGGCGATGTGGTCGAGCGGTGAGAGCGCGGACACCCTCATCGACACCAAGGGGCTCAGGCAGATCACCGACACCTCGGCCATCGAGCAGGCCATCGAAGCGGTCATGGCGAAGAACCCGGCGCAGCTTGCCGAGTATCGCGCCGGCAAGGACAAGCTGTTCGGCTTCTTCGTCGGACAGGTGATGAAGGCGACGCAGGGCAAAGCCAATCCCGCGCAGCTCAACGAGCTGCTCAAGAAGAAGCTGCCGGGATGAGGCCGCCCGCCACGTGCGTGAGCCTGGCCGCCGCGGATGAGCAGTTGAGTATTCCCCGTCCATGCCCCATGTTGAGCCCATGAGCTCAGATTCACTGTCCGATCACGTACGCCGTTTCATCGTCGAGCATCAGCCCGTGCGCGGGCACTGGGTCCATTTGAAGGGCGCCTGGCGCGACTTGCGCGCTCACAGCGATTACCCCGCCCCCGTGCGTTCGCTCCTCGGCCAGGCCGTTGCCGCCTCCGTACTGCTCGCGGCCACGTTGAAGTTCCGCGGGCGATTGACTTTGCAGCTTCAGGGCAATGGCGCCGTCAGCCTGATGGTCGCCCAGTGCACTCACGATTTTCGCGTGCGCGCCATCGCGCACTTCGATGAGGGACAGCTCGAGGCCATCTCTGCCGAGCAGGCCCCGAGCGGGGCGGTCTTCCGCTCCCTGGCCGGCAGCGAGGGGCGGTTCACGGTCACCATCGAAGCCGATGAGCGCAGCCTTCGCTACCAGGGCATCGTGCCGCTCACCGGCCAGTCGCTCGCCGAGTCCCTGGAGGCGTACTTCGATGCGTCCGAGCAGCTCCCGACGCGCGTGCGCCTTGCGGCCGACGATGAACACAGCGCGGGCCTTTTGGTCCAGAAGCTGCCTGAGGCCGATGAGCAGGCGGGTGAGGCGTGGAATTCGGCACAACGCGGCTTCGAGCGGCTGACCGCGAAAGACCTGCTGCAGCGGCCCGTGGAGGATGTCCTGGGACGTGGTCTGCCCGCGTATGACCTGCGGCTTTTTCGAGGCGCCCCCGTCCAGTTCGAGTGCCGGTGCGGCGAGGGGCGGGTGACGGCGCTGCTTCGGGCCCTGGGGCCCGAGGAAGTGCGGGACGTGCTCGAGGAACAGGGGGCGGTGACCGTGACGTGCGAGTTCTGTCATCGGCCCTACAGGTTCGATGCCGAGGCCATCGAGGCCCTCTTCGCCGATACCGGGAATGCCCCGCCGCTCATCCATTGACCGTACGCCGGACTCCACGGCGCGTCGGCGCCTAGTTGTTCTAGTTAAATCAATAAGATAAGAGCGAAGAACTTCTCCCTTCCAGCCGCCAGCCATTTCCGCTAAACTGCAGTTAAAGAATTGTGCAAATGTTGAAATTCAAGATATGGCTGGCTCCCAAGCGCTCCTCACCTGGCTCCGCGCGACCGCCGAAGCAACGCGGCTGCGCCTGCTCGCGTTGTGCGCGCACAAGGAATTGAGTGTCTCGGACCTCGCCGAGGTGCTGGGTCAGAGCGAGCCGCGGGTGTCGCGGCACCTGCGGATCCTGACCGAAGCCGGCCTCGTCGAGCGCGTGCGTCAGGGCCAGTGGGTGCACTACCGCTGCGCACGGGGGACGCCGGCTGCCACGTTTCTCCAGGGTCTGCTGAGCCAGCTCGATCGCGCGGACCCCACCCTGGTGCGCGACCGGGAACGGGCCCAGACGCCCGCCGCGGCGGCATTGCCCGCCGCATCGCGTCTGGGAAGAGAGCTGAGGGCCGTCATCGAAGCCGAGCCCATGGCAGAGGCTCCCTCGGCGCTGCTCGTCGGCGCGGAGCACCCGGAACTGCTGACCGCCGTGGCCGCGCTCGGTGGCGAATGCGCGGTCATCGCGCACACGCGGCGCGCGGCGCAGGCCATCAGGGCGAGCGCGGAGCGGCAGGGGTTCGCCTGCCGCGTTTTGCTCGCGACCCGCCCCGGAGAGTTGCTGCAGCGGGACCTCGACAGACTGGACCGCACTTTCGATGTCGTGCTGCTCGATCACCTGGCCGCTCCCAGGAGTGCGCTGCCGGCATTGCTCGCCGCGGCGCGCCGAGCCCTCGGCGCGAGGGGTCAGCTGTGGCTGTTCGAGCCTTATGACGCCCCGGAGAGCGCGCAGCAGCGAGTGGTGGAGCACCCGATTGCGCGGCTGCGCAGATGGCTCGCCGAGGCGGGCTTCAGCTGCGAGCGCATCCGGCCCATCGAGGCGGGCCAGCACGTGCTCGCGGTCCGAGCGGCGCCGGCGGCCGCCGGCGAGTTGAACCGCGCCAGTTGAAACGGAGGCAATTGCCCATGATGAATGTTTCCTTCGAGTTTTTTCCGCCCTCTGACATCGCGATGGAGTCGACACTCTGGCGTTCCATCGAGCGCCTGGCGTCGCTCGGACCGCGATTCGTATCCGTCACGTATGGCGCCGATGGCTCCACGCGCGCACGTACGCACCACGTGGTCAGTCGCATTCAGCGTGAGACGGCGCTGATCGGGGCCCCGCACCTGACCTGCGTCGGCGCGAGCCGCGGCGAGATTCTCGACATCGCGCGTCAATATTGGGATCAAGGCATCCGGCACATCGTCGCCCTGCGAGGTGATCCCCCCCAGGGCGCCGCGCGCTACGAGCCGCACCGGGATGGTTTCCCCTACGCCGCGGACCTGGTTGCGGGCCTCAAGAGCGTGGCCGATTTCGACATCTCGGTCGCCGCCTACCCCGAGACCCACCCGGAAGCGCCTTCCGCGGACTTCGATCTCGAGAATCTGCGTCGCAAGGTCGATGCCGGCGCGTCCCGCGCCATCACACAGTTCTTCTTCGACATAGAGGCGTTCCTGCGCTTTCGCGACCGCTGCGCGGCCGCGGGGATCGATGTGCCCATCGTGCCGGGCATCCTGCCCATCACCCGCTTTCCTCAGGTGCTGCGCTTTGCCGCCCGCTGCGGGGCCGCCATTCCCCGCTGGCTCGAGGAACGCTTCCGCGGACTCGACGACGATGCGGAGACCCGGCGCCTGATCTCCGCCAGCGTGGCGATCGAGCAGGTGCAGCAGCTCAAGCACCACGGCGTGCGCGACTTCCATTTCTATACGCTCAATCGGGCGGAACTGACCTATGCGATCTGCCATGCGCTCGGGGTGCGTCCCGGCAGGCAGAGCCAACCGAGCCAGGCGACGGCGCTGGCTGCCGGGGGAATCTGATGACGATATGCGATCACGCCGGGCATCGAGTGGGATGGAAGGAAGCCGCTCCCGCGGCGGCTGCGCCGCGCGCAAGCGCGGCCCCGTTCGCCGTCGAGCCCCCAGATGAGGCGGCGCGCCGGGAGCGCATCGTGCGCCTCAAGCGGCTGCTCGATGAGCGCATCGTGCTGCTCGATGGCGCCATGGGCACCATGGTGCAACGCCACAAGCTCGATGAGCGCGCGTTTCGCGGCGACCGCTTCCGCGATCACGGCCGGGACTTGAAGGGCAACAACGACATCCTCACCCTCACCCAGCCACAGATCATCGCCGCGATCCATCGGGCCTACCTCGAGGCGGGCGCGGACGTGATCGAGACCAACACCTTCAACTCCACCTCGGTGTCGCAGGCCGATTACGGCGCCCAGGCGCTGGTGCCGGAGCTCAATTATCGGGCGGCGCGCCTGGCGCGCGCCACCGCGGACGAATTCGCCCGCACCCACGGGCGCACGGCGTTCGTGGCCGGATCGCTCGGGCCGACCAGCCGCATGACCTCGCTCTCCCCCGACGTCAACGATCCGGGCTACCGCAGCGTGTCGTTCGATGAGCTCGTCACGACCTATCAGGATGCCGCCCGCGCTCTCCTCACGGGAGGCGCCGATCTGCTGCTCATCGAGACCGTGATCGACACCCTCAATGCCAAGGCGGCGATCTGTGCGGCGCTGCAGTTGTTCGACGAGACGGGCATCGAGGTGCCGATCATCATCTCCGGCACCATCACGGATGCCTCGGGACGGATCCTCTCGGGACAGACTCCGGAGGCGTTCTGGAACTCCATCCGCCATGCGCGCCCGCTCGCCGTCGGCTTCAACTGCGCGCTCGGCGGGCGCCAGCTGCGTCCCTACATCGATGAGCTCGCCCGGATCGCCGACACGCGCATCTGCGCCTATCCCAACGCCGGGCTGCCGAACGCCTTCGGCGAATACGACGAGGACGCGGCGGAGACGGCGCAGATCCTGCGCGAATACGCCGAAAGCGGCCTGATCAACATCGTCGGCGGCTGCTGCGGCACCACCCCTGAGCACATCCGCATGCTGCGCGAGGCGCTCGAGCGGCTCGCTCCCAGGGCGGTCCCGGTCGCGCCGGTGAAGTGCCGTCTGTCGGGCCTTGAGCCGCTCAACATAGACGAAGAGTCGCTCTTCGTGAACGTCGGCGAGCGGACCAACGTCACCGGATCGGCGAAGTTCCGCAAGCTCATCGAGGCGGGCGATTACGCCGCGGCGCTCGAGATCGCGCGCCAGCAGGTGCTGAGCGGGGCGCAGGTGATCGACATCAACATGGACGAGGGCATGCTCGACTCCGAGGCCGCCATGGTGCGCTTCCTCAACCTCGTGGCCGCCGAGCCCGATATCGCGCGCGTGCCGGTGATGCTCGACTCCTCGAAATGGACGGTGATCGAGGCGGGCCTGAAGTGCCTGCAGGGCAAGGGCATCGTCAACTCGATCAGCCTCAAGGAGGGCGAGGAGGTGTTCCTCGAGCATGCCCGCAAGGTGCGCCGCTATGGAGCGGCCGCGGTGGTGATGGCCTTCGATGAGCAGGGCCAGGCGGACAGCGTCGAGCGGCGGGTGGCGATCTGCGAGCGAGCCTACCGGCTGCTCACCGAGCAGGCGGGCTTCCCGGCCGAGGACATCATCTTCGACCCGAACATCTTCGCCATCGCCACAGGGATCGAGGAGCACAACGGCTACGCGCTCGCCTTCATCGAGGCCACCCGGCTCATCAAGGAGCGGCTGCCGCACGCGCTGGTGAGCGGCGGGGTGAGCAACGTGAGTTTCTCGTTCCGCGGCAACGATCCGGTGCGCGAGGCCATGCATTCGGTGTTCCTCTACCACGCGATCAAGGCGGGGATGGACATGGGGATCGTGAATGCCGGGCAGCTCGCCATATACGAGGAGATCCCCCCGGAGCTGCGCGAGGCCGTGGAGGACGTCGTTCTCAACAGGACCCAGGACGCGACCGAGCGGCTGCTCGTCCTCGCCGGGCGCTTCAAGGGCGAGGGCGGAACCAGGCGCAAGGACGACCTCGAGTGGCGCTCGCTCCCGGTGGCCAAGCGTCTCGAGCACGCGCTGGTGAAGGGCATCGATGACTTCATCATCGCCGACACCGAGGAGGCGCGCCTCACCTTCGCGCATCCGCTGCTGGTGATCGAGGGGCCGCTGATGGACGGCATGAACATCGTCGGCGACCTGTTCGGCGCCGGCAAGATGTTCCTCCCCCAGGTCGTCAAGAGCGCCCGTGTGATGAAGCGCGCGGTGGCGCACCTCGTACCGTTCATCGAGCGGGGCAAGGAGGCCGGCGCGCAGCGCTCCAACGGCCGCATCGTTATGGCGACCGTCAAGGGGGACGTGCACGACATCGGCAAGAACATCGTGGGCGTGGTGCTGCAATGCAACAACTTCGAGGTGATCGACCTCGGGGTCATGGTGCCGTGCGAGAAGATCCTCGAGACCGCGCGGCGCGAGGAAGCGGATTTCATCGGGCTCTCGGGCCTGATCACCCCATCGCTCGATGAGATGGTGCACGTGGCGAGCGAGATGAAGCGTCAGGGCTTCACGCTGCCGCTGCTCATCGGCGGCGCCACCACCTCCCCCGCCCATACCTCGGTCAAGATCGCCCCCCAGTACGATTGCGGGGTGATCTATGTGAAGGATGCCTCGCGCTCGGTCGGTGTTTGTCAGACTCTGGCCAATGCCGAGGCGCGCGCCGCCTTCATCGACAAGGTCAACCAGGACCATGAGCGCAAGCGCGAGCAGCATGCCGGCCGCAAGGTCAAGGCGCCCGCGCTGAGCCTCGCGCAGGCCCGCAGCAACCGCCGGCGCATCGATTGGGCCGCATACGCCGGGCCCGTGCCGCGCTCCCCCGGCGTGCACAGTTTCAAGGACTATCCGCTCACCGAGCTCCTGAGCTACATCGACTGGATGCCATTTTTCAACGCCTGGCAGTTCGCCGGAAAATTCCCCGATATCCTCACCGACCCGGTGGTGGGAGAGGCGGCGAGCAACCTGTACGCCGACGCGCGGCGCATGCTCGACCGGATCGTGGCCGAGCGCTGGCTGAGCGCCGAGGCGGTGATCGGGCTGTTTCCCGCGAACTCCTCGGGCGACGATGTCGAGATCTACGCCGACGAGAAGCGAGCGGCCGCGGTGCTCACCCTGTCGTTTCTGCGCCAGCAGAAGGACAAGCCTGCGGGCCAGCCGCACGAGTGCCTGGCCGATTACGTCGCGCCCAGATCGAGCGGGGTGCGCGACTACATCGGAGCATTCGCCGTGACGGCGGGCCTGGGGATCGATGCGCACGTGGAGCGCTTCCAGCGCGCTCACGACGATTACTCCGCCATCATCCTCAAGGCGCTCGCCGACCGCCTGGCCGAGGCCGCCGCGGAGCATTTCCACGAGCGGGTGCGGCGCGAGCTGTGGGGCTACGCCGAGGGGGAGGAGCTCACCCACGAGCAGCTCATCCGGGAGTCCTATCGCGGCATCCGACCGGCGCCCGGCTATCCGGCCTGCCCGGATCACACCGAGAAGGCGAAACTCTGGCAGTTGCTCGAGGTGGACCGGCGCACCGAAATCCGTCTGACCGACAGCTACGCCATGTTTCCCACCGCCGCGGTGAGCGGCTGGTACCTCGCGCATCCGGAGTCGCATTATTTCGCGGTCGGCCGGATCTCGCGCGATCAGGTGGAGGATTACGCGCGGCGCAAGGGCATGACGGTCGCGGAGGCCGAGCGATGGCTCGGGCCGAATCTCGGCTAGCGGCGATTGCGTGTCAGTGTGGCGGGATCGACCTGCGCGCCTCGAGGTCGCCGAACACGGTCAGCGTGATGGCGGTATAGAACGTAAGGCCGATGGCCCCGACCGCCAGGATGGCGGTGGTGGTCACGGCCCGCTCGAGCGCCATCATGTCGCCGCTCTGGGGCATCACCATCGCGGCCATGACGGCGGCGAGCAGGTAGAAGACCGTGATGATCGAGAGGCCGATGACATACATGGCCGCCGCCCGCCACCAGTTGCCGCGGATGAGGGCGACGCTGTACGCGAGACTCTGCAGGACGCCCTTGTGGGCGAGCATCCTCGCGGGCAGGGAAAAGGAGAGCGCCACGAACAGATAGATGGCGGGAAAGAGCATCATGGCCAGGCCGACGGAGCGGTAGGGCTCGGCCAGCGTGAGCGGCGGCAGGATGAGGAGCGCCACCGCGGCCCCGCTGAGGAGCGAGATGGCGGTGATGGCCGGGGCGTTTTTGAGCACATCGAGCAGGTCGGTGCGGCTCACCGCGCGTCCCGAGGCCACCAGGGATTGACGCACGAGGGTCGCCATCCACAGGATGACCGCCAGCACGGCGCCCGCCAGGTAGAGAGAGACCCAGACCGGATCTTTCACATCGAGCGCATCGGGCAAATGCCCGCGCGCGAGGTCGTAGAAGGTTGTGAGCTGACCGGCGAGGATGGCAAGAGTTGCGAAGGGCAGGCATTTCAGCAGCGAGACCCGGAAGATCTTGAGGCTGGTATCGAGGAGTTCCGCCAGGGAGCGGGGCCGTGTGGGGGGGTAGAGGCTCGTGGACATCCGCCAATCTTAGCCGTGCGATGATGCGTACCGCCATTGAACATACCGTTGCCGATGTGGCAGCGCTGCTCGCCGCGGCAGGACGAGAGCTGCGCGCTCGCCTGTCACGGGAGCCTGACTGCACGCCGGAGCTCGACGCGCAGTTGCTCCTCGCGCACGCGCTCGGAGTCTCCCGGACTCAGTTGCGCTCACACTCCGAGGTCGTGCCCGATGCGCCAGCCGCGCAGCGCTTCGCGCAGCTCATCGAGCGCCGCGCCTCGGGCGAGCCGGTTGCCTACCTGCTCGGGCACAAGGGCTTCTGGACGTTCGAGCTCGCCGTGGGCCCGGCGGTTCTGGTGCCCCGACCGGAGACGGAACTGCTGGTGGAGCGCGCGCTCGCCCTGCATCCCGGGGCGTCCTGCCAGGCGCTCGACCTCGGTACCGGCTCGGGTGCCATCGCCCTCGCCCTGGCGCGCGAGCGGCCGCTCTGGGAGGTTACGGCGACGGATGTCTCGCTCGAGGCGTTGGCGATGGCTCGCGCGAATGCGGCAGCGCTCGGACTCGATCGGGTGAGGTTCGTGCATGGCAGCTGGTTCGGCGCACTGCGCGGCCGCACCTTCGATCTCATCGTGAGCAACCCCCCCTACGTGGCGGAGGATGACCCGGCGCTCGGGGTGCTGTCGCACGAACCTCGCCAGGCGCTCACGCCAGGGGCTGACGCGATGGCCTGCCTCCGTGAGATCATCCGCGCCGCCCCGGATCACCTGGTGCGGGGCGGGTGGCTGCTGCTCGAGCACGGCGCAACCCAGGCATCCGCCGTGGCCGGCGAGCTGGCCACGCGCGGCTTTGTTACAGTTCGCTCGCACCGCGACCTGGCGGGGCATGAACGCATGACGGAGGGGCAATGGCCCAAGGTTCCCTGATTCGCTTCGAGACATCCCACGGCGGCTTCTCGGTGGAGCTCTTCCCCAAGGAGGCGCCCGTGACGGTGGAGAATTTCCTCGCCTACGTCGAGGAGGGATTCTTCGACGGCACGATCTTTCATCGCATCGTGCCGGGCTTCGTGATCCAGGGCGGTGGACTCGACAAGGAGTTCCAGAACAAGCAGACCCGCGCTCCGATCCGCAACGAGGCGAAGAACGGACTGAAGAACACCCGTGGGACGCTCTCCATGGCGCGCACCAGCGTGGTGGACAGCGCGACCTCGCAGTTCTTCGTCAATCTCGCCGACAACGCATTTCTCGACCATAGCTCGCGCGACTTCGGCTACGCCGTGTTCGGCCGCGTGACCGAGGGGATGGATGTCATCGACAAGATCGCCGGCGTCGCGACCGGGCGTCGCAAGGGCTATCAGGATGCGCCCATGGAGGATGTGGTGATCGTGTCGGCGCGGCGGGTGGACGTCTCCGCTTGAGGCTCGCGAACGCCTGAGCGGCTGCGGCCATGGCAAGAAAGGGGGGCGGGGGGTGGCTGCGCCGGGCGCTGCTGAAGGCGGTGCTCGCGTGGCTCGCCATCACCATCGTGCCCGTGCTGCTGCTGCGCTGGATTGCACCCGTCACCAGCGCCTTCATGCTGGAGGCGAAGTGGCGCGCGCTGCACGCGGGTGAGCACGACTACCGTACCGATTACCACTGGGTCGGGCACGATCGGATCTCGCCCCAGGCGGGGATCGCCGTGGTGGCCTCCGAGGACCAGACCTTCCCCTACAACCATGGCTTCGACTTGCGCTCCATCGACGAAGCGATCCTCACCGCCGAGCGCGGCGGCAGGCTCAGGGGCGCGAGCACGATCACCCAGCAGGTGGCCAAGAACCTCTTTCTCTGGGGCGGACGCAGCTTCCTGAGGAAGGGGATCGAGGCGTACCTCACGGTGCTGATCGATGTGTCGTGGCCGAAGCAGCGCGTCCTTACGGTGTATCTGAACATCGCGCAGTTCGGCCACGGAATCTTCGGGGTTCAGGCGGCCTCCGAGAGGTTCTTTCACGAGCCGGCATCGCGGCTCACCGCCGCACAGGCGGCGCTGCTCGCGGCGGTACTGCCCGATCCGGTGCACTGGCACGTGGCGCAGCCGTCGCGCTTCGTGCTGTGGCGGCAGCAGTGGCTGCTGCACCAGATGGCGAACCTCGGAGGGCCGGCATACCTGAGGAGCCACGGCCCGCCGCGCATGGTGCGGCCGCGAGCGCGAAGGGTCCTCCGGCGCGACTGAGGCGTTCCTCAGCTCTCGATTTCCGCGAGCAGCTCCGCCTGGTGCTCGTGCGCGAGCGCATCGAGCAACTCGTCGAGGTCGCCGGCCATGATCTGCTGCAGCTTGTAGAGCGTGAGATTGATGCGGTGGTCGGTCACCCGGCCCTGCGGGAAGTTGTAGGTGCGGATGCGCTCGGAGCGGTCGCCGCTGCCGACCTGCAGGCGGCGCGAGCGGGCCTGCGCGCTCTGCTGCCTTTCCTGCTCGGCGGCGAGCAGCCGCGCGCGCAGCAGGGACATGGCGCGCGAGCGGTTCTTGTGCTGGGAGCGCTCGTCCTGACACTCCACCACGATGCCGCTCGGCAGGTGAGTGATGCGCACCGCGGAGTCGGTCTTGTTCACGTGCTGGCCGCCGGCGCCCGAGGAGCGATAGGTGTCGATGCGCAGCTCCGCCGGGTTGATCTCGATCTCCCCGATCTCCTCGAGCTCCGGGAGGATGGCGACGGTGCAGGCCGAGGTGTGGATGCGGCCCTGCGCCTCCGTGGCCGGTACGCGCTGCACCCGATGCGTGCCGGACTCGAATTTCAGCCGCGAGAACGCCCCGCGGCCGGCGATCCGGCTGATGACCTCCTTGTAACCGCCGTGCTCGCCCGGGCTCTCGCTCAAAACCTCGACCGCAAAGCCCTTCGATTCGGCATAGCGGGCATACATGCGAAAGAGATCCCCGGCGAAGAGCGCCGCCTCGTCTCCACCGGTGCCGGCGCGAACCTCGAGGTAGAGGTTCTTCTCATCGCGCGGGTCCTCGGGCAGCAGCAGGGCGTGCAGCCCCGTCTCGGCGCTATCGAGCGCCGCCTGGGCGCGGGCCTGCTCCTCTGCTGCGAGCGCGCGCATGCCGGGATCGGGGTCCGCCTGCAGGTCGCGCGCGGCGGCGAGATCGCGCTCGAGAGCGTGATAGGCGCGTAGCTGCTCGGCGAGCGGCTGCAGGCGCGAATACTCGACCGAGAGGTCGCGGAATTGCGCCGAGCCGCCATCGATGTCGGGCGAGGCGAGGAGGCGCCCCACTTCCTCGAATCGATCGGAGAGCTTCTCGAGCCGTTGTCGGATGGAGTCCTTCATAGTCCCGCTGCTGGTCGGAGGCGCGGCATTCTCCGGGATCGTGGCCCCTCGGGACAAGGCGCCGTGCGCGATACCCGGGGAGCCACTATAGTGCGCGCCCATGTCGTTGCGATTCTCCATTGCAGCCGCGCTGCTCGGGCTCGCCGCCGTGGCGCTCACGGCCTGCCAGACCGTACAGGTGCCTGCGGCGCCCACGATGGCCTGGAGCGTGCGGCGCTCCGAGCTGCAATCCCTCGAACGCTTCCATCTGACGGGCCGCGTGGCGGTCGCAGTGGCACAGCAGGGATTCAACGCGAATATCCGCTGGGCTCAGCGGGGGACGCGGACACGGATGGTCTTGAGCGGGCCGCTCGGGGCGGATGCGGCGCAAGTGACCGCCGATGGGACGAGCCTGAGCGTCATCACGCCCCACGGAAGGCACCTGGGCGATGCCGCCGCGCAGGAGATCCTCGAGCGCCAGCTCGGGTTCGAGCCACCGCTTGCGAGCCTGCGCTACTGGGTCCTCGGGGTGCCCGATCCGGGTGCGCCGGCCACCGTGACGCTCGACGCCGAGCACCGCCTCCTCAGGCTGGGCCAGGATGGCTGGTCGGTCGATTACCAGTCTTACATGTCGGTGGGCGCAGCGTGGCTGCCGCGGCTGCTCACCGTGCGGCGCGCCGGCGTGAGGCTGCGGATGGTGGTGGACGAGTGGCTCCTCCAGTGAGCGGTGAGACGCTGTGGCCGGCACCGGCGAAGCTGAATCTCTTCCTGCACGTGACTGGACGGCGCTCCGACGGCTATCACGAGCTGCAGACCCTGTTCCAGCTCATCGATCTGTGCGATACCGTGGGGCTCGAGGTGCGCCAGGACGGGGTGATCGAGCGGCGGGAAGGCCCCGGGGAGGTCGAGCCGGAGGCGGATCTGACGCTGCGGGCCGCCCGGGCGCTCAAGGCCGCCACCGGGACCGCGCTCGGGGCCTCCATCCGGGTGCACAAGCGCATCCCCATCGGAGGGGGGCTTGGCGGCGGCAGCACCGATGCGGCGACCGCGCTTCTTGCGCTCAATCACCTGTGGGGCTGCGGGCTCTCGGTGGATGCCCTGGCCGGGCTCGGGTTGCCCCTTGGCGCGGATGTGCCTGTATTCGTTAGAGGTTTTTCGGCCTGGGCCGAGGGTGTGGGCGAGCGGCTGAGGCCTGTGGAGCTGCCGGAGCGCTGGTACGTGGTGATCCGGCCAGGCGTGAGCATCCCCACCCGTGAGGTATTCCAGAGCCCTGAATTGACACGAAATTCCCCCCTCATCACAATACGCGCCTTTTTCGAGACCGGCGGGCGCAACGATTGCGAGCCGGTGGTGAGGGCGCGCTGGAGCGAGGTGGCCGAGGCGCTCGACTGGCTCGATGAGCAGCTGCGCACGCAGGCTCGGCATGCTCCGGCCCGCCTCACGGGAACCGGCTCCTGTATCTTCGCTTCCCTGGCGACGGCTGCGGAGGCGGAGCGCATCGCGGCGAGCGCGCCGCAGCGGTGGCGGAGTTTCGTGGCGCGCGGACTGAACGTTTCGCCGGTGCACGCGCTCCTGCAGAAATCCATGCGATGAACCGGCTCCGCGGACGGGGAGACGGGGATCGCCCATCGAGTCAGGTCTGGATCGAGAGTTTGTTCGTAGTGCTGGGGTGTCGCCAAGTGGTAAGGCAGCGGGTTTTGATCCCGCCATACGGAGGTTCGAATCCTCCCACCCCAGCCAGGTCGATGACATAAGGCACCCATGAGCACGAGCGACACACTGGCGCTGTTTGCCGGCAATG
>DAIDHH010000129.1 GCA_027452045.1 Gammaproteobacteria bacterium
GAGCGTATGGCGATAGATATAGACCTTCCGGTCCGCGCCTTCCGAGAACCCCGATGAATGCTTCACGACATCAGTGCTTCATGCCGTTGTGGTGCATCGCATGGACCCGCGTCATCTTGCCATGGAACAGGGCGCCGCGCCTCATCGATCGCACACGACCGATGACCGGGTGGTATTGCGTAGCGGTACGACCGGGCCTCGACGGGCGCTGTGCAGTGCGAGCCGCCGTCCTCATGATGGCGTCTCGGCTCGGATTGAAGCCCTGGACGCCGCATCATCCGGGACATCCAACCTGCGCACGAGGAGGCGAGTGAGCGCCACGGTCCCGAGCTCATCATCCGGCGCATCGGGATCGAACACACCGCGATGCCCTCCGGCTTCAAAGCCCTGGGCCACGATGATCTGCACACCCGCGGCCACGCTCGCCTCGGCCTCGGCCAGACTCGTCGCCGTGGCGAGCAGCACGATGCCCGCCTCTCTCAAGGCGCGAAGCCTCGGTGACGGCGGTAACCCGAAATGAAAGCTCACCACCTCGGGCCGCGCCCCGAAAATCGTGGTGAACGAGTCCTCATCCACCACGAAGCTCTGGTAGATCTCCCGAAGGCAAGCCGGGGGAGCGGCGCTCACAGCCTCGAATGCGGGCCGCAGACGCTCCCGCCACGCCGCTTCCCGCGTGGCGTCAGGCTCCGCCGGACGGTGACAGAACACGTTGACGTTCAGCGAGCGCCTGGATCGCGCGCGAAACGCCGCGATGGCCTCTCCCGCAGCCTTGCCCGTCATCGCACCCACGCCAATCGAGCCCAGACCGCCCGCGTTCGAGACCGCGGCGGCCATCTCCGGAGTCGATGTCCCGGCCATGGGCGCCTGGACGATGGGCCAGTCGATACCGAGCAGATCCAGGACCCGCGCCGAAGCGCAAGAGAACGTCATGAGTACCTCCATCGCGAGAATAGGGCGCACCAGTGGCTCGCGCCAAACGAATCCCCGGGACGCTGGCCCTCCCCGGGGATGATGCCAGGGGCGTGATACCATTTCGCTTCCCTCCCCTGCCCGCGAAGCGCTGCAATGGCCTACGATCACCGCCTGTTCTACATCGACGGACACTGGGTTCCGCCCGCCCAACCGAACGACTACACCGTGATCAATCCGGCGACGGAAGCGCCCGCGGGGGTCATTTCCCTCGGTTCCGCCCGGGACATGGACCGGGCCGTCTCCGCCGCCCGCGGCGCATTCGAGCCCTTCGCACAGACCTCCCGCGATGAGCGCCGGGCGCTGCTCGAGAGGATCCTCGCGATCTACAAGCGGCGCTACGCCGACATCGCGAACGCCATCCGCGAAGAGATGGGCGCTCCGGCGAAGCTCGCCAAGGGCTCGCAGGCCGGCGCCGGCGCCGGGCATCTTGCCGCCATGATCGAGGTGTTGAAGACATTCGAGTTCGAAGAGCGCCGCGGAAACTCGCGCCTCGTGCTCGAGCCAGTCGGGGTCTGTGCGCTCATCACCCCATGGAACTGGCCGATGAACCAGGTCGCCGCCAAGGTCGTGCCGGCGCTCGCCGCGGGCTGCACCATGGTGCTCAAGCCCTCGGAGTTCTCGCCTTTCAGCGCGATCGTCTGGGCCGAGATCCTCCATGAGGCCGGGGTACCGCCCGGGGTGTTCAACCTGGTGAACGGCACGGGAACGGTGGTCGGAGCGGCGCTTGCGACCCATCCTGACATCGACATGGTCTCCTTCACCGGCTCGACCCGCGCCGGCACCGAGGTCGCGCGCGCAGCGGCCGCCACGGTCAAGCGAGTCCACCAGGAGCTCGGCGGCAAATCACCCAACATCCTGTTGGACGACGCCGACTTCGAGCGCGCGGTGAAGACGAGCGTACTCAGCGTGATGCAGAACACCGGCCAGTCCTGCAACGCGCCGACGCGGCTGCTCGTACCGGCCGGGCGACTGGCCGAGGTCGAGGCGCTCGCGCGCAAGACCGCCGAGTCGGTCGTGGTGGGAGATCCGGCCTCGGACGAGACTGCCGTGGGACCTGTGGTCTCTAAGATCCAATTCGATCGTGTGGAAAACTACATCGCCCAGGGCATCGCCGAGGGCGCACGGCTCGTGACCGGAGGCGAGGGACGTCCCGCGGGACTCTCGAAGGGATACTTCGTGCGGCCGACCATCTTCTCCAATGTGCGCAATGACATGACCATCGCGCGCGAGGAGATCTTCGGGCCGGTGCTGGCCATTCTCCCGTACCAGGACGAAGAGGACGCCGTCCGCATCGCCAACGACACGCCCTACGGCCTGCAGGCCTACATCTGGTCAGGCGATCTTGCGCGGGCCAATCGCATCGGCCGCCGCATCCGTGCCGGGCGGGTGACGATCAATGGCGCGCAGGGCGACATGAGCCTGCCGTTCGGCGGGTTCAAGCGCTCCGGCAACGGCCGCGAATGGGGCGAGTACGGCCTCAGGGACTTCCTCGAGGTGAAGGCCGTCATCGGCTCCGAAGCGGCGTAGCCCCCAGGGCCCGCCTCGGGGAACGGTACACGCAGCCCCCCCTGAAGCGGCCAATCGGAACCGAATGCGCGCGCTCAAAGCACGGGCCGGCACGATTGCGCCCATCCTGGCACTGCTGGCCTCGATGGCCTCGGTGCAAAGTGGCGCCTCCATCGCCAAAACGCTGTTTCCCCTGGCCGGTCCAGCCGGGACGGTGGCGCTGCGCATCGCATTCGGGACGGTGCTCCTGTGTCTGGCGCTGCGTCCCTGGCGTACGCGGATCCGGCGCGATTCGTGGCTGCCGCTCGGGGTGTACGGTATCTCCCTCGGGGTCATGAACTTTCTCTTTTACGAGGCGCTCGACCGGCTGCCCATCGGTCTTGCAGTGGCGGTGGAGTTCATCGGGCCGCTCGCCGTGGCCGTGCTCAATTCCCGGCGCCTCATCGATTACCTCTGGGTCGTGATCGCCGCGACCGGACTCGCGCTGCTGCTGCCGGTGCTGCATCGGACCCACGTCGACCTCGCGGGCGTCCTGTTCGCGCTCGGGGCGGGCGCCTGCTGGGCGCTCTACATCGTGTACGGCCAGAAAGTCGGCCACCACCTCGGTCCGCAGGGCGTCGCGCTCGGCAGCCTCATCTCCGCGGTGCTCATCGTGCCGGTTGGCCTGCTCGATGCGCCCGCGACGCTGTTCTCCGGCGCCGTGCTGCTGCCCGGCCTGGCAGTCGCCCTCCTCTCGACGGCCCTGCCCTATTCGCTCGACATGATCGCGCTGACGCGCCTTCCGGCCCGAACCTTCGGCGTGTTGATGAGCCTCGAGCCGGCAGTCGGGGCGCTGTCCGGACTCCTTTTTCTCGGCGAGCGGCTGACACCCACCCAGTGGAGCGCGATCCTCCTGGTCATCGTCGCCTCTGGCGGCGCCGCGACCGCCGCCCGAGAGGTGATCCCGGCGCCCATTCCGGACTGAGCCGGGCGGCCCTAGGGGCGGGCCGCGGTGAGCACGCATTCACGCCAGTGCCACGTGAGGATCGAGGCCCTCAAGGCCCGGCGGCCCGCGCCGCCGCCCGCAGCGCCTCGATGAACTGTTCTCGCGGCGGGCTCTGCGCGCTGCGCAAGCACAAAATCCCGAGCTCGATGGAGGCGGCCCTGCGGCGCAGCCGCCGGTAGCGCACGCCCGGGCGGCGCAGGTTGCGCACGGAGGAGGGAACCAGAGCGAAGCCCATGCCGCTTGCGACCAGACCGATGACCGTCTGCATCTGCCGCGCCTGCTGCGTGATCCGGGGCGCGAAGCCGAATGAGCGGCACAGATTGATGGTCAGATCGTAGAGGCCCGGAGCGATATCCCGCGGCGGCACGATGAAGCTCTCCCTCGACAATGCCCTGAGGTCGATCGCGCCCGCACCCTTGGCCGCCGGGTGTCCGGAAGGGGCGGCGAGCACCAGTTCCTCGCGCAGCAGCCGCTCGAACTCGAGATCCGGCTCATCCACCGGGGCGAGCGCGATGCCGAGATCCAGCCGCCCCGCGCGCAGCTGCGGAATCTGCGCATCCGTCGTGAGCTCGTGCAGCTGCACCTCGACCCCGGGACGGCTCGCGCGGAAGCTCCTCAGGGCAGGCGGCAGAATGCCGTAATCCGCGATGGAGACGAAGCCCACCGAGAGCTTGCCGGTCTCACCGCGATGCGCCCGCAGCGCCTCGCTTCTGGCGTGCTCGAGCGCGAGGAGCACCGTGCGCGCCTCCTCGAGAAAGACACGCCCCGCGGCCGTCAGCGACACGCCCCGGTTGCCGCGCTCGAGCAATCGGGCCCCGAGCTCCTCTTCCAGGCTCTTCACCTGGATGGACAGCGGCGGCTGCGAGACGTGCAGCCGCCGCGCCGCCCTCGAGAAGCTCGACTCCTCGGCGACGGCGATGAAGTAACGCAGCTGCCGCAGTTCCACTATTTAGAATTCCTATGGCTACCGGCTCCATATTGTATTAGCCGATATGGCGCCAGCGGAACCACAATGGCGCCCCCCCCGAGGACAGAGGAATCCGCCCATGCCCGCGTACCGCTCCCGCACCAGCACCGCCGGCCGCAACATGGCCGGCGCCCGCGCCCTGTGGCGCGCCACCGGCATGACGGATGGCGACTTCGAGAAGCCCATCATCGCGGTCGCCAACTCCTTCACCCAGTTCGTGCCCGGTCACGTGCACCTGAAGGACCTGGGACAACTGGTCATCGAGGAGATCGCGCGGGCCGGCGGCGTCGGCAGGGAATTCAACACCATCGCGGTGGACGACGGCATCGCCATGGGCCATGACGGCATGCTCTACAGCCTGCCCTCGCGCGAGATGATCGCCGACAGCGTGGAGTACATGTGCAACGCGCACATGGCGGATGCGCTGGTATGCATCTCGAACTGCGACAAGATCACCCCGGGCATGCTCATGGCCGCGCTGCGCCTGAACATTCCGGCGGTGTTCGTCTCCGGAGGCCCGATGGAGGCGGGCAAGGCCCGGATCGCGAGCAAGGACACCTCACTCGACCTCATCGACGCCATCGTCGCCGCCGCGGACGACCGCGTGCCGGAAGCCGACGTGCACGCGATCGAGCGATCAGCCTGCCCGACGTGCGGATCGTGCTCGGGCATGTTCACCGCCAATTCCATGAACTGCCTCACCGAGGCGCTGGGTCTCTCCCTGCCCGGCAACGGTACCCTCCTCGCCACGCACGCGGACCGGGAGCAGCTGTTTCGCCGTGCGGGGCGTCTCATCGTGGAGCTGACCCGGCGCTACTACCTCGAGGACGATGCCCGCGCCCTGCCGCGTACCATCGCCTGCCAGGCCGCCTTCGAGAACGCCATGTCGCTCGATATCGCGATGGGCGGCTCCACCAACACCGTGCTGCACCTGCTCGCCGCCGCGCAGGAAGCCGGGTTAGGGTTTGGCATGAGCGACATCGACCGGCTGTCGCGCCGCGTCCCGAACCTCTGCAAGGTCGCCCCTTCGAGCCACTTTCACCTCGAAGACGTGCATCGCGCCGGCGGCGTCATGGCGATCCTCGGGGAGCTCGAGCGGGCCGGGCTGCTCGATACCGCCGTCCCGACGGTGCACAGCCCGTCGCTGGCAGAAGCGCTGCAGGTATGGGACCTCACCCGCACGAAGGATCCGACGGTGCGGGAATTCTTTCGCGCCGCCCCCGGGGGCATCCGCACCTCGGTCGCCTTCTCGCAGAGTCGCCGCTTCTGCGAGCTCGACACCGACCGCACGCAGGGCTGCATCCGCAGCCGCGAAGCCGCCTACAGTCAGGACGGCGGCCTCGCGGTGCTCTACGGCAACCTCGCCGAGCGGGGCTGCATCGTCAAGACCGCCGGCGTGGATGCGAGCATTCTGCGCTTTAGGGGTCCGGCGCTCGTCGTCGAAAGCCAGGAGGACGCCGTGGAGGCCATTCTGACCGGCCGGGTCAAGGCCGGGGATGTCCTCATCATCCGCTACGAAGGTCCACGCGGCGGCCCGGGCATGCAGGAGATGCTCTACCCGACGAGCTACCTCAAATCGAAGGGACTCGGGAAGTCCTGCGCGCTCATCACCGATGGCCGCTTCTCCGGCGGCACCGCCGGATTATCGATCGGCCACGTCTCGCCCGAGGCGGCCGAAGGCGGCACCATCGGTCTCATCGAGAGCGGAGATCTCATCGTGATCGACATCCCCGCCCGCAGCGTGCGGGTCGAGGTGACGGAGGAGGAGATCACCCGGCGGCGCGCAGTCCAGGCGGCCAAGGGATGGCGGCCCAGCCTGCCGCGCCCCCGCAAGGTCAGCGCCGCCCTGAAAGCATACGCCAAGCTCGTCACCAGCGCCGATCGCGGCGCGGTGCGCAATCCGGAGCTGCTGTCGGAGTAGAGCCGGCCGAAGGGAATGAGTCGAGGGCGGTGGCGCATGGCCCCACCGCCCTAGATCTCGCCTCGTCCCTTAGAACGCGGCGCGCACGCTGAGCTCGTATCGCGCTCCGTAGTTGAGCAGGCTCAGGAACTGATCCGTACGCGTGTCGTACTCCTGCAGCACCGACTTCGTGAGATTGGTGCCCGAGAGCGCCACGATCACGTGATCGTTGATGCGGTAGCTCAGCTGTCCGTCGAGCTCCCCGTATCCTTTCAGGTAGATCGGCGCCAGTGCGTTGTAGCCATCTCCGATTTGGTAGATATACGCGTTGCGATGGCTGTAGGCGAGACGCATGCCGAAACCGTACTTCTGGTAGATCAGAGTCAGGTTCTGGTAATCCCCGAGCCCCGTCAAACCGAACGTCTGTGAGTTCGCGGACGCCCCCGTTCCCGAATTGATTCCGGCGTTCGTCGACAGGATGGTGGCGTTGGCGCTGATGCCCAGGCCATCGAATGGCGCCGGCAGGTACGTGAACATGTGCTGCGCGGAGATCTCGACGCCGCGCACATTCGCGCTGCCGACGTTAGTCGGGCCCGTGAACGCGAAGGTCGCCACATTGTTCGGGAATTGCGCGAGATGCTGGGAGTTGACGATCGGCACCTGCAGCGTCGACTGCACGTACTCGATGAAGTTCGACAGCTTCTTCACGAAGCCATCGACGGCAACATAGCCCCCGGGGGCGTAGTACCACTCGGCGCCAAGATCATAGTTCATCGAAGTGTAGGGCTTCAGGTCTGGATTGCCCCCCGAAGCGGTGAGATCGCTCGGTGACAGGATGCCGCCGCCGTAGTAATTCACCGGGCTGAGCGCGCTCGGTTCCGGACGCGCCAGGCTCTTCGATACTGCGGCCCGCAACACCACCTTATGGGGCAGGTTCAGGCGGAAATTGAGGCTCGGCAGCACATAGTTATAACTATGGCTCGCGGCCACCGCGAGCGTCGCCCCATTGTTCGCATAGATCGCGTTATCGCCGGTGGGGTCGTTCGGAATGGGCGTGATGTCGGTGAGCACCTGGCCGTATCCGACCGAATCGTCCACCGTGTGCACCCAGCGGACCCCGAGGTTGCCACCCCAGGAGAGACCGAACAGATGACCGTTGAAATCACCCTGAACGTACATCGCTGTGGTCTTCTCCACCACCGTCGCGAGCGATTGCAGCGACTGACCCACCGGCTGCGGGGTATAGGCGCCCGTACCCTGCACCGCCGCCTGCGTGGTGCCCGGTGGCAGGCCCGCCGCGGCGTCCTGTGCGGAAAAGGCCGCGGAGCTGTCGAGGTAGGCGAGGTACTGGTCCGGGCTGTAGGTGAGCCAGGTGGTCGGGAAGGACCCGGCATAGGGGCTAGCAAACCCGCCCGGAATGCTGGTCGGCATAAAGAGGTAGCTCGGCAGCGGCGCTTTGTAACCGCAGTACGCGCAGACGTCTCCCGCATTGTACGAGCTGAACGTGTAATAGCTATTGCGCTGCCAATAGGCCCCGAAGCGGACGTCCGTGAGCGGGGTCCAGGCGCGCGGGTTCACCCAGGTTTCGTCCGTCGTCAGCTGCCTGATATTGTTCTGGTCTGTGGCGGCTGACACGTAGATGTAGTGCGCCAGCGGCAGGCTGGTATCCGTCAGGCTCCCCGTCGTGGAGAGTGTCGGTGTGCCGATGCCGTTGTTGCTGACGTACGTCACCGGAATCGGGAAGCCCGCGACCGTGAACTTCGAGGGATTGGGATAATCGCTCGCGCTGTTACTGGAGTAGGAACCATCGAGATCCCACATGAGCCGTCCGCCGAACGAGCGGCCCTTCAACTTGAAGTGCAGTGACCGCAGGAACTGCGGGCTCAGCTGATCCGCCTGGGTGCTTTCGATGAGGTCGGCGTGGGAGGCAGCCGTGAAGCTCTGCACCACACCATCGGGCCGTACCGTCACGCCGTTGCTGATGGGGTTTCCGTCGAAATACAACCCAAGGTCCTGCTCCAGGTTCGTCTGCGTGAACTTGTTGTACACGCCGTTGAGGGTTGCAACGATGTTGCGCGTCACTTTCCACTGCAGCGCCGCGTTGAGGTTCAGCCGCTTGACGTTATACGCATTGTTCTGGATGTCGATCGTGTCGGGCATCAGCACGCTGGTCGGCGGGCCCGAGGTTCCGCTTTGATTCTGCCAGATGGCGGTCGGAGCACCCGGGACGTTCACCGGCATCTGCCACCAGCCGCCCGAGTCGATCTGATAGGCGGTCGTCGCCTGCTCCTGCGCGCTGATCGAGACGAGGGCGCCGAACTTGTTGTGCGCGAACGTATTGCTGAGGAGCAGGAATCCGCCCGGCTCGACGCTGCTGTTCTGCGAGCCCATGTTGCCGCTCAGCTTCGCGATGGCCTTCGGCCCGTTGAAGTCGAAGGGCTCCGCAGTGTGCAGCTCGACGAGGCCGCCGATCGCGCCATCGGGCTGCCAGGCTTCGCTGGTCTTGTACACCACGGCACGGGTGATGGCGTCCGAGGGGAGTGCGTCGAAGTCGAATTCCCGCCCGCCGCTCTGGGTCGGCAGCTGCTGGCCGTTGACCAGCACGACGTTGAACGCCGGCCCGAAGCCCCGGACCGTGATCTTGTTCCCGGCGCCGGTTCCGTCACGGTCGATCGCCACGCCCGGCAGACGGGAAAGGGATTCCGCCACGTCAGAGTCCGGGAACTGCCCGATGTCCTGCGCGGTGATCGCATCGAGCACCTGGTTGGCATTTTCCTTGAGCGTCATGGCCTTCACGAGACTGGCGCGCAACCCCGTGACGACCACCTGGTGCAGCGCCGTCGGGACCATGCCGCCGCCCGGAGTCGGGGCTGCCTGATGATGCCGCCGTGCGCCGCTCGAGGTAGCGGGCGGGCTCGACTGCGGTTCGACCGCGCGCGCCGCGTACAAGGGAGCGGATAGGGCGAGGAGGCCGAGCACGAGTCCAGCCTGTTGAGCGCCCCTCACCTGCATCGAGTGTATGGAGCTACGTTCAGTCAGTTTCACAACATGTCCCCTTGGTATGTTCTCGTAGGCAACTAGTGCGGCAGGTCAGCGGCCTGCCGGGCCGCAACTGCACGGCAGGCGCCTCCCCGAATCGGGCTTCTCTTGGCCGCTCGCTCGCGCGGGGGTCGGGAGCCCGCCGAAATGTAATCAACCGAACCCCAATGATGTAGTAATACTAGATCCGAAATAAAATTACAATATTTCTGGAAGATAATTCAAGTTGAGATTGTGCGCTCGAAGGACCGGGCGGCCCGGTGCCGCGCTGAGCGGTCCTGCTCATCGAGGTCGCAGGGTGGATCCGGGAAGAGTCATGCCCGGGGCGGCCGGGTTGCGACCATTACGCCCGCATGTCAGGCGGAAGCGCGTTGCGGGGTGCCCGGCGCTCCGGTTTCGCCCCCTACGCGCACGCCCTCGAGCAGCAGGTGATGCAACTGCACGTGTTCCGGCTCGAGCAGCACGATGTCGGCGTGCGCGCCCGGAACCAACCTGCCGTGGCGTCCCTCGATCCCGGCGGCGCGGGCCGGCCCGGAGGTCACCATGGCAAGCGCCGTCTCGATGGGCAGTCCGACGTCGCGCACGAGACGGCGCAGCGTGCCGATCATGTCGATGTGAACCCCTGCGAGAGAGCCACGCGCGTCAATGAGCTTGCCGTCGCGCAATTGAATGGGCGCGCCGTACAGCTCGAACCGTGGCGGCCCGTGCACGGTCGGCATCGCATCGGTCACCGCAAAAAGCGCCCCATGCTCTCGCTTGGCACGTACCGCGAGGCGCAACATGGTGTCATC
>DAIDHH010000130.1 GCA_027452045.1 Gammaproteobacteria bacterium
GCGCTGGTGTGTGCCCGATCCCGGCGGCCGCGCATTGCTCGACCAGGCGATGCGTCGGCTGCGGCTTTCGGCCCGGGTGCGCCAGCGCATCCTGAAGCTGGCGCGCACCATCGCCGACCTGGACGGCGAGCCGGGCATCACAGCCCGCCACGTGGGCGAGGCGGTGATGTTGCGGTGCCTGGACCGCGAGCCCGCTACTTCTGTTGCCCCTTGACGAGCAGCCGACCAATCAGGTCCGTCACGGCGGCATTCCATCGGCACGGCTCACGCAGGCCCGGACGGCGTAGCGGACTGCGGCTCGAGCACCGCCAGGCTTCTGAGACAGGCCTCGTCCTCGATGCCGTGGCCCATCGAGCGCGACAACAGGTAATAGACGAGACCGGAGACGACGATCCCGAAGACGATGGAGATGTCGATGCCACCGAGCGCCCGCGCACCGGGTCCGGTGTAGAAGGGCAACGAGAAGAACGGCGTCATGGACAGGAAGCCGATCAGATACGAGGTGAGGCCCCGCCACCCCCAGCGGCCGTAGATGCTTTGCGGATTGAAAATCTCGATCACCGAGTAGCGCCCATGGCGCACGAAATAGTAGTCGACCAGGTTGATCGCCGACCAGGGGATCAGGAAATAGAGGATGAGCGCGAGAAGGACATTGAAGATTCCCTGGTAGCGCTCGGGAATCATGAGCACCAGCACCAGCATGGGAACGCTGACCAGCAACGTGGCGCTCACTCTCGTTCTTCGCGACAGCTTGAGCGGACGGAAGCCGTCGACGGCGGTCAGGGATACCAGCGTCGCCCCATACGTATTGACGGCAACCACCGTCACCAGGGCGATCGATGACAAAACCATGACGATCGATCCAAATCCCGGCGCCACCATGTTGCCCACCAAGAGAACACTCGTGACCGTCGCTCCGTGCGGGAGATGCAGCGCAAACAGCGCGCCGAGCATCATGAGCCATACGGCTGAGAGCGCTGCGCCGCCGTAGGTCCAGAGCACCGTTGGGCCCAGTCGCGCATCGGCCGGCAGGTAACGCGTATAGTCCGATACGTATACGGCGTACGAGAGTTGGTATCCGGCGACCGCGACGAACTGGGAGAAGAAAGCTACGGCGCCGAAATGCCCCATCGTGAGGATCCGTGCTCCGCCCAGCACCATGACGGACCCTGCGCCGAGCAGGGTGAAGGCGGCCATCAGAAAATACATGAGCCATCGCTGGACCAGGTGGATCATGTCGTAGCCCACGATCGCCACCAGCGCCTGCAAAGCGATGATCCCGCCGTACCAGGCCCAATCAGGGCCGGCCGCGCCCACCGCCTTGAACCCCTGCGTCGCCATCGCGACATCGAACACGTTGAAGCCGATGTAGATCATCAGGGCGGGTATCAGCGCGACGATCACACCGCGCGTGCCAAACTGGGCTCGCGATTGGATCATCTGCGGAATGCCCATCCCAGGACCCTGGTTGGCGTGAAAAGCCATGAAAAACGTCGCGATGCCGGCCCCCAACACGATCGCAACCGCGCTCCATCCGAATCCGAGACCGGCTAGAGGTCCGGTAAAGCCGACGGCGAGCGTCAACAGCACGAAGTTGCTGGTGAACCAGAAAGGTCCCTGGTGCCACACCTTGCCATGCCGCTCCTTGCGTGGAATGTAGTCGATCGAGCGGCTCTCCACTACGCCGCGGGTACGGGCGGCGGTGCCCCGCCCGCGGCTGTTCGCCACAGACGCCGCGGAGTCACTGGCATGGTGATTTGGCTTCATGAGTGCTTGGTCCGCCTTTTGAAGGACGAATCTGGGTGCAGCCGCGACGAATCGACGCACATGAGGCAGGTGGCTGCGATGGAGGTCAGCCGAGGAGGATCATGGCGCGGAGGAATCATCGGCTCGTGGGCGGGTGCTGCTCGAGGGCCCGCCAAGCGTGAGCAGCGCGAATTCCTCGAACATGATCTGTGCGGCGAGTTGCGCGGTATTGGTCGTGGGATCGTATTGAGGCGCCACCTCCACCACATCCGCGCCCACGATGTCGAGTCCTGCGAGCGAGCGCAGCAGCGCGAGACCTTCCCGCGGGGTGAGCCCTCCAACCTCCGGCGTGCCGGTGCCAGGGGCGAACGCCGGATCGAAGCCATCGACATCCACGCTGACATAGATCGGCCCGGTCCCCACGACCTCACGGGCGAGGGTGGCCACCTCGGCCCAGCCCTTTTCAAGCCACTCCTCCATGTACACGACCCGCATGCCCGCAGCGTGCGAGAATTCCCAGAACATGTTGGACGAGCCGCGGATGCCGATCTGGATGGTGCGCTCCGGATCGAGCACGCCGTCGAGTGCCGCCAGGCGAAACGGCCCGCCATGATGAAACTTCGAGCCGTCGTATGCGCCCATGGTGTCACAGTGCGCGTCGATGTGTACCAGGCCGACCGGACGGTCCTTGCCGAGCGCCTTGAGAATGGGATAGGTGATGGAGTGATCGCCACCCACGGACACCGGACGCGTGCCCTGCCGGACGAGTTGTGCGTAGTAATTCTCGATGTCCTCGAGCGATTGCTCCAGGCTATAGCGGCTGCGGAAGGGAACGTCGCCGACGTCAGCGGCGCGCATGCGCGCCTGTGGCACGCCGCGCAACGTCGGATGGTAGGGTCCAATGCGCTCGATGGTGCGCACAGCGCGCGGACCGAAACGCGCGCCTGGACGGTTCGAAACGCCTAGATCCATTGGCACGCCCACCAGGGCAATGTCGAGGCCATCGATACCCGATGCCGCCGGAAGCCCGAGGAAGGTCGGTACCCCGGAGTAGGGCAGCGCGCGTCGTCCGTCCGGACGCCGGACCTGCTCGATCGCGCTCTTCAACACCGGATCGGTCGCATCGAAGGCCTCCCGTTCGCCATAGCGCGCGCGCAGGGCCTGCAGCTTCTTTGGATCCATGACGCACTCCTTCAATGCATGACGTGCAGAACGGATGCGCCTTCGCCTCAGGCGCGGTCCTCGGCGGCACTCTCGCGTGCCGCGGCCACCGTGCGCCCATGGCGCCGCCGCAGCAGGTAGGCCGTCACGGCGAGCGCGAGCGCCACCAGGCTGGCATACAATTGGCTCACCATGTCCGGTGTCAAGGCCATGGCCGCGAGCACCGCCAGCAGGCCGGCAATCGTCGCATAACTCAGCCAGGGGAATGCCCACATCCGGATGGCCGGTTCGGGCTGCCGTTCGCGCTGGCGTTTGAACCGGAGCCGGATCTGGGACCACGCCGTCAGCAGGTAGATGAAGACGATCAGCGCCCCGCCGGCGTTCACCAGGAAGGCGAACATGCCTTTCGGGGCAGCGGAGTTCATCAGGATGCCCACCACGCCAGCGACGGCGCCCACGGCCACCGAGCGTGCCGGGACGCGCCTCGCATTGACCTTCACCAGCCACTGCGGCGCATCGCCGTTGCTCGCCAGCACGAACAGCACGCGTGAGCACACGTAGAAGGCGGAATTGAGGCACGACAGCACGGCGGTCAGGATGACCACGTTCATGGAGCGGGCGATCCACGGGTGCCCGGTCGCCGCCAGCGCGAGGGTGAAGGGGGAATGGCCCGGATTGACGGAGGTCCACGGAACGACCGCCACGATGAGGAAGATCGACACCACGTAGAAGATGAGGATGCGGAACATGACCGAGCGAGTCATGGCGGCGATCGCCCTCGATGGCTCGGCGGACTCGGCCGCCGCGACGGTGGTGATCTCGGCGCCGGTCATGGCGAAGAACACCGTGGCAAGCGCTGCCAGCACGGCAATGGACCCGTGCGGCGCGAAGCCCCCATAGCCGCTCAGATCAGTCACCACGCGCCCCGGCGGCGAGAAGCCGAACACATAAGCGGCCGCTACCGCGATGAACACGATGATGGCTGCGACTTTGATCG
Organism: Gammaproteobacteria bacterium; assembly: GCA_027452045.1. Taxonomy (GTDB): domain Bacteria; phylum Pseudomonadota; class Gammaproteobacteria; order Steroidobacterales; family Steroidobacteraceae; genus 13-2-20CM-66-19. The sequence continues at coordinate 3,905 of DAIDHH010000130.1, forward strand.
AGGCGAACCAGAACTCGAATTCACCGTAGGACCGTGCCGACATCAGGTTCACCGCGGTCATGGCGGCCATGAGCGCCAGTCCCAGCGCCCATGTGGGCAATGGCAGCCAGCCGTGCAGTAACACCGCCCCGGCGATGGCCTCCACCGGAATGACCACCACCCAGAAATACCAGTACAGCCAGCCCGTCACGAAGCCCGCGCCATGGCCGAGCGCCGCCCGGGTGAACTCGCTGAAGGAACGCACTTCCGGCAGGGCCATCGCCATCTCGGCCAGCATCTGCATGAGCAGCACGAAGATCAGTCCCGAGCCGATGTAACTCAGCACCGATGCGGGGCCTGCGCCGGCGATGGCGACGCTGCTGCCGACGAACAGGCCCGCGCCGATGATCCCGCCGATGGTGATCATGGTGACGTGGCGATGTGAGAGTGTGCGGCTGAGGCCCGTTTGGCCCGAGGCATCAGATTCGGAACTCATGTGCGTCTCCAATGATTCACCCGTATCCAGACTCTCGAGTCCCATGCTGCCCTGACTGCAAATGCGCCAGAGAGCCGATCAATCCCGCGTCTCATTCCGTGGCGGCGCTGTCCCGGCTTCGAGGCGTTCGCCGAGGGCGGCGGTGGCGGATTGCGCGAGCGCAGAGCGCAACATGACCACGGCGGCATAGGTCACCACCGCCGCCACGAGCCAGCGCAGCCAGTGAAGGGGCAGGCTCTTGACGAGGAAGGCTGCAATCAGCGCGCCGACCACTCCGGCTACGGTCAGGCCGAGCGCCGGTCCCCAGGCGAAGCGACCCGTGCGCAGGAAGCGTATTCCTGCAACCGGGAGCATGACGCCACCCGAGCCGTACATGATGGGAAAGGCGGCGAGCGGATTGAGGCCAAGCAGTGCCAGCACCACCATGCTCGGGGCATACCAGCCGATACCGATGGTATTGAGAGCGCCAAACACGAAATTGGCGGCAACCGCCACCCAGAACCGCCAGCCGCCGAGTCCATACGCGAGGCCGCCGACGGGAAATGCGCCTAAATTGCCGATGACGAAGAATCCCGCCGCAATCAACAGGGCTGCGCCCATGAACAGCTGAATCGAGCGTCGTTGCATGCGGCTCACGATGCCCGCACCGAGCCAGGCGCCTGCCGTAGCGCTCGCGATCATGGCGAGCAGCAGCTTCGGATCGACGGTGATGATGGTCACGAAGATGACCGTTTCCGCCATGCCGACCGACACGCTGCCAACATTGAGCGTGCCCGGAATGAGCTCATCGCTCGGCCGGCCGCGGAATTTGTACAGCGCCGTGGTCGGGGCGTAGGAGCCGATGCCGAGCGCGTCAAAAAAATTGGTGAGCAGCCCGATGCCGAGGTCGGACGCAGTGGGCCACTCACGCAGCTCGCGGCGGCGCGCCAGGCTGATCCATTGCGCGAAGAACACCGCGCTCAGCGCCGCTATGACCGCGAACAGCCCGATTTTTGCGGGACTCATGCGGGCTCGCGCCGATGTGGGCGTGCCGGGCTGCGCTTGGGCGCGCGCGGGCGATGCGGGCGGATCATCTGCGGCGGTCGCGAAGGATCTCACGGGCCGCGTTGCGGCCTACAACGGCTCCCACGCCGCCGCCGGGATGGGCCGAGGAGCCGCATTGGTAGAGCCCCTTGATGGGCGTACGGTAATCCGCCCAATGTGGCGCGGGTCGCGACCAGAAGAGCTGATCGAGCTGCAGCTCGCCGTGGAAGATATGGCCGTGGGGGCTGCCGATGGCCGCTTCGATGTCAGGTGGCGTCAATACCTGCATGCCGATGATGCCGTCGGAGAAGCCGGGTGCGGCCTCGTCGAGGACGCTCAGCACGTTGCGCACCAGCTCGTCCTTGCGCGTGGTCCAATCCCCGTCGCGAAGGTGATAGGGAGCGTGGCCGCCAAACAGGTTTACGACGTGCTTGCCTGGCGGCGCCAGAGAATCGTCGACGAACGTAGGTGTCACGGGGGTGACGAACGGCCTGCGCGAGATGTCGCCATACTTCGCATCGTCATACGCGCGCTCCAGGTACTCGATGGTAGGTCCGAGGTGCACGTAGGTCGGGTAAGGCATTTCGCACTTTTGCGCGTCAAATGCCTTGTATTGAGGCAGGCGTTCGCAGGCGATGTTGATCTTGAAGGCGCTCGAAAGCGTCCGGTACGTCTCGATGTCGCGGACGAATTCCGCCGGGAGCTGCTTCCTGTCGAGAAGCTTGAGAAACGTGATCTTCGCGGACACGTTGCTGACGACGATGTTGGCATTATGTCGCGAGCCGTCCGCCAGCGTGACTCCAGTCACGCGTCCGTTCGAGGTTTCCACGGCCGAAACCTCGGCTTGCGTCCGCACCGTCACGCCCTTGTCCGCGCCCGAGCGCGCAATGGCGGTGCTGATGGCGCCCATGCCGCCGCGTACGAAGCCCCATCCGCCCGCGCCGGCGTGCTCACCCATGACGTGGTGCATGACGACATAGGCGGATCCGGGGCTCTTTGGTCCGGCAAAAGTACCGATACTCGCATAGTAGGCGAGCAGCGCCCTGATCTCGGTACGTTCGAACCACTCGGACAGATAGTCGTCCGCGCTCATGGTCAGCAGGTCGACGAACCGGAACAACTTGCCGCACACACGGCGATATCGCCACAGGAACTTCGCCGTCTCCTTGAACGAACGCCAGTCGCGGCACGAGGGGTCCGGCGGTGTCTCGAGCAGCAGCCGGCGCATGACCTTCACCGAGTCCATGAGGTAGCGGTCGAATTCGGGATAGATCTCGGCATCCTTGCGGGAGAAGCGGGCAAAGCTGCGTTGTGTTCGCGCAATGTCGTCCGAGAAGGTGATGTAGTCGCCACCGGGCAGCGGCCCGAACATGTCGGTGGCGGGCAGCACCTGGTAGCCGTAGCGTGCGAGCTCGAGCTCCTCGATGACCTTCGGGTGCAGCAGACTCATCAGGTAGCTGAACACCGAGAACCTGAATCCAGGCACTACCTCCTCGGTGACGGCTGCGCCGCCGACCACGTGCCTTCGCTCGAGGATCAGGACCTTGAGGCCGGCTCGGGCCAGATAGGCACCGCAGGTGAGGCCGTTATGACCTGCGCCAATGACGATCGCGTCGTACTGCTTCGCCACGTTGACCCCGCCCAGGTTCGCTTGATTTAAAATTATCGATCCTTTACGATAATCTTATTGAAATTCCGGCGCAAGAATTTCAATTAGCCATCAATATGACCCAGGCGTATCGGTCACGGCCGGGTGAAACCTGAATGCTGACATGCAGTTGCGCACGTTCTGCCGTGACCGGAATTTCAGTGTCAATGGGATGATGTGGCTCCGATGGGGTCTCATGCGGGGGGAAGAGGCAGCCAACCCGGGGAGTTGGAATTCAGCCGAATGACGATGATCCGAGAACATGAATAGCCGGCACGCCCGCGCACGGACTCCGCCGGTGCCAGCCGAAGTCGCGGACGCGCCCGAAGCCACACCGAGTCATCTGGGCGCCGAGATCCGCGGTCTGCGCAAGGCGCGCAACCTGACGCTGATCCAGCTCGCCGCCACCAGCGGCCTGTCGGTTGGATACCTGAGCATGGTGGAGCGACAGAAGGCCATGCCCTCCATCAAGGCGCTGATGTCCATCGCGCAAGCCCTGGGTGTTACCATCGGGTGGTTCTTCGAGGCGGACGCCGTGCATCCTCAGGAGCGCGGCCTGGTGGTCCGCCGCTCGCGGCGACGGCGGATCGATTATTCGACCGGCATCGTCGACGAGTTGCTCAGTCCATCGCTCAAGGGGAGCATCGAGCTGGTGCTGTGCCGCATGGCGCCCGGCGCGACTTCGGGCGAGGAACCGTACTCGCATGCGAGCGAGGAAGCCGGCATGGTCGTGCGTGGCCGCCTCGAATTATGGGTGGATGGCCAGAGCGTGCTGCTGGAGACCGGCGACAGCTTTGGTTTCGAGAGCACGCGTCCGCATCGCTACCGCAACCCGGGGCCTGACGAGACCGAAGTCGTATGGGCCATCACACCGCCGAGCTACTGAGAGGATTTCCGAACCATACGCATCTGATACACCGCCAGCAGCGCCGAGAGCAGTCGAGCGCGGTTTAAGCGCCAGGATTCCACCAACGAAATTCCGATGGATTCACTCGATCGCCGCCAGCGGGTACCCGTTTCAGATTACAAGTGATCAAAGATTCGGCCCGGCCCACAAGAATCATTTCGGAGGGTTTGCCATGAAATCGAAGGTCTCTTATGCGGTCGCCGCCATCCTGAGCGGCGTCTCCTTCCAGGCGATCGCCGGCCAACCGGCGCCCGAGCGGGGCGCAGCCACGGCTCCTGCGGTCGCGCATGCGCCCGCCGCCGCCGGCCGGGACGGCGGCGCAGCCTCTGGCCGAGTCGATCCGTCGACGGGGCTCAAGGAAATCATCGTCACCGCCACCCGCCGCAGCGAGAACATCCAAAGCGTACCGATCACGATGCAGGCCCTGACCGGGCGGGCACTGCAGCAGCTGCACATCTCCTCGTTCCAGGACTATGTCAGGATGCTGCCGAACCTCACCTCCGCGGACAACGGGCCGGGCCAGAACGAGATTTTCATCCGCGGCATCGGCACCGGCTCCCAGGCCACCCAGTTCAGCGGCTACACGGCTCCCTGGCCGAACGTCGCGGTGTACCTGGACAATCAGTCTGTCCAGATGCCTAACCAGAACATGGACATCTACGCGGTGGACATGAATCGCATCGAGGTGCTGGAGGGTCCGCAAGGCACCCTGTTCGGTTCAGGCGCCGAGGCGGGCGCGATCCGCTACATCACCAACAAGCCAGAGCTCGACGTGGTCTCGGGAAACTTCAGCGGTGACTACGGCACCACTGCGCACGGCGATCCAAACACCGCGGTCACCGGTGTCCTCAACCTGCCGGTCATCGCGCATCGCATGGCCATGCGTTTCGTGGCTTACAGCGACCGCCGTGGCGGCTACATAAACAATGTGCCGGGAACCTTCACCCGTCACGACACCGACCTCGGAATCCACTACGCAAACTATCCCGCCGTCAACGGGCAGTGCCCGGACGGAGGCGTGAACAACGGATTCTGCGTGCCTCCCGGCAGTCCCGTCGCGAATAACGTCGACCTGGCGAGAAATCACATCAATCCGGTCACCTACCAGGGCGGGAGGGTCGAGGCGCTCTATCAATTCAACGACGACTGGAGCTTCCTGGTCACACAGATGTGGCAGAGCCTGGATGCGGAGGGGGTGTTCTTCCAGTACCCGAACGCTCCGGACGGCCAGCCGCTCAATCCGCTCGAGGTCGTGCTGTTCACTCCGACATACCACGACGAGCGGGACTCGAACACCGCGTGGACGCTCAAAGGAAAAGCGGGTCCGCTCAGCCTCATCTACACCGGCGGCCTGCTCACCCGCAACCTCGAGACCGAGGCCGACTACACCAGTTATGCCCGCGGAGTGTACGGCGATTACTACGAGTGCTACGGCCCCGGGACCGGCGGGGACAACAGCCTGCAGTCCACCTGCTTCTCCGCCGTAGCGCCGGTGATCTCGAACCAGCAGGACCGGCACTGGCAGCACGAAGTGCGGCTGCAGACTCCCTCTTCCTGGCGTCTGCGCGGCATAGTGGGTCTCTTCGAGGAAGACAATACCATCTACGACCAGACTCAGGACCTGTACCGGACAGTGCCACCCTGCACATCGAATGGGCCCGCGGGAACTCCCGGCAATACGGGCTGCTTCGCGGTGGAAGGGACGTTCCCGGGCTACGCCAAGTACCCGGGACTGCAGACCAGCAGCACCGCCTTTGGACTCGATGCCATGCGCGAGGAGCGGCAGGTCGCCGAATTCGCCTCGGTCAGCTTCAACCTGACTCACCAGCTCACGTTGACGGGAGGCGCGAGACACTTCCTCTTCCTGAACAGCGCCGCCGGCAGCGCTCTGGTCGGCTTCGGGTGCTTCGAGGGCGGAGTGCCACCGGGAGGCTGCCACAACCCCGCGTACTCGATCGACATGAGCGCACAGAACCTCAGGGACACCGAGCAGGGCTGGCGCTACCAGGCGAACCTCTCCTGGCACATCAATCCAGTCCTGTTCGGCAACTCGCAGCACATCCTCACCTACTTCACCTTCTCCCAGGGGTTTCGCCCCGGCGGCTTCAACAATGCCGGCACCCTGCACGCTCCCGGTCCCGACGGCGTGCCGCAGCTCATCGTTCCGGAGTCCTACAAGCCGGATCAGCTCGATAACTACGAGCTCGGCTGGAAGACGAACTGGACGCTGTTTCACCGCTATTTCCAGTGGAACGCATCGTTCTACCGCGAGAACTGGAACAACGTTCAGATCGAGTTCTTCGACCCGGGCCTCACCGGCACCATATTCTTCAACACCAACGGCCAGAACTTCCGCATCGACGGCGCGGAAACCTCGTTCATCGCCCAGATCTGGCGCGGGCTGAAGCTCGAAGGATCGGGTGCCTGGAACAGCAGCGAGCAGACCAACTCCCCGGCGCTCATCGACAACAATCCCGCGAGTGCGAACTACGGCAAGCCGATCACCGAGGTCTGCCCGGCCGGGCCCGCCAGCTGCGGCTCGACCGGGAACCCCTTCGGCCCGCGCGGCGCACCTGCGGCCGAGTCGCCGCCGATGCGCTTGACGCTGCTCCTGCGCTACGACTTCCCGATCTCCACCGAATCCTCCTTCCACTACTTCAACGGTGCGGTGGGCCACGTGCAGTTCGGAGTGGTGCATACCGGACACTCCTTCACCCAGGCCGGCTCGAACCCGCCGTTCGTCCCGGGCGTGACCGTCGGAACGGCGAGAATCAGGTTCGAGGACCCTGCCTACACGACCTGCGATGCGTCCATCGGCCTGTCAAAGGACCATTGGTCACTCAGCGCCTATGGGGAGAATCTCACCAATTCGAACGCGGTCGTCTTCACCAGTACGGACAACTTCATCGTGGCGCAGACACCGATCAGGCCGAGGGTGATCGGGGTGAGGTATGGATACGACTTCTGAGAAGCGGCTCGACTCTCCACCGGCGGGGGCGCGGCGCGGGTCCGGCAGTGCGCCCGAACCTTCGCCGGTGGAAATCGAGGTTCGGCGGCTGCGTCGGCTGATCGAGGAGCAGCGGTTTGCCGAAGCGCGCGCGGCAGCGGTGGCGCTTCTTGCTACGGTCCCGGAGAATCGGGACGTTCTGTACGTGTGTGCGCACGCGCAGCGCCGGCTCGGGGATATCCCGGCCGCCCTCGATACGCTGTCCCGGCTCGAGCAGCTGCATCCGCGCTTCAGCCGCTCGTATCAAGAGCGGGGCTTCTGCCACATCGCGCTCAGGCAGGCCCCCGAGGCGCTCGAGGCCTTCCAGCGCGCCGTGAACATCAGTCCTGCGTTGCCGGCGAGCTGGAGCATGCTGGAGGGCCTTTATCGGATGAGCGGACGCGCTGCAGAGGCCGCACAGGCGGCCTCGCAGGCCGCCAGATTGCGCGAGTTGCCCGCCGAGATCGTGATGGCGAGCACCCTGTTTTCCGATGGTGAGCTGGCGCGCGCCGAGGAACTCCTTCGCGCCTTCCTGATCAGGCACGGTCATCACATCGAGGCAATGCGTCTGCTCGCGCGTATCGGCATGGAGAGCGACATCCTCGATGATGCGCAGCTGCTGCTCGAAGGAGTCCTGGAGCTCTCGCCCGACTACCATGCCGCGCGATTCGATTATGCGCAGGTACTCCTGAAGCGCCAGCTCTACCTCGAGGCGCAAGCCGAGGCCGAGAGACTGCTGGCGGTCGACCGAACCCACCGCGGCCATCGCACGCTGCATGCCATGACTCAGGTGGGACTCGGACGGCACGAACGAGCCATCGAGATCTACCGGGAGCTGCTCGAAGGGGCCACGCAGCCCGCGGAATTGCATCTGTCGATCGCCCACCTGCTCAAGACGCAAGGCTTCACCGAAGCGGCCATAGCCGAATACCGCACTGCGGCCTCGTGCCGCGACGATTACGGCGATGCCTACTGGAGCCTCGCCAATCTCAAGACCTATCGCTTCACCGACGAGGAAGTTGCGCGGATGATCGCTGCCGAGGCCCGCGCTGGGACTTCCGCCGAGGACCGATGCCACCTGTGCTTCGCGCTCGGCAAGGCGCTCGAGGACCGGGCGGACTACCAGCGGTCGTTCGAGTACTACAGCCGTGGCAATGCGCTCAGGCGTGCATCGAGCGCCTATCGGCCCGAGCTCATCGAACGCAATGCCCGCCTGCAGTGCGAAGTCTGCACGCCTGCGCTCTTCGCCCGCCACAGCGGCGGCGGCGCGCATGCTGCCGATCCGATCTTCATCGTGGGTCTGCCCCGCGCGGGCTCCACGCTGCTCGAGCAGATTCTCGCCTCTCACTCCCATGTCGAGGGCACGCGCGAGCTCGCGGACATACCGCGCCTCGTGGCGCAGCTGCAGGGCCGCGACTCGAGCTACCCCGGGATACTCTCGAGCATGACCGGGGAGGACTTCCGCCGTCTGGGCGAGAAGTACCTGAGCGATTCGCGCGCGTACCGCCTCATGGGCCGACCGCGCTTCATCGACAAGATGCCGAACAATTTCCGCCACATCGGCCTCATCCATCTGATGCTGCCAAACGCAAAGATCATCGACGTGCGGCGCGAACCGATGGCGTGCTGCTTCGGCAACTTCAAGCAGCTGTTCGCCCAGGGTCAGCTGTTCACCTACGACCTCGAGGACATCGCGCGCTACTACCGCTCGTACCTCGATCTCATGCGACACTGGCACGCCGTCCTGCCGGGACGGGTTCTCACGGTCCACTACGAAGATGTAGTGAACGACCTGGAAGGAAGCGTCCGACAGCTGCTCGAGTTCTGCGGCCTGGATTTCGAGCCCGCCTGCGTCTCATTCCACGAGACCAGGCGCAGCGTCAGGACGGCAAGCTCCGAGCAGGTCCGCCAGCCCATATATCGCGACGCGCTCACCCAGTGGCGACATTTCGAGCCCTGGCTGGAGCCGCTGCGGCAGGCCCTGGGTGAGGCGCTGACCCGCTATCGTGAGTAGCGGGCATGTTTCCGGGGCGGCCTTCAATTTCACACGTTCGCAGGGGATCATGATGGAAACCCAAGACACCAACCAGCTGAATGCCCGCCGCGCCGCCGCCGTGGCGCGTGGTGTGGTGAGCGCCACACCAGAATTTGCGGCGCACGCCGAGAACGCCGAGGTCTGGGACATCCAGGGCCGCCGCTACATCGATTTCGCCGGTGGCATCGGCGTGCTGGCCACCGGTCATCGCCATCCAAAGGTGATGGCGGCCGTGGCTGCGCAGCTCGAGCGCTTCACCCACACCTCGTTCCAGGTGATGGCCTACGAACCCTACATCCGTCTGGCGGAGCGGCTGAACGCGATTGCGCCGTTCAAAGGTCCGGCGAAGAGCCTGATGTTGACGACGGGCGTCGAAGCGGTGGAAGCGGCCATCAAAATCGCGCGTATCGCCACGGGCCGGTCAGCGGTCATCGCCTTCAGCGGTGCCTTCCACGGGCGCACCAGTCTCGGCATGGCGCTCACGGGGCGGGCAACGCCCTACAAACATGGGCTCGATGCGTCGCTGCCGGGAATATTCCGCGTTCCCTTCCCGATCGTCCATCGGGGTGTCAGCGCGCAGGAGAGCCTGCGAGCCCTCGATCTGGTGCTGCGCACCGACACCGAGCCGGACCGCGTGGCGGCCATCATCATCGAGCCCGTGCAGGGCGAAGGTGGATTCAACGTCGCGCCTGCGGAGCTGCTGCGTGCCCTGCGCCAGGTTTGCGATGCTCATGGCATCCTGTTGATCGCAGATGAGATCCAGTCGGGCTTCGGGCGGACCGGACGGATGTTCGCCATCGAGCACTCCGGCGTCGAGCCAGACCTGGTGACGCTCGCCAAATCCCTTGCCGGCGGCTTGCCACTTTCCGCCGTTTTGGGGCGTGCAGCGGTCATCGACGCGGTGCAGCCCGGCGGACTGGGCGGCACCTACGGCGGCTCGCCGTTGGGCTGCGCGGCAGCGCTCGCGGTGCTGGATGTGATGCAAGAGGAGAATCTGCCGGCGCGCGCGGAAGTCATCGGTACGCGTATCCGGCAGCACCTCGAAGCGCTGGCCGCGCGCGACAGCGGGGTCGCGATCGGTAACGTGCGGGGTTACGGCGCGATGATCGGATTCGACGTCCTCAAGAGCCGCTCTGGTGGCGAGGTGGACGGCCCCGGAGCCAAGCTCGTAACGAAGCGGGCCCTTGCGGAAGGACTGATCGTGCTCACCTGCGGATTGCAGGGCGAGACGATCCGCATCCTGCTGCCCCTCACGATTTCAGACGCCACCTTGCAGGAGGGACTCGAGAAGCTCGGCAAGGCGCTGAGTCCTTGATGTCCCAGCCACGCATCATCGCGGGGCAAATTCCCCGACAGCGGAGGCGCTCATGTCCACGCGCACTCACCTCGGCACCGACATCAGCCGTCGTCAGTTCCTGACGGAGGTCACTGCGGCTTCGCTTTGCTCACTCGGTGGGGCCCGGGCGGCGGGAGCCATCGTCCCACAAGAGGCGGCACGGCTCCCGCAGCAGCCAGCCGCAGGAGCGGATCTCGCTGCCCTCGGTGCAGTGGCTGCTGCGAACGCACTGGCGCAGGGGGAGCTCACGGCAGAGGCCTATGCGCACGCTCTGCTGCGCCAGTGCGAGGCAGGTGCAGGTCTCAACGCCTTCATCACCTTGCGTCCCGAAATGGTGCTCGAGGCCGCTCGCGAGTGCGATCGCAGGCGACGCTCCGGTGCGAGGCTCGGGCTCCTGCATGGCCTGCCCGTCGCGATCAAGGACAGCGTGAATACGCGTGACCTGCCGACGACCGCCGGAACGCCCGCATTGCGTCATTTCCAGCCACGCGAGGACGCCCCTCTGGTGCGCACGCTCCGCGATCACGGCGCAATCATTCTCGGCAAGAACAACCTCCATGAGCTCTCCTACGGCTGGACGAGCAACAACTACACCTTCGGCGCCGTGCACAACCCCTACGACCCCACTCGAATACCCGGTGGCAGCAGCGGCGGAACAGCAGCGTGCATTGCCTACCGCATGGCCCCGCTCGGGGTGGCGGAGGACACCGAGGGCTCGATCCGGGTCCCTGCCGCGCTCTGCGGAATCGCGGGATTCCGTCCCACAACGGGCCGCTATCCGACGACAGCCGTAGCGCCGATCAGCCCGCGCTTCGATCAACTCGGTCCACATGCTCGAGCGGTCGCGGATCTGCTGCTGTTCGATGCCGTACTGACTGGCAATCGGGCTGAGGCATCGCCACCGTCTCTGAAGGGAGTGCGCCTCGGTGTGATTCGCTCGTTCTTCTGGTCGCAGCTTGATCCCGAGGTGGAGCGTATCGGCGACGCCGCCCTCGACAGGCTTCGCAGGGCGGGAGTCGAGCTCGTCGAAGGGGAGTTGCCTGAACTGCGGCATCTCATTGAGCTCACTACGGACCCGGTCCAGAACCACGACTTCCGACCCGCCATGACCCGATATCTCGCGAACTACCATGCTGGTGTGACTTTCGACCAGCTGGTCGCGCAGGCGAGTCCCGACATTCGACGGGAGATCGAGCCTGCAATCACTCCGGGACGGAAGGGCTTCGTACCCGATGCGCAGTACGAGCGGATCGTGAACGTGCACCTGCCTGCGCTGCACGCGATGTATCGAGACTACTTCGCCCGAAGCGGCGTTGCCGCCATCATTTTCCCTGCAACTATCCTGCCGGCGCCGCCGATCAA
>DAIDHH010000131.1 GCA_027452045.1 Gammaproteobacteria bacterium
GGCCGGAGGCGTCCCTTTGAGATTGGTAGGCGCGAGTGGGATCGAACCACCGACCACCACCATGTCAAGGTGATGCTCTACCACTGAGCTACGCGCCTGTAGAGGTTCTCCCCAAGGAGGGCCGCGAACGATACAAGAGTGAGGCGGGCCGCGCAAGCCGATCCAGGCCCCGACAGGCAAGAGCGGCTTCGGCCCAAGTGCTTGGCTGTTCAGGCAATTCCGAGCTCGAGGCGCTTCAGGTGCGCAATCTCGTCCCTCAGCCGCGCGGCCTCCTCGAACTCGAGGTTGCGGGCCCGCTCGAGCATCTCGCCCTCGAGCTTCTTCATGCGCCGGGCGAGCGCCTCCGGGTGCAGATCGAGCGGCTCGGCTTCCCCTGCTCCCCTGCCCCGGCCGCGGCCCTTGCCTGGACCCTGGCCGGCCCGACGCCCGCGCGCCATGGGGACATCGGGGCGCGCGCCTTCCATGATGTCGGCCACGGACTTGCGGATGCCGCGCGGGATGATGCCGTGCGCGGCATTGAATTCCACCTGTTTGCGGCGGCGGCGCTCGGTCTCGTCCATCGCCCGCCGCATCGAGCCGGTGATCTGATCGGCGTAGAGGATGGCCCGGCCGTGAAGATGACGCGCGGCGCGCCCGATCGTCTGGATGAGCGAATTGTCCGAGCGCAGGAACCCTTCCTTGTCGGCATCGAGGATGGCCACCAGAGAGACTTCGGGCATGTCGAGCCCCTCGCGCAGCAGATTGATGCCCACCAGCACATCGAACTTGCCGAGCCGCAGATCGCGAATGATCTCGGTGCGCTCCACGGTCTCGATGTCGGCATGCAGGTAGCGCACGCGCACCCCATGCTCGTGCAGGTACTCGGTCAGATCCTCGGCCATGCGCTTGGTGAGGGTCGTGATGAGCACGCGCTCATTGCGCTCGACACATTTCTTTATCTCGGAGAGCACATCATCCACCTGGGTGCCGACCGGACGCACTTCGACCTCCGGGTCCACGAGTCCCGTGGGCCGTACGAGGAGCTCCACGGTCTGGCCCGCATGGCGCCCCTCGTAGGACCCAGGCGTGGCCGAGACGAAGATCATCTGCGGCGCGAGGCGCTCCCATTCCTCGAATTTGAGCGGCCGGTTGTCGAGCGCCGAGGGCAGGCGGAAGCCGTATTCCACCAGTACTTCCTTGCGCGAACGGTCGCCGCGGTACATCGCGCCGAGTTGCGGAATGGTCTGGTGGCTCTCATCGATCACCAACAGCGCGTTCTTCGGCAGGTAATCGAACAGGCACGGCGGCGGCTCGCCCGGGGCGCGGCCCGAGAGATAGCGCGAGTAGTTCTCGATGCCGGCGCAGTAGCCGACTTCCTTCATCATTTCCATGTCGTACATGGTGCGCTGCTCGAGCCGCTGCGCCTCGAGCAGCTTGCCCCCGTCGCGCAATTCCTTCAGGCGCACACGCAGGTCATCCCGGATCTGGTCGACGGCCCCGATCAGGCGCTCCCTGGGCGTGACGTAGTGGGTGCCCGGATACACCGTAAAGCGCGGCACCTTGCGCGATATCACGCCGGTGAGCGGATCGAAGAGCGAGAGCGATTCGATGCTGTCATCGAAGAGCTCGACCCGCAGCGCCTCCCGATCCGACTCGGCGGGAAAGATATCGATGACATCGCCGCGCACCCGGTACGTGCCCTGGGTCAGATCGAGCTCGTTGCGCGTGTACTGCATGTCCGCGAGCCGCCTGAGGAGCGCCCGCTGGTCGATGCGCTCGCCTCGGACCAGGTGCAGGATCATGGCGAGGTAGGCCTTGGGATCGCCGAGGCCATAGATCGAGGAAACCGTGGCCACGATGATGGCATCGGGCCGCTCGAGCAGCGCCTTGGTGGCCGAGAGGCGCATCTGCTCGATGTGCTCGTTGATCGAGGCATCCTTCTCGATGTAAGTATCCGATGATGGAACGTAGGCCTCGGGCTGGTAATAATCGTAGTACGAAACGAAGTACTCGACTGCGTTGTGCGGAAAGAAGCCCTTGAATTCCCCATACAGCTGCGCCGCCAACGTCTTATTGTGGGCAAGCACGAGCGTCGGGCGCTGCACGCGCGCAATCACCTGGCTCACGACGTAGGTCTTGCCGCTACCGGTCACTCCGAGCAGCGTCTGCGCGCTCAAGCCATCATGGAGTCCCTCGACGAGCTTATCGATGGCCCCGGGCTGATCACCCGCGGGCTCGAACGCCGACTCCAGTCTGAACGGTATCTGATCCATGCCCTTTAGCTTTGTCGCGTGAACGCGTCATCGGCCGGATGGTGGCGATGCGCGCGATGCCTTACTATAGCGGCGCCAGTGTCTTTGGCACATCGCAAGGATCCCTAGTGACCGTAACCGTTTCTAGACGCGTCCAGCGCGTCAAGCCCTCGCCGACGCTCACCGTCACCGCCCGCGCCGCCCGATTGAAGGCGGAGGGCAAGGACGTGATCGGCCTCGGGGCCGGTGAGCCGGACTTCGATACGCCGCAGCACATCTGCCAGAGCGGCATCGACGCCATCAGCAGCGGCTTCACGCGCTACACCAACGTCGAGGGCATCAACGAGCTCAAGGATGCCATCATCGCGAAGTTCGCGCGCGACAACGGTATCCAGTACGAGCGATCGCAGATACTGGTTTCCTCGGGTGCCAAGCAAACCATCTACAACCTGTGCATGGCGGTGCTCGACAAGGACGATGAAGTCATCATCCCGGCGCCCTACTGGGTGTCCTATCCCGACATGGTGCTGCTCGCCGATGGGCAGCCCGTCATCCTCACCGCCGGCGCGGCGCAGGGCTACAAGATCACGCCCCGCCAGCTCGCGGCGGCCATCACGCCCAAGACCCGACTGGTGCTGCTCAACAGCCCCTGCAACCCCACCGGCGCCGCCTACACGCGTGCGGAGCTGCGGGCGCTCGGCGAGGTGCTCATCGATCAGCCGCGCATCGTCATCGGCACCGATGACATGTACGAGAAAATCTACTGGGGCGCAGAGCCCTTCTGCAGCCTGCTCACCGCGGTGCCGGAGCTCTACCCGCGCACCGTCACCATCAACGGCGTATCCAAGTCCTATGCCATGACGGGCTGGCGCATCGGGTACTGCGGAGCACCGAAGGAGCTCATCGGCGCCATGGCCACCATCCAGGGCCAGTCGACCTCGAACGCGAGCAGCATCTCGCAAAAGGCGGCGGTGGCGGCGCTCTCGGGCGACCAGACGTGCGTCGCCAAGATGAACGAGGCGTTCAAGGCGCGGCACGACTTCGTGGTGAGCGCGCTCAACGCGCTGCCCGGGGTGAGCTGCCTGCCGGGCGCCGGGACCTTCTATGCCTTCGCAGACGTCTCTCAGGCCATGGCGGCCGCCGGCTGCGCCTCGGACACCGATTTCGCGGAACTGCTGCTCACCGAAGCCGGCGTCGCGGTGGTGCCGGGCTCGGCGTTCGGCACGCCCGGCCACATTCGCCTGTCCTTCGCCTGCAGCATGGAGACGCTGAAGGAAGCGCTCGATCGCATCGCGAGAACCCTCACCAAGGTGGGCGCCGCGGCCGCGTGAGCGCCACGGGCGCCTGAGCCATGATCTGGAGGGCGCTGGCCGATGTGCTGGTCGTCTTCCACCTCACCTTCGTCGCGTTCGTGATCCTGGGGGGCTTTCTCGCCTGGAAGTGGCCTCGGGTCGCCTTTGTGCATCTGCCGGCGCTCGCCTGGGGGGTGTGGATCGAGGTGTCGGGGTGGATCTGCCCCCTCACCCCGCTCGAGAACGACCTGCGCGGTCTTGCCGGCGAGGCGGGCTACCGCGATGGTTTCCTGCACCACTACGTGCTGCCCGTCCTCTACCCCCCTGGCCTCACCCGGCCCAACCAATGGGTGCTGGCCGCGCTCCTGCTTGCGATCAATGGGGTGGCGTATGGGCGGGTTCTCGCGCGGTGGCGGCGGCACTGATCGCTCCCGGCACCGCCCAGACGCCCCTGAGCGGACCGCAGCCGCGCCCAGGATGGGCTGGTCCCATTTCTCGACACGGATTCCTTGACGGGGGCGGGCGCGCCCTTCAAAATTCGCGCCCTTTCGCGCATCTCGCACGGTTCCCCGGTAGCTCAGTCGGTAGAGCGTCGGACTGTTAATCCGTTGGTCGTTGGTTCGAGTCCAACCCGGGGAGCCAATCAAATCAAGACGTTATTCAGAAGCGGTAGACGTCCCGAAGGCCTCAGCGGCCCTCCCGTTACACCATGGGAACACTATCGCCGAGCCTCGACTGCGTCGAGTGAACCACTTCGGCCACAGCAACCTCCGACAATCAACCGGAGTTGTTCCGGGATGCGCACAGAACGCATGATCGACGGCGAGTAGAGGCTCTCCTCGCGCGACGACCCTGGCGACTTACCTCAGAGGTTCCGCCCTCATGGTGCAAGCTGCAGCCATCACGTGATCAGCGTCATCCCGGCGCGCTTCGCCGCGCCCGTGTCGAAGGTCATCGTCTGTTCGCAGCCTGCAGCGGCCGCCGTACGTTCGATCAGGCAGTCCGCAAAATCTGCTGCGCTCGCGCGAAAAGTACGCAATGCCTGTGCGACTTGATCTGCACGGTCGAGTACGATCTCCTTCGTACGCAGAAGCGCATCGAGTGCCTGCGCGATCTGCTCACGCGTCAGGTCGTAGCAGGAGCTGAGCACCCAGACCAGCTCGACGAGCGCGACCACGGTCACAAAACCGGGACTCTCCGGTGTCAATGACTCGATGAGTCTCGAGGCCTTCTCGGCCTGCCTGGGATCATCCTGCATGAGGTACCGGACGAGGACATTAGTGTCGAGGCCAATCATCGGATCGCTTTCAGGAAGGCGCTATCGCGCCGAGGCAGCCCGCTTGGCGATCGCGGCGTTCATCTCCTCGATCGATACCGTCCGCCGCGGCTTGCCGAACATTCCCTTGAGCGCCGTCACCGAGCGCGTCGCCGGCACGATCTCAAAGCGCCCAGGCTCGACTTCGACGAATTCGACTCGATCGCCGGCATCGAGTCGCAGCGCCTGGCGCACTTCGACCGGAATCGTTATCTGGCCCTTGCCAGTGAGCGTGGCCGTAGCCATTACATTCTCCATCATTCCTTACGTTCTGGTAAGGATACCACAGGCAACCACTATGGGGTAGCTACGGTCTTGAGGCGCAGGTGCTCGCTGCCCAGGCTGTATCGTCGACAGCTATCTCAGCCGTTTTGGACCTCCAGTCCATGTTGAACGCTACTTCGGCAGCCGCCAATCATGCGCCGAGATGCCACGCCACGCTGACTCCTAACGTGAGCTCGACCCGAGGCTCCGCGCCCGGCCGCAGGCGACCTGGGTAACTCCTGATTTGCGCCGCGACGCCAAATGAGCCTGTGCGGCTGCGCGCGGCAATCCGCACTGCCCCTTCTGTTTGGATGAGCATTGCACTCCTTATGCGCCAGTCAGCAGACTTCGCGCGCGTGCTCCGCCGCATCAGCAATGGGCCGACGCAGCGACCGCCTTTGAGCAAGGTCTATTCAGCGCGACGAACCGCGCGTGGAAAACTGACAACTATCAAGAAGGTGCCGCAATCTGGTGACCGCCATCACAAAAACACGCATTGCCACGCGGCAATGCCTTCGTCCAGAAGTGCGCATCTGATAGTCTGCCGAAAAGCGCCTCCGTATGCTCGTGTCAGGCGCACCAACACGCGGCAGAGAATCAGAATGATGTACAAGCGATTTTCTCTCGGTCTCCCCGTGGTGGTCGCCACCGTCCTTCTGACCTCGTGCGCGAACACCGCGCCGCACAACTTCCAGACCATGAGCCTGCAGGAGCTGACACAGTTCGCGCAGCGGGGAAATCCCCGGGCTGAATTCGAACTCGCCAAGCGCGAAGCGAACGGCCACGGCGTACCGCAGAATACGAACAAGGCGCTCGCGTGGGTCACCAAGGCCGCCGCTCAGGGCTATGCCAGAGCGGAGCTCCAACTGGGCAGACTCTACCAAAACGGCATTGGCGTGCCGCGCGATTACGCTCAAGCCGCGACATGGCGGGAGAAGGCGGCCAAACAGGGAAACGCCGAGGCGGAGAGTGAATTGGCCGTACTCTACGTGAGCGGCCAGGGAGTTCCGCAGGATTACCAGCGCGCCGCTGCGCTGTTCACAATGGCAGCGAAACAGGGAAACGCGAACGCCGAGTGCGACCTGGGCATCCTGTATGCGGATGGCACCGGTGTCGCGCAGAATCTCCAGAACGCATTTCATTGGTTCAAAAAGGCTGCCGAACAAGGCGACGCCGAAGGGCAAGACAAGGTCGGCATAGCCTACGATAACGGTCAGGGCGCCCCTCTGAGTCACAAACGGGCGATAAAGTGGTACAGAAAGGCTGCGGCGCAAGGTTACGCCGGTGCCGAATTCAACCTGGGCGTGAGCTACGACAAGGGTCTGGGCGTGGACGTGGATCACAAACGGGCAGTAAAGTGGTACGAGAAGGCCGCGGCACAAGGTGACACGGACGCTGAAAACAACCTTGGCATGGCGTATCAGAACGGGACCGGAGTTCCGCAGAACTACGAAATGGCGAATCAATGGTTTAGAAAATCCGCGGCACTTGGTTCCGCCATCGGGGAATTCGATCTCGGCGTTTCCTACGATTCCGGCCAGGGCGTACCGCAGGATCACAAGCGGGCGGCAAAATGGTACGAAAGGGCCGCAGCACGCGGCAACCGCGATGCGGAGTACAACTTAGGTAACGCCTACTATTTCGGAAATGGCCTGCAGAAGAGCTACCGGCAGGCGTCGGTGTGGTGGCGCAAGGCAGCGGAACAGGGAGACCCCAGCGCGCAAAGCAACCTGGGCGTACTGTACAAAGAAGGACTGGGCGTCCCTCAAAATTATGTCTTGGCCTATATGCTTTACGATCTCGCCGCCGCGGGAGGAAACAAGCTTGGATTGAGCAATCGGAAGGGCCTGCAGGGCATCCTCACGCCCGCGCAAATCGCCGAAGCTCAGTCACTCGCCACAAGCTGGAAAGTCGGCACTCCGCTTCCCACCCACACGGCAGCCTCTCAGACAGCAGCCCGCGAAACCGGAACTCCTCGAGACGGCGCGTACCGAAGTCAAGGCAGCTGCCGCCCCACGGGCTCCGATATCTCGTGCCGCTCCTATTGCACAAACTGCAGCTGCGTGGTCGTTTACCCGAACGGCTGTCGAGTTCATGTGCAGGTGCAGGCGCAATTCGACTCCCTGTCAAACCAGTGGACGTATCCAAACCCCTCCTGCTGAGGCAGCAGACGAGAACACTCGTTCCGTACGCAAAAAGGCGCCCGTGAAGTCTTGAGACACTGAGGACGGGGAGCCCTTCGCGGATGGCGCTTCACTCCGGTGGAGCCGATGCGGCGCGCGCTGCCCGCGTGTTCACCCAGCATCGAGGGGCTCTTCGGATCGCCCCTCCTCACCCGGTCGGCCCCTGCCTGACTGTCCGAGGACGGACCGCTCCCATCTCCCCCGGCCCTTGCCGTTGACTGCGGCAGACTCTGCCATGGCCTCTCCGGCGAACGGCTCCTGTCCGAACCGCTCGATGAGCCAGGAGCGGAACAGCCCGACGGCCGCATCGGAAAGGCTTTCCGGATGGGTCACGAGGTAGCAGGCCTGGCCGGTCGCGAGCTCCTCGGCAAAGGGACTCACCAGCCGTCCGTCACGAATCTCATCGACGAACAGGCGCGGATCGAGCAGCGCAATGCCCTCGCCGCTTGCGACGTACTGGATCGCGAGCGCCGCCGAATCGAACACCGGGCCACGCTTGACCGCGAGATCCCCGAGCCCATGGTGCCGTATGAACCGGGACCAGCATTCATGGCGCGAGGAACCGTCGTTGCATACGTGCACGATCTCGCTCGCATCGATGAACGCAGCCAGGTCCTTGCCGCGATTCCGTACTGCGAACTGCGGATGACACAGCAATCGCAGCCGCACCGACCACAGCAGGTCCACCACGAAGTCTCCCGCGGAAGGCCGCGAAAACATCACGGCGAGGTCCACGTCCCGAGGGAGAGGACCTGCGGCCGAGGGGCTCACCAGATCGATCTCGGCCCCGGCTCTGCCTTGGCGGAAGTCCCGCAGAATCGGCACCGCGAGGTGGGCGGCAAAGCTGAGCGGCATCTGCACCCGCAGTGTGCGCGCCACCGGCGCCCCTCCGTTGCGGATGCCCTCGAGGGCGTGCTCCAGACGGTCGAGGGACTTGCCCACCGCCGCGAGCAAGTGCTCACCGGCACGGGTGAGCACGAGTCCCGAGTGCCTGCGCTCGAACAGCCGCACTCCGATCAGCCCCTCGAGCGTGATGACATGCTGCGACAGAGTGCTCTGCGAGATGAGCAGCGCCTGGGCGGCGCCGGTAAAGCTCCCGTGCTGGGCGACGCACTCGAAGGCGCGAAGCGCGTTGAGCGGCAGGCAGCGTCGATCGATGCTCCTCATCTGAGGAGGGCCGCTGCGCGGGCGCAGTGCCGCGCCGGCGGTCTCCGGGGACAAGACCGATGCCCTCGGGGTCAAGGTGCGACACCTCCCGCGGCGGTGGCATTACCCGACAGACCGCGCAGCGTTCCCCGGGCAAGCCGGCGCTCATGACTCGGCGCATGGCCGAAGAACGCGCGGTACGCGCGGCTGAAATGGCAGGCCGAACGGAAGCCGCAGGCGAGCGTCACCTCGATGACCGGCATCGGAGTCTGCTTGAGCAGTTCCCGGGCGCGGCGCAGGCGAAGCGTGATGTAGTAGCGGGCCGGCGTAAGACCGACTGAGCTGCGAAACACGCGCTGCAGCTGCCGCTGGGAAGTCCCGCTGAGGCGCGCAATGTCCTCGAGCGTCAGCGGCTCCTCGATATTGGCTTCCATGAGCTGGGCGGCCTGGGAGATCAATGGACGACTTGCGCCGATGAGACCCGCGACCGGGATGCGCTGACGCTCCGTCTCATCGCGCACGCGCTCCACGCCGAGCATGTGGGAGATGGCGGCCGCGAGCGCCCGGCCGATGCGCGGCGTGATCAGATACAACATGAAATCGAGGGCCGCCACACCTCCGGTGCAGGTGTAGCGGTCACGGTCCACAACGAAGAGATTCGGCACGCACTCGATGCGCGGAAAGCGCTCTCTCAATCCCGGCAGGTCCTCCCAACGGGCGGCAGTTCGGTACCCATCGAGAAGCTTCGCCCCGGCAAGCGCGTACACACCGCTGCAGAGCGCACCAAGCGCCACGCGCCGCGAGGCTACGCGGCGCAACAGCCGCGCAAGCCCCTCATCCGCTTGACACGGCGCATCCGCCCCACCGCACACCAGCAGGAGCTCCGGGAGCGCGGTCTCATCCACGCAGCGGGTCGGCATCGCGGTGAGCCCGTCGCTCGCGATGACCGCGCCCCCCTGCATCGAGTACACCGACCAGCAATAGAGCTCCTCACCAGCCAGCTGATTCGCCACGCGCAGCGGCTCGATCGCATTGGTGAAGGCGATCATGGAAAATCGGGGCAGCACCAGGAACCCGAAGTGTCTGCGCGGTCCCGCTCCTCGCCGGGTGTCGGGAATTTCGATCATGCCACCGCGCCCCCAGGCATATCTCAGCCGAGATGCACCCACGCGGACTTCGTCTGCGTGTACGACAAGAGGCTCTCGAGGCATTTGTCGCGGCCCTGTCCGGATTGCTTGTAGCCCCCGAAGGGCTGGGTCATGTCGCCATGATCGAAGCAATTGACCCAGATCACCCCCGCCTCGAGATCGCGAACCGCGAGGTGCGCGCTGCGCAGGTCGCGCGTCCACACCGAGGCGGCGAGCCCGTAGGGCGAGTCGTTGGCGACCTGCAGTGCCTCCTCGAGGCCATCGACCTCGATGGCGGCCGCCACCGGGCCGAAGATCTCCTCTCGCGCGATCGTCATCTGATTCGTCACTTTGGAGAACAGCGTCGGGTTGAGATAGCTCCCGGGCAGATCCGGCCGATCCCCGCCGAATTCGACGCGCGCCCCTTCCTTGCGCCCGCGCTCGATATACGAGACGACCCTCGCGCGGTGGCTGGCCGTCACGAGCGGTCCGAGGTTCGTGCATGGATCGAGCGGGTCTCCGGGCCGATAGGCGTTTCGGCCGAGCTCGATGAAGCGAGCGATGAACGCCTCGGCGATGGGCTTGTCGATGAGAAGCCTCGAGCCGGCGTTGCACACCTCCCCCATGTTGCCGAAAATGCCGTTGATCGCATAGTGGACGGCGCGATCCATGTCCCCGAGATCGGCAAGGAAGATCTGCGGGGACTTGCCGCCGCACTCGAGGCTGACGCGCTTCAAGTTCGACTGCCCGGCGTAGATCAACATGCGCTTGCCGACCTCGGTCGAGCCGGTGAAGGCGATCTTGTTGACGTCCGCATGCAAGGCAAGCGGCGCTCCGACGGCCTCCCCCAGGCCATTGACGACGTTGAATACCCCGGGAGGTCCGCCCGCCTCGACGAACAGCTCCGCCATGAGTAGCGCCGACAGGGGCGACTGCTCGGCGGGTTTCAATACGACCGAGTTGCCGGCCGCGAGCGCCGGGGCGACCTTCCAGGCGGCCATCAGCAGCGGGTAGTTCCAGGGCACGATGCAACCGACCACGCCGAGCGGCTCGCGCAGAATGTAATGCAGGGCGTCGGTGGCAGTCGCTGTGACGGCGCCCTCGATTTTGTCGCAAAGCTCGGCGAAGTACGTGAAGGTCTGCACCGCCTGGGGCACATCGATCGCCATCATGTCGCCGATCGGCTTTCCCATGCACAGCGTATCGAGCAGCCCAAAACGTCCTGCATGGCGTTCGATGAGCTGCGCGTACCGTGAGAGGATCTCGAGCCGCTCGCGCGGCGCCTTACGACGCCAGATGCCGCTCGCGAACGCCCGGCGCCCGGATGCGACGGCGCGGTCGACGTCAGCGCTGGTGCCGGCGGCCACCTCGCACAGCGGTTCGAGGGTGGCGGGGTTGACTACGGTGAAGCGGGCCTTCGCAAGCGCCTCGACGTGCTCGCCGTCGATGAAGTGGCCGGTGGCAAAGCGCAAGGCCTTCGCTCGGGCGTGCCAATCGGAACTGCCGGGTTCACTCGTCATAGGGGTCTTTCCGGTGTGGGATCGCCGCCCGACGGGCCGCGTGCGATCGATGGGTGATTCTGGCCCTGCGCGCACTGCGGCCGCCACCCGGTGGTGGCCGATGCCACGGCGCCAGTGGCTGCGCTAACATGGCGCCAGCGCCGATCAGCGGCTGCGCATCATTCGGGGCTGCATCCCGCGAGGAGGGTTCTTGTCCGACAAGATCGATCTGCGCAAACTTCCGCCGCTCAATGCCCTCAAGGGCTTCGAGGCGGCGACGCGACGGCAGAGCGTGCGGGAAGCCGCCGAGGAGCTGTGCCTCACGCATCCCGCGGTGAGCTATCAGATCCAGCTGCTCGAGGAGGACTTCGGCGTCGCGCTGTTCGCCCGCGAGGGCCGCAGCATCGTCCCGACCCCCGAAGGGCGGATCTTTTACGGTTACGCGCGTCAGGCGCTCGAGCTGCTGATCCAGGGCGCCGAGACCATACGCAGCTCCCGCCGCGAGCGCCCGCTTCGCGTTCAGACCTACGTCACGGCGTCCCTGCGCTGGCTGGCGCCCCGTATCCCGGCCTTCTCCGCTGCCCATCCGGACATCAAACTGCTGCTCTCGACCTGCGCATCGGACTGGCAATTCGACGCATCTCTCGCCGATGTGGGCCTGGTGTATCGCGACTCGGCGCCCGGACCGGAGTACTGCTGGGTGCCCCTTTTCGATTACCGGCTCTTTCCGGTGTGCAGCCCGCAGCTGCGGGCGAGGCTCGGCGAGCGTCCGGAGCCGAAGAACCTGCTCGCTTTGCCCCTGGTCACCATCTACTCCGAGCCCCGACAGTGGGATCTGTGGTTCGAATCGGCGGGCGTCCCGTACACGCCGAATTCCCGCCTGGTTGTTGACACGCTCGCGCTCGCGCTCGAGTTCGCACTCGATGGCAGCGCGGTGGCGCTGGTGAACGGCCCGTTCGTCGAGCCGGAGCTGTCCTCGGGAAGGCTGGTGCGGCCGCTCGCTCACGAGGCGCAGTGCCCCGGTGGCTGGGGACTCATCTGCCGCCGCGAGGTTCGCGATATGCCACGCGTCGCGGCCTTCATCGAATTTCTGGCGGCACAGCGCACGGCCTGATCGCCCCAGGGCGCCGGGTCTCACGCGGCCGGCCGCTCGCGGCCGCGCGGCACGACCTCATGGCCGGGCTCCTTGGGGCTGTCATCGACGATCTTCGCCGGAAAGCCGCTGCCGAGCACTCGCACCGAGCAGGCGTCCTCGAGCCGGCGGATGATGTTGTCCGACAGCTCGCGTGGACCATAGCGCTTCGCCCCGTCCTCGAATATGCCGAGAACGAGTGGGGAGAGCTCGAGCGGCACGCGATGCTCGCGCGCGATCTCATCGAACAGGCCCACGTCCTTGATCACGAGGTCCATCGTGAAGCTGATGTCGCGGCTGCCGTTTAGGATCACCTGCGACTCGGTCTCGTGGACGAAGGAATTGCCCGAGGAGATGCGGATCGCCTCGTACACCGTGTTCATGTCCATGCCGACGGCCTTCATGGTCGTCAAGGCCTCGGCGAGCGCCACCAGGTGCACCGTGCACAGGTAGTTGGTCATCACTTTGAGCACCGACGCGGAGCCCAGGGGGCCGGTGTGCAGGATGCGACAGCCGAGAATCTTCAGGAGCGGCAGCACCCGCTCGAACGTCGCACGCGTGCCGCCGGCGAAGATCGAGATGTTGCCCGTCGCCGCGCGGTGGCAGCCGCCCGATACCGGGCAGTCCATGGCGTGCGCGCCGCGCTCCTCGACGAGCCGTGCGAGCCTGCGGACCTCGTCCTCATCGGTGGTCGACATCTCGAGCCAGACCTTGCCCGGGGCAAGTCCCGCGAGGGCCCCGTCGGCCCCCTCCATGACCGCCGCGGTCGCCGCTGGCGAGGGCAGACAGGTGATGAGGACATCGACCTGCTCGGCCATCTGCCTCGGCGAGGCGGCGCGCTTGGCGCCGCGGGAGACGAACTCCGAGACAACCCCCTCGTTGAGATCGCGCACGGTCAGATCGAGGCCGTTGCGCAGCAGATTGCCGGCGAGACTCGACCCGACGTTGCCGAGTCCAATGAAACCGATGCGCGTGCTGATCACTTGCGAACCTCCAACGATTGGAGCGGCGGGCGGTCCCCGGGGCGAGGGCCGCCGGGGTGGATGTCGCGCAGGCTAGCGCCCGGAAAAATTCCCGGACAAGTCAAATTTTTTCGCCGATCCGACAAAACGGCTGTGCCGGGCGTCGCCGGCGATGGCGCCCCTTGCTCGCGAGGCTTTCAATCGCGGGGCCCCCTGGGATACGCTCGAGGCCATACGAGGGGGGCAGCGCGTCATGACGGCAAAGTCACCGATCATCGAGACCGATGCGGCCCGGCACGCCTCCTCCATGGGGCTGCGCTGGTACGTGCTCGTCATTACGGTGCTCGTCTACACGCTCAGCATCGCCGATCGTTACGTGGTCTCGACGGTGCTCGAACCGATCAAGACCGACCTGCACCTCACCAATCTCGGCGTGTCGCTGGTCACCGCCTGGCCGCTCGCATTCTTCTACGTGGTGCTCGGATTTCCGCTCTCTTCGCTGATCGATCGCTACAGCCGCCGCACCATCATCGCCATCTCCATGATCGCCTGGTCGCTCATGACGACCTGCACCGGCTTCGCGCGCACTCAGTTGTTGTTCGTGCTGGCACGGACCGGTGTAGGCGTCGGGGAGGCCGGCGGCACCCCCGGGGCGAACTCGCTCCTGTCCGATTACTTCCCGGCGGCGCGACGCCCGATGGCGCTCACCGTCTTCTCGCTCGGCGCCCCGATCGGCGCATACGTCGCCTACGACTTAGCAGGGCATCTCACCGACCTCTACGGCTGGCGTGCGATGTTCATGGTGCTCGGGGTGCCGGGAGTCCTCGTCGGTGTGCTCATGTGGCTCACGGTGCGCGAACCACGGCGCGGGCGACTCGACCACCGCAACGAGGCGACGACCCCGCGGTTCATCGACACGATGAGGTTCATGTGGTCGCAACGCTCTGCCGTTCACGTGACGATGGGCTGCGCAGTGACCGCGCTCTGGGGCTGGGGACTCATGTACTGGACGCCGGCCTACCTGCAGCAGACCTATCACCTGAGTCCCGGGGAGGCCGGTGCGCTCATGAGCCCCATGCACCTGTGGGGCGGGGTAAGCGCGACGCTCTTTACAGGCTGGCTGCTTGCCCTCGGCCCGATGCGCGATCCGCGCCGCGTGGCGCGTCTGATGGGCTGGTGGATCGGAATTGGAACCCTCGCCTCGATCGGAGTCTACGCGACGCACTCGCTCTGGTGGGTGCGTGCGTACCTGTGGGTATTCGTGCCGGCGATCTACTTCTACATCGGTCCGTGCTTCGGGCTGCTCAACAATCTCGCGCCGCCGCGCATGCGCGCGATCTTCTGCGCCACCCTGCTCTTTCTCGCCAACGTCGGCAACCTGGTGATCGCCCCACCCCTGATCGGCGGCTTGAGTGACTGGTTCGCTCACCTGTACGGTCATCCCCCGCAGGCGATGCGGCTCGCGATGCTGTGCATGGCGCCAAGCGGATTCTGGGCGGCTGCGCACTATTTTCTATCGGTGCGTCGCCTCGTCGCCGACGAGGAGCGTGCGACGGGCATTCCAATCCGCCTGCGCCTCGCTGAGTCGAGCCTCGGATCCGCGGAGCTTGCGGATGCAGCCTCATCCCTGCGCGCGTCGCCGACGCGCGAACAGCTTAGACCACAGTCCCTGGAGTGACATCCTGAATACCTTGCAGCATTACATCGACGGCCGTTTTGTCGCGCCGACCGGCGAGGCCGAACGATTCCCGGTCATCAACCCGGCGACCGAGCAACCGGTCGCCGAGATCCTCCTCGGCAGCGCAGCCGATGCCGCGCACTCGGTAGAGGCCGCCCGCCGCGCCTTTCCTGCCTGGTCGGCCGTATCGCTCACCGAACGCCTGGAGCTTTTGCAGCGCCTGCTCGCAGCCTACGAGCGCCGCCACGCGCAAATGGCCGAAGCGATCACCACCGAGATGGGTGCGCCGCGCGAACTGTCGATGAACTCGCAGGCCGCGGCCGGCTCCGGCCACATCAGGGAAACGATCTCGGCGGCGCGCGCGCTCGATCGGGAGGTCCCGCTGCGCGGCGGCGCCATCGTGCTGCGCGAGCCCGTGGGCGTGTGCGGCCTGATCACCCCGTGGAACTGGCCGATGAACCAGGTCTGCGCGAAGGTGGCGCCGGCGCTCGCCGCCGGCTGCACCGTCGTGCTGAAGCCGAGCGAGCAGGCGCCGCTTTCGGCGCAGCTGTTTGCCGAACTCATCCACGAGGCGCGCTTCCCGGCCGGCGTCTTCAACATGGTTCATGGCACGGGCCCCATGGTCGGTCACGCGCTCGTCGGGCATCCCGACATCGACATGGTCTCCTTCACCGGCTCGACGCGGGCGGGAATCAGCGTCGCCAAGGCCGCCGCCGACACGGTCAAGCGCGTCGCGCAGGAGCTCGGTGGCAAGTCGCCCAACATCATATTCGCCGATGCCGACCTCGAAGCGGCGGTCCGCCGCGGCATCGCCCACTGCTTCAACAACACCGGCCAGTCGTGCAACGCACCGACCCGCATGATCGTCGAGGACTCGGTGTACGAGCGCGCCCTCGAGATCGCCGCCGCTGCGGGCGCCGCGGTGCGGGTCGATGAGCCCACGAAGTCCGGCGATCACCTGGGGCCGGTCGCCTCGCGGATGCAGTTCGAGAAGATCCAGCGCTGCATCGAGCGCGGCATCGCCGAGGGGGCGCGCCTGGTGCTCGGTGGGCCGGGACGGCCGGCGGGATTCGAGGCGGGATATTACGTGCGGCCGACGATCTTCGCCGACGTGCTCAATACGATGAGCCTCGCCCGGGAGGAGATCTTCGGGCCCGTGCTCTCGATACTGCGGTTCCGCACGTTCGAGGAGGCTGTGGACATCGCCAACGACACCCCCTACGGGCTCGCAGCTTACGTGCAGAGCTCAGACCTCGACAAGGCGCGCCGCCTCGCGCGGCGGCTGCGCGCGGGAAGCATCTACCTGAACGGCGCGCCGCAGGATTATGACGCCCCGTTCGGCGGCTACAAACAGTCCGGCAATGGCCGCGAGGGCGGCGCCTACGGGCTCGCGGAATTCCTCGAGCTCAAGGTGATCAATGGATTCTACCCGGACTGACCCACGCGCCCGTCATCGGGCTCTTGCAGCGGATGGGTTAGGCGCGCCCGTGCCCGCGCAATGAGGCGACACAACGCGGATTTTGTCGATCGGTAGAAAATCTTCACCTTGCGACCGCGGTGTGCGTGAGAGACTCGGGCGCACCGGGGTGTTCAGTACTGGAGAGCATCGTGAGCGAGTGTCAGACGAAGGCCCGGCGTTCCGGGCGGGAAGCGAGACGGGCTCTGCGCTCAGGACCGCTTCCGGATAACTTGCGTCCCGTGTGGCCCGGCATGCCCGGCGGACATTTCCGCCCGCTCAGCGACGCGGACGTGCTCGCGATCCATCGTACCGCGCTGCGGCTGCTCGCCGAGGTGGGGCTCGCGGATGCGCCCCCCTCGGGGGTGGAACTCCTCACCCGGGCGGGGTGCACCCTGAGTGAGCACAATCGGCTGTTGTTCCCTCAGGCGCTCGTCGAGGACACCGTCGCCCGGGCTGCTCGCCACTTCGTGCTGCATGCGCAGGACCCGCGCTACGACCTAGAACCCTGGGGCAAGCGCACCTATTTCGGCACCGCCGGCGCGGCGGTGAATCTGGTCCGGGCCGATGGGACCTACCGCGAGTCGACCATCCAGGACCTCTACGACATCGGGCGGGTCGTCGATGTCATGGAGCACATTCACTTCTTCCAGCGCGCGGTCGTGCCGCGCAACATTCCCGACCCGTTCGAGATGGATTTCAACACCTGCTACGCCTCGGTCTCGAGCACGACCAAGCACGTCGGCAGCAGCTGGGTGCAGCCCGAGCACCTGACGGCCTCGCTCGAGATGCTGCATGCCATCGCCGGCGGGGAGGACAGATGGCGCGCCCGGCCGTTCGTCAGCCAGTCGAACTGCTTCGTCGTTCCGCCGATGAAATTCGCGACCGACGCCTGCCGGTGCCTCGAGGTCGCCGTCCGCGGCGGCATGCCCGTGCTGCTGCTCTCCGCCGGGCAGGCGGGCGCAACCGCGCCGGCCGCCCTCGCCGGCGCCCTCGCCCAGGAAGTCGCCGAGTGTCTTGCCGGGCTCGTGTACGTCAATGCGATCCGGCCTGGCCATCCGGCGATCTTCGGCACCTGGTGCTTCGTCTCGGACCTGCGCACGGGGGCGATGTCCGGCGGCAGTCCCGAACAGGCCCTGCTCTCGGCGGCGGCCGGCCAGATGGCCCATTTCTACAACCTGACCGGCGGCACCGCCTCGGGCATGACCGATTCGAAGATCGCCGACGGCCAGGCGGGCGCCGAGAAGGCGCTGAATCACGCGCTCGTCGGCAATGCCGGCGCGAACCTCATCTACGAGTCCGCCGGCATGCATGCGAGTCTGCTCGGGTTCTCACTCGAGAGCCTGGTGATCGACAACGACATCATCGGAATGACGCAGCGAACCATCAAGGGCATCGAGGTGAGCGAGGAGCGGCTGTCCTTCGAGACCATCCGCGATGTCTGCCTGAACGGCCCGGGCCATTACCTCGGCTCCGAGCAGACGCTGCGGCTCATGCAAAGCGAGTACCTGTACCCGGCGGTCGGCGATCGCAGGAGCCCGAACGAGTGGGTCGAGCAGGGATCGAGCGATGTCATCACCCGCGCGGCGCGCAAGGTGAAGGACATCCTCGCCAGCCACTACCCGTCGCACATTCCAGAGGCGATCGATGCATCGATCCGTGCGCGTTTCCCCGTGAAGCTCGAGCGCCGGTGCATGCTCGCGGATGAGGCCGCCTGACTCACATCAGGAGCACGATCTTGCCGACATGGGCCTTCTCGAGGAACGCCCGCTGAGCCTGCGGCAGCTCCTGCAGCGTGAAGGTACTGGCGAGGACGGCACGGATCTCACCCGCCTCGATGTAGCGGACGAGGTTCGCGAATACACCGGGCTCTGGAACCGTGCAGCCGTAGAGCGTCAGGTCTTTGAGATAGAGCGTACGCAGGTCAAGCGGCACGATCGGCCCGCCGATGGCGCCTGCGACCGCGTAGCGGCCGCCGCACTTGAGAACTTCGAGCAGCGAGGTGAAGGGCGCTCCACCGACAACGTCGATGACCGCATCGATCGACTCGCGGCCGAGCCGCGCGAGGAGGTCTTCGTTTCGCGCCAAGATCTCGGCGGCACCGAGCGCCCGGAGTCTTGCGGCCTTCTGCGCCCCCGCCACTGCGATCACCCGCGCGCCCCGTCTGAGCGCAAGCTGTACCGCGGCCGTTCCCACACCACCGGATGCCCCGGTGACGAGGACGGCGTCACCGCGGGATATGTGGGCGCGGGTCAACATGTTCTCGGCAGCCGAGTACGAGCACGGGAACGAGGCGAGTTCGGCATCCGACAGCGTGCTCTCGATGCGCACCGCGTTCGCCTGCGGCACGACGACGAATTCCGCGAACGCGCCATTGCAGTCAGAGCCCAGGTAGCGCGCCCCGCCCTCGGGGGACTGCGGTGCGGGACCGAGGACGGGATTGAC
This sequence comes from Gammaproteobacteria bacterium, assembly GCA_027452045.1. Lineage (GTDB taxonomy): Bacteria > Pseudomonadota > Gammaproteobacteria > Steroidobacterales > Steroidobacteraceae > 13-2-20CM-66-19. The sequence continues at coordinate 18,731 of DAIDHH010000131.1, forward strand.
GATGACCCGCTCGCCGATGCGGGCCGAGGAGACTCCCATGCCGACCGCCGCGATCTCTCCGCAGGCATCGGCGCCCTGGATCAACGGGAAAGCCACCGACGTTCCGCTCCAGCCGCCTGGACCCGCCAGATCCCGAGGGCGAGCCGCCCCGGCTTCACCGGACTCGATCGACCGGTTGCCCTTCGCGTACCAGCCGATGCGCAGATTGATGTCGGTATTGTTGACCGCTGCGGCCCTGACACGCACGAGCACCTCTCCCGGACCCGGCGCCGGAACCGCCACGTCGCCGCGGTACTCGAGCGCCTCGAAGTCGCCGTGACCGGTCAACAGCCAGGCACGCATACGGGTGGGCGGCATGTCTCAACCTCTGGCTCAGGCGACCCGGCGCATCGGACGGGCACGCCAGCACCCTCATGAACTTTTATGGGCATATCTTCACGACTGTGAATATACTTCCACTATCCATTATATTCGTGAACCCCGATGCGCGACAGATCCCCCACCATGAGACGCAGCAGCCGGCGCGCCGCTCCCCGCGGCACGGGGGCCGGTGCCGCACGGCGCCGCGCCGGCACGGCACACGCCTCCGCCATGAGCCCGCTCGGCGAGCAGATCCGTGACCTCAGGCTGGCCCGGGGCATGAGCGTCGCGGCACTCGCCAAGGCCATCGGCAAGTCGATCGGCTACGTGAGCCAGATCGAGCGCGGCCGCTCGGAGGTGTCGATCTCGACGCTCAAGGCGATCAGCGATGAGCTCGGTGTGCAGATCAGTTGGTTCTTCCAAGGGTACGATCCGCGCGTGCCGAGCGAACACGGCTACATCGTGCGCCGGGAGCACCGGCGGCGGCTTGACTTCCCGGGCACCGGCATCGAGGAGGAATTGCTCTCACCGACCCTCACCGGCGAGGCCGAGCTCATCCTCTCGACCTTCGCTCCGGGGGCGCGCAGCGGCGATGAGCCGGTATCGCGCATGGCCGAGCAATCGGGCTACGTGATCGAAGGACAGCTCGAGCTCAGGATCGGCAGCAGGCGCTTCACGCTGCGTCCGGGCGACGCCTTCCGCATCGGACGCGGGGAGCCCTACACGGCGCGCAATCCCGGCCCCGTCAATTCCGTCTCGCTTTGGGTCATAGCCCCGCCGCGCTATTGAGCGGCTCATCCCCGCGAGGACCTCATATGTCACTCCCGAGTCATGCTAGCGTGGTCATCGTCGGCGGCGGCGTCGCCGGCTGCTCCGTCGCCTACCACCTCACCCGGCTCGGCGTGACCGATGTCGTGCTGCTCGAGCGCAAGCAGCTGACCTGTGGCACGACGTGGCACGCGGCAGGACTCGTCGGGCAGCTGCGTGCGACGCGCAACCTCACCGAGCTCGCCAAATACACCGCTGACCTCTTTCATGCCCTCGAGTCCGAGACCGGCCAAGCGACAGGCTTCCGGCAGAATGGCTCGATCAGCGTCGCCAAGACGCCGGAGCGCCTCGAGGAGCTCAAGCGCGGCGCCTCGATGGGCAAGAACTTCGGACTGGCGATCGAGCTGTTGTCTGCGGCCGAGATTCACGAGCGGTGGCCGCTGCTCGAGGTCGGCGACCTCCTCGGCGGCGTGTTTCTGCCGAAAGATGGCCAGACCAACCCCGTGGACACCACGCTCGCACTCATCAAAGGAGCCAGGCAACGTGGCGCGCGCGTTTTCGAGAACACCGCCGTGTCACGCATTCTCATCGAGCGGGGCCGGGCGGTCGGTGTGGAGACGGTCGACGGGGCGGTTCGGGCCGACACCGTCGTGCTCTGCGGCGGGATGTGGTCGCACCGCCTCGCAGCCGATGCGGGCGCAGCCGTGCCGCTGCATGCGGCGGAGCACTTCTACATCGTCACCGAGCCGATTGCAGGCATCCAGCCGAATCTGCCGGTGCTGCGGGTTCAGGACGAGTGCGCATACTACAAGGAAGATGCGGGCAAGCTGCTCATGGGCTGCTTCGAGCCCATCGCCAAGCCCTGGGGGATGGAGGGCATCCCGGAGGACTTCTGCTTCGACTCCCTCCCCGAGGACCCCGAGCACTTCGAGCCCATCCTCGAGGCTGCCGTGCGGCGCGTGCCCGCCCTCGCCACGGCCGGCATCCAGCTCTTCTTCAATGGGCCGGAAAGCTTCACGCCCGATGACCGCTATTACCTTGGCGAGACTCCAGAGGTGCGCGACCTGTTCGTCGCGGCCGGATTCAATTCCGTCGGCATCGCAGCGAGCGGCGGCGTCGGCAAGGTCGTTGCACAGTGGATCGTCGATCGCCGTCCCCCGCTCGATCTCTGCGACGTCGACGTGCGGCGCGTCATGCCTTTTCAGTCCAACCGCCGCTACCTGCGTGACCGCACGGTCGAGACGCTGGGCCTGCTTTACGCGATGCACTGGCCCTACTACCAATACACGACCGCGCGCAACGCCCGCCGCACGCCCCTGCACGACCGGCTGATCGCCGCGGGCGCGTGCATGGGCGAGACCGCCGGCTGGGAGCGTCCCAACTGGTTCGCCGCGCCGGGCTCCTCCCCCCGCTACGCATACTCCTACGGACGGCAGAACTGGTTCGAGGCCTGCCGGGCGGAGTGTCATGCGGTACGCGACCGCGTCGCGCTGTTCGACCAGAGCTCCTTTGCGAAATTCCTCGTGCAGGGCCCGGATGCGGCGACACTCCTCAACCGCCTCTCGACCGCGCAGATCGACGTGCCACCCGGGCGGATCATCTACACCCAATGGCTCAATGATCGCGGCGGCATCGAGGCGGACCTGACCATCACGCGCATCTGCGGACACGAATACCTGGTCGTGACCTCGGCGATCAGCCAGACGCGAGATCTCGCGTGGCTGCGCCGGCACATCGCATCGGACGGCGAGCTGCGCTGCTGGGTCACCGATGTCACAGCCGGCATCGCGATGCTCGGCGTCATGGGCCCAGACAGCCGGTCGCTTCTTGAGGCCGTCTCGGGCGCAGATCTGTCCAATGCGGCGCACCCCTTCGGCTGTTCGCGTGAGATCGAGATCGGCTACGCGCGCGTGCGTGCGAGCCGCATCACCTACGTCGGGGAGCTCGGGTGGGAACTGTACATGTCCGCCGAGCACTGTCTCGATGTGTATGAGCGGCTGCTCGAGGCCGGCGAGGCCTTTGGCTTAAGACACGCGGGCTACCATGCGATGGCCTCCTGCCGCATCGAGAAGGGCTACCGGCACTGGAGCCATGACATCGCCGATGAGGACACCCCGCTCGAGTCCGGGCTCGGGTTCACGGTCGCCTGGGACAAGACGGGCGGATTCATCGGCCGAGAGGCGCTGCTCGCGCAGCGTGACCGGGGCATTCTGCCCAAGCGCCTGGTGCAGGTCATGCTCCTCGAGGACGCACCGTCCACACCGCTTCTCTATCACGAGGAGCCGATCGTGCGAGACGGCCTCATCGTCGGCTCCATCAAGTCTGGGGCATACGGACACCGCCTCGGCAAGTCTCTCGGCATGGGCTACGTGAGCTGCCCCGAGGGGGTGAGCCGGGAGTGGCTGCGAGCGGGTCACTGGGAGGTCGAAGTGGCCTGCGAGCGCCACCCGGCCGAGGTGCGCCTAGAGCCCTGGTACGACCCGAAGAATGAGCGGATCAAGGCGTGAACGGGGAGCCGATAACCGTGAAAACACATGCACAAGTGGTCGTCATAGGCGGCGGGGCGGTCGGTTGCAGCGCTCTCTTTCACCTGACGCAGTTGGGCGTCACCGATGTGGTCCTGGTGGAGCGGGATGAGCTCACTGCCGGATCCACGTGGCATGCCGCAGGAAACGTCCCGACGTTCTCCACGTCGTGGAATCTCCTGAAGCTGCAGCGGTACACGACTCGCCTGTATGCCGACCTGGCGCGCCGCACCGGCTATGAGATCAACTACCACGTCACCGGAAGCATCCGCCTCGCGCACACGCGAGACCGGCTCGATGAGTTCAGGCACATCAGCGCGCAGGCGCGGGCACAGGGGAGCGAGTTCGAGATCCTGAGTCCCGCCGACATCGCGGCGCGGTATCCCTTCATCCGCACCGAGGGTCTGCTCGCGGGCCTGTGGGATCCCTACGATGGGGACATCGACCCGGCGCAGATGACGCAGGCCCTGGCCAAGGGCGCCAGAGATCGCGGTGCGCAGATCTACCGCAATACCAAGGTCACCGCAATCGAACGCACGCCTTCCGGTGAGTGGCGCGTGGTTACGAATCAAGGCACCATCCAGGCGGCCGCGGTCATCAACGCAGCAGGTTACCGAGGGGGCGAAGTCGCCGCGATGGTCGGGCAGTACCTGCCCATCGTCACCCTGTCACACCAATACCTCGTGACCGAAGACATTCCGGAGCTCGTGGCGCGCGGCGCGGCCCGCCTGCCGCTTCTGCGTGATCCCGACGTCAGCTACTACCTGCGCCAGGAACGTCAGGGTCTGCTGCTCGGTCCCTACGAGTGGCAGGCGACCGCACACTGGCTCGACGGACTTCCGCAGGAGTTCGCGCACCAGTTGTTCGACGATGATCTCGGGCGGCTCGAGAAGTACATCGAGGCGGCCTGCGAGCGCGTGCCCATCCTCGGCTCGGCCGGGAGCAAGACGGTGATCAACGGACCGATCCCGTATGCTCCGGACGGGAATCCCCTGATCGGGCCAGCCCCCGGACTGCCGGGCTTCTTCCACTGCTGCGCGTTCACCTTCGGCATCTCCCAGGCGGGCGGCGCGGGCAAGGTCATCGCCGAGTGGGTCGCGAACGGACAGCCCGAGTGGGACGTCTGGCCGCTCGACTCCCGTCGCTTTCTCGAATTTGCCAACTCCCGATACACGCTCGCGAAGGCCATCGAGACCTACCAGCAGGAGTACGGCATCGGTTACCCCATCGAGGAGCGCCCGGCCGGCCGGCCCGCCAAGACCTCACCGGTCTATCCGCGCCTGAAGGAAAAGGGGGCGCGCTTTGGCGCGCGAGGTGGCTGGGAGCGCGCGGTGTATTTTCCGAACCCCTCCGATCCGAGTGGCGCGCAGCCCTCCTTCAGAAGGCCCGCATGGCACGCTGCGCTCGCCCGCGAGTGCGCCGCAGTGGCGCAGCGCGTGGCGGTGCTCGATCTGCCCGGCTTCACCAAGTTCGAGGTGAGCGGCGCGGCCGCCCCTGCCTGGATCGATCACATGATCGCCGGAGCGCTGCCGCGGCCCGGGCGCTGCGGGCTCAATTACCTTTGCGCCGAACATGGCGGCATCGTCACGGAGATGACCGTGACGACGCTCACGCCGCAGCGCTACTGGCTCATCGGCGCCGCGGCCGGCGAGCGGCACGATGAGCACTGGCTCATGGAGCACCTGCCATCCGGGCAGGACGTGCGCATCGAGAACCTCTCGAGGCGCTTTGGCACGCTGATCGTCGCGGGCCCTAAGGCCCGGGAACTGCTCCAGAGCCTCACGCCGGCGGATCTGTCGAATGCGGCATTCCCCTGGCTCTCGGTGCGCACGATCGACATCGGTTACACGAAGGCTCTCGCGATACGCGTCAACTACGTAGGTGAGCTCGGCTGGGAGCTGCACATCCCGGTCGAGCATGTGCTGTCGGTCTATGAGCTCATCTGGGAAGCGGGCGAACGCTTCGGCATCAGCGACTTCGGCCTGTATGCGATGGACAGCCTGCGGCTCGAGAAGTGCTATCGCTCATGGAAGGCCGACCTGACGAGCGAATACACCCCTTTCATGGCCTCGCTCGATCGCTTCGTGAGACTCGAGAAGCCCGGCGGATTCATCGGCCAGGAGGCGCTGCGGCGCGAGGCGGCGGCCGGTCCGAAGGAGCGGTTCGTGCCCCTCATCGTCGATGCGGCGGATGCGGATGCTTCCCCGGTATCGATCGTCTACGACGGCACGGCCACGGTCGGGCTCGTGACCTCCGGCGGCTTCGGCCATCGGCTCGGCAAGAGCATCGCCCTTGCCTACCTGCGCACCGACCTCGCCGTACCGGGCAGGACCCTTGAAGTGGAGATTCTCGGCGAGCGGCGCCGGGCAGTCGTTGCCCAGGAGCCCCTGTACGATCCCGAGAACGAGCGCCTGAGATCGTAAGAGGCGCCGTCACACCGGGCGCACGCACAAGTCTCAGGCCCACTCTGGCGATGGGCCTCGGTGCCCGCACTCCGCTAGGGTGAAGCGGGCGATCCCCACGGGGCGACTCTCTTCAGCGCATCGAGGCATTGGCCGTCGACCGCCGAGTCACGCTCCCTCTCCATGAGCGCAAGGGCCTGCTCAACAGGCGTTGGACCACGATACGGGCGCTCGGCGGTGATGGCATCGAAGATGTCCGCCACGGTAATGATGCGCGTCTCGAGCCCAATCTCCCTGCCGGCGAGCCGCTTGGGATAGCCTGTACCGTCCGGCCGCTCGTGGTGTGCCGCAGCGATCGGAGCGAGATCGCCGAAGACTCTAACCCTGCGCAGAATGTCTTCTGTGAACTGCGCATGCCTTTTCACCGCTTCCCACTCCTGCTCATCCAGACGCCCGGGCTTGTCGAGAATCCCGTTGCTGACGCCGAGCTTGCCGATGTCATGGAGCAGTGCGCCGCGGCGCAGCCAGCGGCGGCGCGGCGCGCTCATCCCGAGCTCGAGCGCCACGGCCTCCGCGTACTGTGCCACCCGTTGACTGTGACCGTAGGTGAAGTTGCTCTTCGCATCGATGATGTCCGCGAACGCCTCGGCGATGCCATCGAGCCGCTGCTCGTCGATCAGGATCGAGCGGGCGGCGGGCTCGAGCCCCATGACGCGCTGCTCGAGCCCATCCGGATGCAGCCCCGACCAGAACGAGGGGCCGCGCGACACGCCGAGGAACGCTGTGCACAGCTGCGGATCGAACCATGATCCCGCGCGGCGGCGCACCTGGGCGCATGCGGCACGCTCACCGCCGATGGTGTTGAAGACGTCGGCCACCTGTGCAAGCAGGGCAATGCGCGAGTTCAAGGGAATGGCCGCGCCGCTCACGCCCTGCGGGCGACCCTTGCCGTTCCAGTGCTCATCGAGGCTGAATATTCCCGAAACCACCGCCTCGCCGAACCCGAGCCGCTGCACGATGTCCGCTCCGCGCTCGCAGCGCGTATGCACCAGCTCCGTGGCGAGCTCTTGCCCGTTGCGGCACAGATTGATCAGGCGCCTGATGCGAGTGCGCAGCGCTTCGCCCGGGCCGGCGTGGCGCAGCACGAAGCCGGCGAGCTGCAGCAGGCTTTGCGAGTCGACGAGCTTGAAATCGCGCTTGGTGCGCAGCTCATCTCCGCCGTAAAGCTCCCATAGACGGGCCGCATTGCTGCTGCAGCCGGTATCCTTCAGCAGCAGCGTGTAGTAGAGGTCGGATAGCGCGCCGGCATCGAGCCCGATGGACTGCCCGATCTGCATCCCGATCCAACACGCGCGCAGGCAGTGCCCGGGAGGCTGGCCCTCCGTCAGATCGAGCGCGTAGCTCAGCGCTGCGATGATTTCCGACAGACGCAGCGTGCTCACCGGGCTCGCCGTCGTGGGCGCCAGCCAGTCGGGGATTCCCGCCTGATGTGCCACAGCGTTCACGGTTACACGTTTGCTCGCTTCCGGGTCAGGTATCGGCGTTGTAGCAAATCCCACCTGTGCCGATCGTGAGCCCGGTCACACTTCACCGGCACACCCCGGCGTGCGACAGCGCAATGACACGGCGCTCCCGCCTATGCGCGCGCCGCTCCCAGACCCGATCGGTCGATCCCCGCTCGCACCGTCTCCCCCGCACTCAGGTGGACATCGCCACGCTAGCGGCACACGGCCGTGTCAGAAGGACGTGGGCCACCGGGCTCCGGCCAGCGCTGCGGGTTCCTCCTCAGCCGCGTCACGTCGTACCCCATTGCTGCCACCCGCTTCACCATCGCCCGATAGTCTTGCCGGGAGATATGCGGCGTGCGCGCCATGAGCCAGACGTAATCCCGCGCATCTCGCGCCACGATCACTTCGCTGTAATCCGGGGCAAGCCAGGCGACGAGGTACTGCAGCCGCAATAGCCAGAAGAGATGCACCCGCCACTCGGCATTGCCGGTGCCGCGCACCACGGTGGCTCTCGAGTGCACGGTATGCAGCCCTGAGGCGAAGCTTCCGTCGCGGAACCGGAATACGGTGCAAATGGATCCGTCGGCCATGCGCCGATAGTCCTCCACCGGATCGTAGTCCTCGCGCTCGATGCGGGTCGGAATCGCGGCGATGACGTACCACCGCCCCATGTATCGGGACAGATCGACGTGGGCAACCGGCGTAATGGGTCTTTGAGCGGCGGTGCTGGCACATGCGGCGAGGCCGAGCAAGGCGATCAGCGCCACCGCGGCGCGCGCACTCCTCATGTGCGCACTCCATCGACCCTGCGGGTGAAGCGGTAGTGGGCGATGAGCCACTCGGTTCCTTGCGCATAGCCGAACAGCTCCGCGCAGGCCATCCAGAAGATGCGCCAGCGCACGAACCACAGCCGGGCATGCGCACCGTAGGCTCCACGCAACACTGCGAGCACCTGAGCCCGCCGCTCGTCCTGGCGCTCGAGCCAGAGATTGGCGGTGCGGCTGTAGTGCCTGCCGTCGATGAGCCAGCGCCGCTCGAGGAGGAGATCGGACTGGAAGTGCAGCAGCGTGTCGGCCGAGGGCATCAGCCCCCCGGTGAAGAAATGCCGGCCCATCCAGTTGTCTGCCCCGACGCTCACGAATGGGTACATCAGGGTCCGATGCGCGAACAGATGCGTGAACAGCTTGCCGCCGGGCTTCAGCCAGGTGGCGATGCGCCTCATCAGGGTTTCGTAGTTGCGCACGTGCTCGAACATCTCGATCGATACGCAGCGATCGAACTCGGCATTCTCCAGGTTGAGCGAGTTCACATCGCAGGTCAGCACCTGCACGTTGGCGAGGCCGCGTGCTCGGCACTCGGCCTCGATGTGGTGACGCTGGCCGTGGGAATTTGAGACAGCGGTGATGCGCGCCCGCGGAAAACGCTCCGCCATCCACAGCGTGAGCGAGCCCCAGCCGCAACCGAGTTCGAGCACGTGCTGCCCGTCGGCGAGCTCGGCCCGCCGGGCATAGAGCTCGAGCATCGCCTCCTCGGCCTCGGCGAGCGACTCTGCGCCGCGCGGGAAGTAGCAGCAGGAGTATTTCAGGCGCGGACCCAGGCACAGCGCGAAGAACTCCGGCGGCAGTTCGTAGTGTTGCGCGTTGGCCGCCTCGGTGTGGATCGCAACCGGACTTTGGCGCAGCGCATCGAGCCGCTCGGCGAAGCCCTCCGACTGCACCCACGCGCCCCCGCTGCGCTCGGCGCGCAACCGCTCCGCGCATAGCTGGCGTATGCCGAAGCGCACCAGGGCATCGGGCAGCAGGCCGCGCTCGGCGAGGCCGAGCAGCCCGGGGGCGGGGCGGTCCGTGTCGAGTTCGAGGGCGTGCGGCAAGACAGTGCTCATCTTTCGGCTCCTGGTGGCGGCGAATGCGGAAACCATGGAAAAAAGCTCGATGTGCTGCGCTGGTAGTCCCGATAGTCCTCACCCCTCGAGCGCAGCGCCTGCTGCTCGCTCCACGGCACACCGCTCAGGTAGCGCAGAAACACGAACAGGGTGATCGGCCCGAGGCAGGCGAGCGGCGCCAGAGACGAGCCGATCGCCCAGGCGAGGTAGGCGAACCAGTGCAGCCATTCGAAGAAATAGTTCGGATGACGCGAATAGCGCCAGAGTCCCGCGCGGCAGGTGCGGCCCCGGTGCGCCGGGATCGCCCGAAAGCGCGCGAGCTGCCGGTCGGCGAGCGACTCACCGAGCATCCCGGTGAGCCAGATGGCCGCTCCCGCGATGAGCCATGCGGTAACGGGCCGACGGTTCTGCGCCACGGGCACAAACGGCAGCGCAAACAGCGGAATCGACAGCGCCTGCATCTGGAAGAATGCAAACCAACGGCGCTGGTCTCCCGCCCAGCGCGTGCGCAGGGCCTGGTATCGCCCGTCCTCCTGCTCGCGGCTGACGCGCACGGCGAGGTGAATTGCAAGACGCACGGCCCAGGCGCCACCGAGCACCGCAAGCAGCAGGCGCGGCGCCGCGGCGCCTGTGCCGGTCGCGGCGAGTGCCCAGGCGCACGCGGCCAGCAGCGCCGACCAGAGCACATCGGCGATCCCCGCGTTGCAGCGGCTGCGCTGCCACAGCCAGCCGACCAACATGACGAGGCTCGAGAGGAGCCACAGCAGCCCGAGCGTTCCCCAGGGACTCATGCGGCACCGTCGGCGCCGTCAGCCATGAGCCAGCGCCGCGCCAGGCTCGTCAGCAGTGCGAGCGCCACGGCCCAGCCAAGCGCGAGGGCAAGAAGCGTCGTTTGCGGCTTTGCCGGAAAGATCACCGCCTGCCAACCGCGCGCTGCGGCCGAATAGGACAGCGGACCGCCGAGGGCACCTAGGGCTGCGGCGAGCCATGGCCGGCCATGCAGATAACCGAAGAGCGGCACGATGGTGAGTCCAAACGAGGCCCACAGCGCAAGCAGCCACACCGGCACCGGAGCGAGCGTTCCCGCGCCCGCGTACGCGATCAGTCCGCTGCGCACCCAGCAGGTTTCGAGCACCGCACCGATGAGCAGCGCCGCCGCGAGTAGACGAATCTCCACGGCCCGCCGTCGCGCGAGCCCCATGCGCCAGCCGATGAACAGGGCAGCCGCACCGAGACCCGGCCAGGTGAGCCCCCGGCCGGCGCCGGCCACCGCGGCCAACCACACGGCTTCGTAGGCGAGGAAGGTGCCGAGTGCGGTCATGGCGAGATCTCCCTTGCGCCGTGGCGCCATCCGGGCTTGACGAGCTTCAGGTGAGCCACTCCAAGGGCACGTTCGCGGAAACCGCCCTCGCAGTAAGCCAGGTAGAACTCCCACAGGCGGATGAAGCGCTCATCGAATCCCAACGCGCGCGCTTCGGCGTGATGCGCCATGAAACGCTTACGCCACGCCTCGAGCGTGCGCGCGTAGGAGTCGCCGAAATCCTCGAGCGCCACCAGCGCAAGGTCGCTCGCGCGGGTCTTTGCGGCGAGCATCGCACTCACCGACGGAATGAAACTGCCCGGAAACACGTGCCGCTTGATGAAGTCCACCGATGCGAGCGCCTGCCGGTAGCGGTGGTCTTCGATGGTGATCGCCTGCAGCAGCGCCGCGCCCTGCGGGGCGAGCAGCCGCCCTATCGTGGCGAAGTACTCCTCCAGATGCTCGGCGCCGACCGCCTCGATCATCTCGATCGACACGATCTTGTCGTAGCGCCCGGTGAGGTCGCGGTAGTCCTCTAGGCGAAGCTCGATGCGCTCCTCGAGCCCGGCGGCGCGGATGCGCTCGCGCGCAAGCTCGTACTGCTGGCGCGAAATCGTCGTGGTGGTGATGCGGCAGCCGTAGCGACGCGCGGCGTGGAGCGCAAAGCCGCCCCAACCCGCGCCGATCTCGAGTACGTGGTCGGAGCGCGTGAGCGCGAGCTTGCGGCAGACCGCTTCGAGCTTGCGCTCGGACGCCGCCTCGAGCGTATCGCCCTCCCCTGTCCAGAGCGCCGAGGAATACATCAGGTCTGGTGACAGGAACAGCGCGAAGAACGCGTTGCTCAGATCGTAGTGCGCGGCGATGTTGCGTCGGCTTCCCGTGCGGGAATTGCGCCGCGCGGCATGCCACAGGCGGCGCATCGTCCCCGCCACTGTGGCCCAGCCGGACTCGAGGCCATCGAGCAGGTCGCGGTTGCGCACCAGCAGTTGCACGAGTGCAACGAGCGCGTCTGATCCATCGAGGCCCGGCGCCGAGCAGCGCCACAGACCGTCCATGTAGGCTTCCCCGGCCCCGACGCTACCGCCGGCCGCCACGGCCCGGTAGAAGGCGGAATCGGTCACTTCGAGGCACACACCGGGCCCGCTCGAGCCGAGTGTCACGGTGCCGAGCGCATCGCTCAGCTGCACCCTGCCGTGGCGCAGGGTGGCCAGATGCGCGATCAGCCGCTCGCGCAGCAATCTGTCCACTTTTCCCATGCGCGGATGCCTCAAGAGCGCGGCGGCGGTGTTCATGCGGTACCTCGGGGTCGTTGCGAACGATGCGAGCGGCGTGGATGTTCATGAGTCGGCGTTCGCTTGAGCCACAAGCGCAACGCCTGCCAGTAGATCGCGCCGATCACCTGGGTACTCATGAGCGGGTAGCGCCACAGAACGCGCGCCAGGCTCGCCCCCGTGAGCGGCCTGCGCAGCAGATCGAGACTCGCCTCGAGCTCGGGGCGCTCCCCCCGTCTGACTGACATGTGCACTCGCAGCCGCTCCCCCGGCGCACTGAAGCGCCAGCGGTAGGAGCGCTCGAGCGGCAGGAAGGGCGAGACGTGAAAGGCCTTCTCGAAGTCCCACTGCCAGAGCGCACCGCACCGCTCGGCGCCCGAGAGCGGCAGCACGTACGCGTGCCGTTCGTTCCACGGAGTGTTCGTGATATCGGCGATCACGGCCTGCAGCGCGCCGCCGGTGTCGTGGCAGTAGTAGAAGCTGACCGGATTGAACACATAACCGGCGTAGCGCAGATGAGTCAACAGCCGCACGGGGCCACCGGGGCGCACGCCGGTGTGCCGCTCGATGAGTCCCCTGGCCGCCTCGGCGAGCGGCAGGCACTCTGGCCGCAGGTAGTCGCTGCGGCGGAACTCGGCAAGATTGGGACGCCCGAGCGACCACAGCCAGCGGCCGGCGAACACCTTCTCGAGTTCATCGAGATCCAGACACAACTGCGCGATGCGGTAGCAGAAAGCATGCCGGCGTGGCTGAAGCCGCCAATGCCGCACCGAGCCCTCATACACCGCGCTGTTGAAACTGCCCGCAGCGCTCATGCGGCCGCCCTGTGCGCGAGAGCGGCGGCCGGACAGGCACCGAGCGCCTCGGCTACGGCCACTGCACTGCGCATGCCGTCCTCGTGAAATCCCCAGCCCCAGTAGGCGCCGGCGAACCAGGTACGCCTCACGCCCTGGATTTCCGCCTGCCGGCGCTGCGCCGCGAGTGCCTCGTGGGTGTGTACTGGATGCGCATAGCGCATCTTGCGCAGCACCTTGCTCGGATCGATCGCCGCGCTGCGATTGAGCGTGACGATGAACGGCTCGGGCGAGTCGATCCCCTGCAGCAGGTTCATGCAGTAGCTCACCGTGCAGGGTGCACCAGGTTCCCTCGGCACGTACGCGTTCCACGCCGCCCAGGCCTTGCGGTTGCGTGGCAGGAGCGATGAGTCGGTGTGCAGCACCGCCTCGTTGGGTTGGTAGGAGATTGCCCCGAGCACGGCCCGTTCGGCCTCGTCCGGGTCCGAAAGCAGGCTCAATGCCTGGTCGCTGTGGCAGGCGAGCACCACCTGATCGAAGCGCTCTTCGCCGGCCGCATGCGACACCGTGACGGAGGACTCGTAGCGGCGCACCGCGCGCACCGGGCACCCAAGCCGCTCGCCGACGCTCCACCGCGAACGCAACGCGCGTACGTACGTGGACGAACCGCCGCGCACGACACGCCACTCGGGCCGGCCGCTCACTGCCAGCATCTGGTGATTGGCCATGAACTGCACCAGGTGGCGGGCCGGAAAGGAGAGGATCCTCTGCGGCGGCGAGGACCACAGCGCCGAGGCCATCGGCACCAGATGCTCGTCGCGAAAGGCGGCGCCGTAGCCACCTTGCCCGAGATACTCCCCGAGCGTGGGCCCCGCCCCCTCGAGCGCGAGCAGCGCCGGAGCCTCGCGGTAGAAGCGCAGCAGATCGCCGATCATGCCGAGAAAGCGCATCGAGAACAGGTTGCGCCGCTGGCAGAAGAGCCCATCGAGACCGGAGGCGTTGTATTCGAGCCCGCTCGCGGCATTGTGCACCGAGAAGCTCATGGTGGTCGGCTGTGAGGCGACCCCGAGCGCCGCGAGCAGCGCCGTGAACAGCGGGTAGTGCCGGGGGCTGAAGACGATGAAGCCGGAATCGACCGCGTACCGCCGCCCCGCCAGGCTCACCTCGTGCGTGTGCGTGTGGCCGCCGAAGTAGTCATTGGCCTCGAACAGGGTAACCTCGTGCTCTTGAGAGAGCAGCCAGCTCGAGGCAAGCCCGGCGATGCCCGAGCCGATCACCGCGATGCGCATGAGCTCAGCGCTCCGCCGCTTCGAGTACCCGCGCGGGCGGCGGTTTCAGGCCGCTGATGAGCCCGAG
>DAIDHH010000132.1 GCA_027452045.1 Gammaproteobacteria bacterium
ACGGCCATGGGTACCGGGATGGTCTTGCGCGCCCAGGCGTCCCAGTTGTAGATGTGCATGTCGGTGCCGCAGATCGCGGTCTTGGCGATCTTGATCAGCACATCGTTCGGCCCGATCGAGGGCTCGGGAATGTCCTCGAGCCAGATGCCGGGAGCGGATTCCTTCTTGACGAGAGCCTTCATGCGCGTGCGCTCCGCGCGCCCAATGGATTGAGGGTCATTTGATCACTCCGAGTTCACGCCCGACCGTGGCGAAGGCCTCGAGGGCGGTGTCGAGGTGTCCGCGGGTGAGCGAGGCGGACATCTGCGTGCGGATGCGCGCCTGGCCCTTGGGCACTACCGGGAAGGAGAAGCCGATGACGTACACCCCGTGCTCGAGGAGCCGGTCGGCCATGCGCGAGGCGAGCGCCGCCTCGCCGATCATCACCGGGATGATGGGATGCTCGCCGGGCTTCAACGTGAAGCCGAGCCGGGTGAGGCCGGCGCGGAAATACCGGGCGTTCTCGTGCAGTTGCGAGCGCAGCTGCGGCGCCTGCTCGAGGAGCTCGAGCACACTCAGTCCCACCGCCGCCACCACCGGCGGGATGCTATTGGAGAAGAGGTAGGGGCGCGAGCGCTGCCGCAGCCACTCGATGACCTCGCGGCGCGAGGCGATGTAGCCGCCGCTCGCCCCGCCTAGGGCCTTGCCGAGCGTTCCGGTCAGGATGTCGATGCGCGAGGCCACGCCGCAGTGCTCGGGGGTGCCGCGCCCGCCTGGGCCCATGAACCCGGTGGCGTGCGAGTCATCCACCATCACGAGCGCATCGTAGCGCTCGGCGAGCGCGCAGATCCCCTGGAGGTTGGCAATGGTGCCGTCCATGGAGAACACGCCATCGGTGGCGATCAGGCGGGTGCGCGCCGAGGCGGACTCCCGCAGGCACTTTTCCAGCTCCGCCATGTCGTTGTTGGCGTAGCGCAGGCGCTGCGCCTTGCAGAGGCGGATGCCGTCGATGATGCTGGCGTGATTGAGCGCATCGGAGATCACCGCGTCGCGCTCATCGAGCAGCGTCTCGAAGAGCCCGCCGTTGGCGTCGAAGCAGGAGGAGTAGAGGATCGCGTCCTCGGTGCCGAGAAAGCGGCTCAAGCGTTCTTCGAGCCGCTTGTGCACGGTCTGGGTGCCGCAGATGAAGCGCACCGAGGCCATGCCGAATCCGAAGTGCTCGAGCGCCTCGCGCGCGGCGGCGACCACCGCCGGGTGGTTGGCAAGTCCGAGGTAGTTGTTGGCGCAGAGGTTCACCACCTCGCGCCCGCCGGTGAGGACCAGGCTCCCCTGGGGTCCTGAAAGCACCCGCTCGCTCTTGTAAAGACCTTGTTCCTTCAGGGCGTCGAGCTCGCCCGCCAAGCGCTCGATCAGCTGCTGCATCATGCGCGGCGATTATACGCGTTCGCGCGGACCGCTTCTGCAGGAGGAGCGCGAGCGAGCGGGCGAAGGGGCGCCAGGGTGCGCCCGGGGCGCAGAGACGGTCTTCTCAGGCGGCCGGCGAAGCGCGCTCGGGCTGCGTCTCCACGAGGCGAATGGTGCGCCCGTGAACCGAGAGGCGCTGCTCGCCTCTCAATTGTCCGAGTGCACGGACCACCGTCTCCGGGGCGAGCCCGAGGTAGGAGCCGATATCCGCCCGGGTCATCGGCAGGTTGAACAGCGCGTCCGTTCCGCGCGCCACCTGGGCCCGCTGCGCGTAGTTCTCGATGAACGCGGCCACGCGCTCGACGGCCGGTAGTCCCGCCCAGGGGGCGGCGGTGAGCTCGGGCTGCACGGCGTACTTCAGCAAAATCCGTTCGAGAAACGGTGCATTGGCCCGGCCGCTGCCCGCCGGGGGCAGCAGAAGACGGCACACGGTGGCCTCGGTGGCCGCCTGCGCGGTGTAGGAATACGTGCCACGCGCGTAGCTTTCCACGCCGAGGAGTTCACCCGGCAAGCGCAATCCGGCGACCCTCTGCCCTCCGTCCCCGAGCGTCTCGCGCAGGATCAGGCAGCCATTGACCACAACGTACAAGGCGCCAATCTGCTCGCCCTGGTGCAGCAGCAGCGCTCCCCGCTCGAGCGGCATCTCGCGTCGCGCGCGAACGCCCTCGAGAGGTTGCGTAAGGTCTCCCCAGCAGCGTCTCGCCGAAGGGCACGTGGCGCAGTCGCTCTCGGCTGCGGAGGCGGATCGACCGGAGTGGTTTCTGTGCATCGGCCCACGCTACTGCGGGGCCTGGGGCCGATATATACGGAATTTCCGCAGCGCAGAAAAAAGCCGGCGGCCGTGAGGCCGCCGGCTTTCCGAGCGAGTATCGATTCTTATTATTGTATCGAGCGGATGCCGGTGCTCAGGCCCCGGTGCGCGCGTTGCGCCGGCGGATCACGGTGAACCCGAGCGCCGCCAGCCCGAAGGCGAGGAGGGCGAGGGTGCCCGGCTCCGGCACCGTCGTCATGGACATCAGGACGATGTCGTTCGAGCCGTTGACCAGATTGGCGTTCGGCTGGGAGATGACGAACAGGTTGTAGTCGGCGAGATTCGCGCCATTGTAGGTCACGACGCCGCTGCCGTTGCTGGTTCCCATGCCGCTACCGAGCGTGTCCCAGTTGCCGGTGTTGTAGTTGTAGCCGAGCACGGCCCAATTCTCACCCGACATGGTCGTGCCCTGCACGGATCCGATGGTGAAGCTCGAGACGTGACCCGAGATGCCGGCCGTGTAAAGACCAATGCCGTTCGGATAATAGATTTCGCCTCCCGAGCCGTACGGGTCGTGAGCGAGGCCAAGGCCCTGCTCGGAGGGCGTGCCGGCGTTCTTCGCCCACAGGTCGAGCCCGCTCAAGCACCAGGTCCCCAGGCATTCGGTGGTTGCGTCGGCGCTGCCTTGCTGGGACGCCGCGGCCACGTAAAGCGTCTGGCTGCCCTGGCTGAAGACGTCGATATTGGTTCCGGTATCCTGGTTATTGAGTCCCTGAGCGTTCAGCAGCGAGTAGAAGTCCCAGTTCATCGTGCCAGCGAGGGCCGGTGCAGCTGCGGCGGCCCACGCCAGCACCGTCGCCGAGACGATACTGATCAGTTTGGTTTTCATGTTTTCTCCACTTCGTTATCGCTCGAGCCAGGCTCTGGCTCGACGGTTTGTTCTGTCCCCGCTCAGGTATGCAATTTCCAAGCCATTTATGAAGATCTAATATTTTCAATATATTAAGTGCGTCCGAATGCCAATGGGTCCCGCCGGTGTAAAGCCGGGCGACGCCATGGTCGGTCAGCACACTGTGGGGTGGGGGCTCTCACGCCGTCATCTAAAAAGTCACTGGCGCAACCGCGCAGCAGCCCCAGGCGCTCCCGCCCCGGTCCGAGCGCGATCACGAGTTCCCCCTCCCGGTGCTCAAAGACTCGTGCGGTGACAGCGCGCTGACCGCGGCATCGAGCCTCGACTCTTCCTCCCGCGAGACCGGCCACAAGAGCGGATCGGCAGAGGCGCTCGCTCGGGCGAGGCCGCCGTTGCGCATCGAGCATGACGGAACGCACTGCCTCACGCATTGCCATATGTCCACGCCGGCAACGTGCTCGAGACAGAGAGATAACAGATGGCCTCATGCCTGCGGCGCGCGGTCGATCGGCCGTGCCGGATATGACATCGATCACTCGGCGCTCGCCGGGAGTCGTTGCGCGGCGCGCGGCGCGGGATTCCCCGGAGTGTTTGTCGAAGGGCGTGCCGGTGGGGATCCGGTCGCATGCGGGTGCTTAAGCTTCGAGCGGCATGTTACAAACGGCTCCGCAGTCCGTCCGCGGGGCCGGAAGATCCTGACAATTCGCATCGCGTCGATTCAACGCGCCAAATACGGGACCGCGCGGCGCGATAACCCGAAACAATCCAACGCCAGTCCGTGAGGCCGCTAGGCACTCGTACGTATCGACGTGCCAGGGCCCTTACGGGATATTAACGGCGTGAATGCGCGTGAAAGCAACTTCGGAACTGTCGACATGGGGAAGGTTGCCATGTTTGGAAACAAAGCAATTGTCATAGCCTCACTCTGCGCTCTTGCACTGCTCAGCGCCTGCGGCTCGAAGGTCGTGAGTTTCAGCAAGGACGTTCATCCGATTCTCGAGCACAACTGTGCGGTATGTCACAGCCCGGGCGGCGTCGGCTTCAAGGTGAGCGGCTTCGATGTCCAGAGCTACGCCTCGATCATGCGCGGCACCAAGTTCGGCCCGATGGTGACCCCGGGCTCGAGCGACCAGAGCAATCTGCTTTGGGTGCTGCGGCACGGCGCGCACCCCTCGATCAACATGCCGAAGTTCTGCGAGCAGCTGGCGCAGGCGAACAACAAGTGCGCGGTCGCCTCGAGCGTCGCGCGGCGCTTGCCGCGGGCGCAGGTGAAGCTGATCGCCGCATGGGTCGATCAAGGTGCCCGGGACAATTGACTCGTCATACACGGGGAGTGCGGGCGCGGGTGGTTGGATTGATCGGGATCAAGACCGGTCGCGTGGCGCCCAATACACTCCCCGCCGTCTCATGAACGCATGCGATGTCAGTCTGTCGATAGCCGATGAGGAGAACTGAGATGTTGCGACGCGTGTTTCCTCGGTGGAGTAACATCGGACCGCGCTGCGATGCTCCCCGCGTGCGGCGCCTGGGTGTCGGAGCCGCTCTCGCCCTGGTGTGCCTGCTCGGGGCGGGAGGCGGCGCGACTGCCGTGGCTCTCGCTGGCGGCGCGGCGCCAGCGGCGCAGCCGACGTATCAGAGCGTGCGCGACAGCCAGCCGTACGCAAAGGGCGGCTCCAAGACCTGCCTGCGCTGTCATGATACGGCGCCGGTCACGGACGTTCTGAAGACCCCGATGGGCGTCGCCGCGGATTCGCGCACGCCGATGGGGCAGTACGGGTGTGAGTCCTGCCACGGACCGAGCGGCGATCACGCCGAGCTCAAGATGGTCGACGGCAAGCTGATCCTGCCGCCCATCCTCTTCGAGAAGCCGCACGTCGCGGCGGGCGTGGAAGCGACGTCCGTGGCCGCGCAGAACAAGGTGTGCATGGGCTGCCACCAGGGCGACATGCCCATCAACTGGATGGGCAGCCCTCACCAGAGCGCGCAGCTCGCCTGTGCGGCCTGCCATACCACGCATGCGCTCAAGGACGCGGTGCTCGTCAGACAGAGTCAGCCCAAGGTGTGCTTCACGTGCCACCAGGACGTGCGCGCCATGAGCTACGAGTACTCACACCATCCCATCCGCGAGGGCAAGGTGGTGTGCATGGACTGCCACAACCCGATGGGCGGACACGGCCGCTATCAGCTGAAGGAATTCACGGTCAATCAGACCTGCTATCAATGCCATGCGGACAAGCGCGGCCCGTTCCTCTGGGAACATCAGCCGGTGCGCGACAATTGCACCAACTGCCACACCCCGCACGGCTCGAACCAGGTGCGCCTGTTGAAGCAGCCGCAAAACTTCCTCTGCGCCTCCTGCCACAGCGCCATCGATGATCACATGGGCGGGACTTTCGGCGGGGCGGGCACCATACCGGGCGGCAATCAGACCGGCACGCCGTTCGTCAGCTCCATGATCTCGAACCAGCGGGCGTGTCTCAACTGCCACTCGCAGATTCACGGGTCGAACAGTCCGGCTGGAGAGTTCTTCTTCAAGTGAGGGTGTTCGGGAACAGAAGGGGACAGAAATGGTCAATCGCGCCAAACTCATGGCCGCCCTGCTGGCCGCCACGTGCCTGACTTCCTGGGTCGCGTTCGCCGGCGATAACGCCAGCTCCGGTGGTGTTCCGGCAACATCCTCGTACGACAACGACATCGAGCTCGGGCTGCTCGGACTCGGGGGCACGAATCCCGATCAGGCGGGGCGCTACAACGGCCTCACCACCCGTGGCGCCGATCTGCTCGGCCGGTTCGACTTCGAGCGCCGGCCCACGGGCGATAGCACCTGGTATTACGACTTCAGCGGGAGAAATCTCGCCTTTCAGACCGGCTCGTACCTCGGCAGCGCGATAGGAAGCGATGGCACTTACCGCAGCCGCACCGCGAACAATCTCGCGAACATCGGCTCGATCGACCTCGAGTTCGGTCGCCAGGGAAGCTGGGAGTCGAGTCTCGGCTTCAATTCGATCTCCTACACGGGCAATGTCATCGACTCCCTCTACAGCGACAACGGCAGCCACCTCGCGACGCTGAACAGCGGCCTCATCCCGTGGGGGGGCGCTACGGCCGCCACCCAGGGCAGCATCACCAAGAACTCGCTCACCATCCCGGTGCTCTCGGGGACGGGGGCGATGCAGCCTCTGCAGGCCGGTACCCGGCGCGACATCGGTAGCGGCAACTTCAAGTACATCTACGGGCACTGGACCGTCGATGGCGCGTTGCGCTACGAGCACAAGTACGGCTCGCTCGAGGATTCATTCGACGGGCCCTGGGGCGGCACGGCCTTCGCGCTGCCGATCGATTACGACACCGGCCGATACGATCTCACCGCGGAGTACGCGACGCGGCGCGACCAGGTCCTGTTGCAGGAGACCTACTCGCGCTTCGAGGACGCGAACACCTACATCAACCTGCCGTATCCCTATTCGAACACGGCGGCGCCTTACCAGCTGTCGGCCGCCTATTCGACCCCGCCGAGCAACCAGGCGGACTACCTCACGCTCGAGGCGGCCACCAACAGGATACCGAAGACCCGCGTCAACCTGAACGCGCGCGTGGGCCTCGAGACCCAGGACAACGGCTTCCCGCCGAATACCGCGGACCCCGACCCCTCGCCATTGAGCGGCTACGGCAATCTCAATCCCGTGACGCTGCAGGGCACGACGGCGGGCTCGCCCGACATCCGCGCGAGGGTGTACCAGGGCACCGTGAGCGCCACATCGAGCCCGGTCGCAAACAGCAGCCTGCGAGCCTATTACGGTATCGATGGGCGCAACGTCACTCTGAACCAGTACCTGGTGTACACCGGCGGGCAGTCGAGCGACGCCCGGCTCACCGGCTCCGGCTACGTCATTCCGCAGAACTGGGTGAAGCAGAACGCGGGCCTGAATTTCGGGTACTTGCTCATCCCCCGCTACAGCACACGGCTGACGCTCGGCTACCGCTACGATCACACCGGCCGCAGCAACGCGCAGGTCGGAGAGAGCTCGAAGGACACGATGACGGTCGCCGTGACGAGTGCGATGGGATCGAAGTCCTTCGCGAGGCTCTCGTTCGTGCACGCCGATCGCACCGGAGTCCTGGTGTACCTGCTGCCCTGGTACAACCTGGAGCAGGGGACCGTGCCGAGTCCGGTGCCTGCGTGCGCCTCATCGAGCCTGAACGAATGCTCGGCCGCAACGTTCGAGGCGCCGATGAATTCGAATTCGGTGAAGCTCATGGTGGATTACATGCCGCAGGAGGATCTGACGACGGACCTCCTCTTCATGTACGAACGCCACAGCTACACGTATGCGGCCGCGGAGACCCTCGCCGGCACGGGCGAGGGCTTGAGGAGCGATTACGATCTCAGCGCGGGTCCCGATGTGACCTACCGGCCGCGCCAGGGCATGAGCTATCACCTCTACTACACCTTCCAGCGCATCTTCTACGAGACGCGCGGCAACGGCGCCTGCGCGCAGTCGAATACCGGGAGCTGCGCCGGCAGCATCGGCTACTTCCAGGACCGCTATACGAGTGACATGCAGACTGTGGGCTTTGACGGCAAGTGGCAGGTGACC
This sequence comes from Gammaproteobacteria bacterium, assembly GCA_027452045.1. Taxonomy (GTDB): domain Bacteria; phylum Pseudomonadota; class Gammaproteobacteria; order Steroidobacterales; family Steroidobacteraceae; genus 13-2-20CM-66-19. Next base: position 7,703 of record DAIDHH010000132.1, read on the forward strand.
ACGAAACTCAAGGTTGCCGCGCACTACACCTTCGCCTACGGATCGGTCCTCTTCGGCCTCTACAACGGGGTGGCCGTGAACACCCCGACCCCCGGCTCCTTCTATCAGAACGTGGCGGACTTCCCGCAGATCATCTCCAAGATGCACGAGGCACGGCTCACCGCCACCTACGCGATGCGCGCGAACGTGGACCTGCTGTTCGGGCTCGGCTGGGAGTACTACCGCGACGACAACTTCAACGACACCGCCGCCGCGATCCAGGGCGCCGGGAGCACCGCCGTCAACTTCCTCACACCCGGGTACGGTTCCCCGTACTACAGCGTCGGGTATGTCATGGTCGGCGGGCGGGTGAAATTTTAGCGCCGATCCGCACCGGATGGGCCGAGAAAGGAGCTTGAGTAATCATGCGTAAACGCACTGTCCTCACCGTCCTCGCTGTCGTCACCGCGCTCATCGGAGGCGCCTTCGATCTCGCCTTCACGGCGTCCTCGGCCCGCGCCGTGCGGCCGGATCCGGTGGCCGGGAAAACGGAGGCGGCGCTGTGCAGCGGCTGTCACGGTGCCGATGGCATGTCCGTGGCTACGGAAATACCGAACCTCGCCGGCCAGCACTACCAGTACCTCATGCAGCAGCTCATGGCGTACAAGGATGGAACGCGCAAGAACGGCATCATGAACGAGATCATCCGTCCCATGTCGGTCGAGCAGCTGCAGAACATCGCGGCTTACTTCTCGAGCGTCCAGCTCACCGTCGGCAAAGGAAAAACACCGTGAAACCCCTAGCTCAACTGTCCGTGGAAATGAAGGCGTTGCTCACCGCCACGCTGATATTCCTGGGGCTCGCCATGCTGATGGCGCTGTCGTACCTCGATTTCAGCCACATCGGCAGCAGCGGCAGTCCGGTGCTGAGCGTGCGGGACATCGCGGCCACGTATTACGGGCCCGGCGTCGGTTATGTGACGCTGATGTCGCTCGCACACATCCACATGATGTCGCTCTCGGTGGTCTTCTTCATGGTGGGGTTCATATTCGTGCACTCGAGCTTTCCGGTGCGCTGGAAGATCATCCTCGCGGTGCTGCCGTTCGTCGCCTTCCTGGTGGATGTCTCCGGCTGGTTCCTCACGAAGTTGAATATGGGGTGGGTATACCTCGTCCTCCTCGGAGGAGGCGGCTTCGTCCTCGGGCTCGGGGCGATGATTCTTCTCAGTCTCTATGAGATGTGGTTCGGGCCGGCGCAACGCGCGGCCGTGGTTTCCGGCGAGCGGGAGACCGCTTCCTGATGTGCGTAGGGCAATGCCGGCGATGAGAGACTCATCCGGCGAAGAGGTGGGAGTCGTTATGAAGATGATGCGCTGTGATATCGCCGCGATTGCGGCCCTGGTCGTCGCCTCCGGCGCGCACGCGGCGACCGGTCAACAGATCTATGCCCAGAACTGCGCGATGTGCCACGACAACGCCGTCGGGCCGAAACCCGGCGACAAGGCTGCCTGGGCGCCGCGGCTTGCGCTCGGCACCGATGCGCTGGTGGCGGCGGTGATCCAGGGCAAGGGTATGATGCCCCCGCGCGGCGGGCATCCGGGCCTCTCGAATGGGGATATCCGGGCGGCGGTCGAATACATCGAGGCGCGCTCGAAGTAACCTAGGGCGCGCTCGCCGGCGACCCGGCCGGGTCGCCGGCGAGCGCCTCGGCCGGCGCCCACGCGCCGCGCCGCATGCTCATGCACGCTTACCGGGCTGCCGGCATCGCGATCCGGTCCCGGTACTGCATCCCCGCTGATCCCGGCAGCGTGTCCAAACCGATGGATTCGCGCGCGGCGGCCCGCTATTCTTCCGCACCTTAAATAGTCAGATGATTGAACAGGGTAGAAGAGTGGCGAAAATACCTGCTGGAGTCGGTCCACGGAATCCCCAGGTCGTGGTCCTGGTCGGCGCGACGGGCGATCTTGCCCGGCGCAAGCTCCTGCCGGGGCTGTTTCATCTCATCGATGCGGGATTCATCCCGAGCTGCCGCATCATCGGGGTGTCGCTCGAGGACATCGATGCGGAGGCCTTCCGCAAGATCGCGCGCGCCGCGATCGATGAGTTCGCGGCACGCAAGGCGAGCGACGAGGAATGGGCCTCAATCGCCGCGTCCCTGGATTACGTGCCGCTCGGTGCCGGCGCCGGCGCATTGAAGGCGGCGGTCGAGCGGGCGGAAAAGGCCCTCGACGCCGAGTGCGAGCGGCTGCATTACCTCAGCGTGCCGCCCAATGCCGCACTCTCGTGCGTGCGCATGCTCGGGGAGGCGGGCCTGGTGCAGCGCTCGCGCATCATCATGGAGAAGCCCTTCGGCACAGACCTTGCGAGCGCCAAGTCGCTCAATGCCAAGCTGCATGCGGTGTTCTCCGAGCATCAGATCTTTCGTATCGATCACTTTCTCGGCAAGGAGCCGGCGCAGAACATCCTCGCCTTCCGCTTCGCGAACGGACTGTTCGAGCCGATCTGGAACCGCAATTTCATCGAGCACGTCCAGATCGATGTGCCGGAGACCCTGGGGCTGGAGAAGCGCACGGCCTTCTACGACTCGATCGGCGCGTTTCGCGACATGGTGGTGACCCACCTCTTCCAGATCCTCGCGTTCGTGGCGATGGAGCCGCCGACCGAGCTCGAGCCCACCTCGATCGGGGAGGAGAAGAACAAGGTCTTCCGCAGCATGCTGCCCATCAAGCCCGCTGACGTGGTGCGCGGGCAGTTCACGGGCTATCGAGGCGAGGAGGGCGTGAGCCACGAATCGGACACCGAGACCTTCATCGCGCTCAAGTGCACCATCGACAACTGGCGCTGGGCCGGCGTGCCGTTCTACCTGCGCACCGGCAAGCGCCTCGCCGAGGGCAAACGGATCATCTCGATCGCCTTCCGCGAGCCCCCGAAGAGCATGTTCCCCCCGGATTCCGGGGTCGGCGCGCAGGGGCCGGATCACCTCACCTTCGATCTGGCGGACGTGTCGAAGATGTCCCTTTCGTTCTATGGCAAGCGCCCGGGCCCCGGCATGCGGCTCGACAAGCTCAGCCTGCAGTTCGCCATGCACGACACCGGCCTCGTCGGGGAGGTGCTGGAGGCCTACGAGCGGTTGATCCTCGATGCCATGAGGGGGGACAGGACGCTCTTCACGACGGCCGAGGGCATCGAGCGGCTGTGGGAGGTTTCGGCGCCCTTGATCGAGTCTCCACCGCCGGTGCGGCTGTACGCGCCGGGCTCCTGGGGCCCGAATTCCATGCACCAGCTCATCGCCCCGCACGCCTGGCGGCTGCCGTTCGAGCGCGGCTGGCGCGACCCGAATGTCTCCGGAGCCTGAGCAAGGACGCGTAAGCGCTTGAGTTTTCTGTAAAAATGGGCCGGCGGGCATTGTTTTTCCCGCTCGCGGCCCCATGTCGCATGACTTAGAATAGGCTCGTCCCATACTGGAGATCACAGATGCCTTTGCAGACACGGCGATCCGGCAACCCCGCTCTCAACGCCTTTGCGCGCGTTCCCCGCGTCGGGTTCGGCGGCGAGGCCATGACACTCGAGGGGACCGTCAACAAGAGCTTCCTGCTGCTCGTGGTGCTCATGGCGTGCGCGTTGTGGCCCTGGTCGCAAGTGGTTGCCGGGAACCTCCAGGCGGTCGGCGGCGAGATGATGCTCGGCCTCATCGGCGGGCTCATCCTGGCGCTCATCGTCTCTTTCAAGCCGACCACCGCCCCCTATCTGGCCGTACCCTACGCGGCCCTCGAGGGGCTCGTGCTGGGCGGCATCTCGGCCCAGTTCAACCTTCGCTATCCGGGAATCGCCATCGAGGCGGTGGCGGCGACCTTCGCAGTCGCCTTCGTCATGCTGGTGCTCTATAGAACGCGGATCATCCGAGTCACCGACCGCTTCCGTCACATGGTGGTGGGCGCGACGCTCGGCATCGTCCTGCTGTATGCGGCCAGCTGGATCCTCGGGTTCTTCCATGTCGCGGTGCCCTTCATCAACGGGGGCGGCCCGCTCGGCATCGGCTTCTCGGTGCTCGTGGTCGGTATCGCGGCCTTCAACCTGGCGCTCGATTTCGACATGATCGAGCAGGGGGCCGCGGGAGGCGCGCCGAAGTTCATGGAATGGTATGGCGCCTTCGCCCTGATGGTGACCTTGGTGTGGATGTATCTCGAGATGCTTCGCCTGCTGGCGAAGATTCAGCGGCAGTAACTGCCGGCGAGCCGATCGAGATTCCCTGCGCGGAGCTCTCCCCGGAGGCTCTGCGCGGGGTGCTCGAGTCGTTCGTGCTTCGCGAGGGCACCGACTACGGTGAGCGGGAATACTCCCTGGATCAGAAAGTGTCCCAGGTCCGCGCTCAGATCGAGCGCGGTCAGGCCCGGATCCTCTTCGATCCGCACACCGGCACGGTGACGATCGAGGTCGTCACCGGCCGGGGCGCCTTGGCCTAACGCAGTACTTCGTCGAGGAACTGGATCAGCGAGTGCCACGAGCGGCGCTCGGCCGCCTCGTTGTATACGAGACCGAGGGCCTGATCGTGGGCCTGGGGATTCGTGAAGGCGTGCTGGGTGTTGCCATAGGCGTGCAGCTGCCAGTCCGCGCCCGCGGTGGTGAACTCCTTGGCGACCGCGAGGACGTCCTCGGGCGGGGCCATGGGGTCGTCATATCCGTGCAGCATGAGCACCTTGGCGCGTACCTTCCGGGACGGCAGTCCATTGGGCTTGAGCAGCCCATGGAAGGAAACCACGCCGCGCACATCCGCGCCGCTACGCGCAAGATCGAGCGCGCACAGCCCCCCGAAGCAGAATCCCATGGCGGCGATGCGTCTCGCATCGACCTGCGGCAGACCCCGCACCGTCTCGAGTCCCGCCGTGATGCGGCGGGCAAGCAGGGCGCGATCCTGCATGAGCGGGGTCATGAGGGCCGAGCACTGCTCGTTCGTCGCCCCGCGCCTGCCCTTGCCGTAGACATCGGCGGCGAAAGCCGCATAGCCCTGCCAGGCGAGCCGCCGCGCCTTGCGCTCGACGAACTCGTCGCGGCCGCCCCAGGCGTGGTGGATCAGGACCGCCGGCTGGGGTCCCGGGCGGGAGTCGTCGTGACAGAAAAAGCCCTCGAGCACGGTGTCTCCGTCCCGGTACTCGACCAACTGCTCGCGGATCGCCATGGCGCCTGTCCTCTCAGGATGGTTCGGGGACCGGATTCTAGCGCTTGATGAGGCCCACCGAGAGCAGCACCAGTCCGGCGCCGAGGATGGTCCCACCCACCCACCCGGGGAGCGCCCGCTCCTGGCGGACGGTGGCTTCAAGGCCGCCGAATTTCAGGACGCTGTGCTGCGTCGCGTAATGGGGAGGCCGCAGGACGAGGAAGAGCCCGCCGGCCATGAGGATCAGCCCGATGATCGAGGTTGCTTTCACGCGTGCGCTCCGTTGTGGGGACCGGATGAAGTCACGAAGCGCCCATTCTAGCAGCGCACGGCCCGCCGCCGGCGCGGACTCGGCGTCTGTTCAGCCCGTGAGCGAGGAGGGGGCGAATTCGATCTCCCCGGGATCCGTCTCGCAGGCCGGCTGGCAGCCGCGATAGGCGCTCGGTGAAAGACCGGTGACCCTGCGGAACACTCTCGTGAAATAGGACGGATCGGTGAATCCGACCGCCGCCGCCGCATCGGCGATCGACATGGCGGGATTGCTCAACAATCGCTTCGCCTGCACGACGCGGTAGCGCGCCACGTACTCGACGTAGGTCACGCCATAGGCGGACTTGAATTCACGGCAGAACCGGGAAGGGGACATCTGGCAGAGCTGCGCCATCTGCGATTCGGGGAGCGATTGGCCGAAGTGCTTGCTGACGTGCGCGACCGCCTGCTGCAGTCTTTGCGAGGGCGTGGTGTGGGGTCGGTAGCGCACCTCCATCGGCAGCGGCGCGATGAGTGACTGCGGCCGTCGTTCCGACTGCGAGCGGCGCGCCGCGACCGCCTCGGTGACCCGTTGCAGACAAGTGTCGATTTCCTGGGGCGTGATGGGTTTGATCAGCACATCAAACACTCGCACCCGCATGGCCCACACCGCGAGCTCGGTCGAGCACTGCATGGTCAGGAGCAGGATCGGGGCGGAGGGCCAGCGGTGCTTGGTCTGGGGGATGAGCTTCAGCTGAGCCATCTCCGGGTAGTCGATGTTGAAGCAGATGACATCCCAGTCTCCATCGGCCTCGGAGCCGGTCAACTGCGCTACGTTGACCTCATGGAGCCGGCACCTGGATGCAAATTCATCCTTCCAAGCCTCGCGCGGCCCGGCGGTGCGCTCGTTCACCCACAACAGTCGCAACGTGACCATGTCTAGGGTTCGTTATGGTTCTTATCGAAGGTCACTTTACCACCGGCGGATACCAAAAACGCTGTTCCTATCGCACTTTCGCGCGGTGCGGGTCCGCCAGCCAGATCTGCCAGTCCTGCGCGGGATCCCCCCCCGGGGGCCCTCCGCCTCAATTTAGTGCAACCCGCTTCGCCTGCCGATTGGGGCCGGCTGCCGCTACCTGCGCTGGCACCGACGGCAGGCGTCTGGTTCGCCGGAAGCGACCGACCTTACGTTATGTCACATGACCAGGCTCCCGATAAAGTCATCTCTTCTCCATGGGCTCACCGACCGGTCGTGAGTCTCAATGCCGCATCAGCGCCCCGAACACGGTGATCAGCCTGAGGACGGCCGGGCCGATGGCGATCAGGAAGAAGGAGGGGAACAGGCAGAACACCAGGGGGAAGATCATCTTGGTCCCGATCTTGGCCGCCTGCTCCTCGGCGGCCTGCGTGCGCTTGTCCCGAAACTCCTCCGCGTACACCCTGAGCGCATCGGCAATGCTCGTGCCAAAGCGCATGGTCTGCACCATCAAGGCGACCAGCCCCCGGATATCGGACAACCCGGTGCGCTCGGCCAGATTCTTCAGCGCCTCGGTGCGCTCGACTCCAGCGCGCATTTCGGCGTTCACGAGCGCCAGTTCCGCCCCGAGCTCCGGATGGCTGACGACGATTTCGTCGGCCACGCGCTGCAGGGCGGGAGCGAGCCCGAGACCCGCCTCCACGCACACGACGAGCAGATCGAGAGCATCAGGGAACCCGGCGCGCAGGGCGCGCTGACGGCGGCGCACGCGGCGATCGAGCCACATACCCGGGAGGATGTAGCCGGCGGCCGCCGCGGCGCTCGCGTAGTAGAGCAGGTGGCCGGTACTCAGGCGCGGGAAGAAGAGCCAGGCGGCGAGCACGCACAGCGGCAGTCCCGTCATGAGCAACGCCTTGACGCCGTAGTACGTCGAGAGCACGGTGGGCGACCGGTAGCCCGCCTGCATCAACTGTTGACTGATGCGGGATCGAACGCCATCGCGTTTGGGCAGAACCAGCCCCGCGAACGGGCGCAGCCGGGCGGCGACCCGGGAGGCGAGAGAGGGCGCAGGGCTGCGTCTTTCGGCGACCTGCTCGAGGCGCCGCCGAAGCGGGTCGGTGGCGGAGGTGACCAGGGCGAATACCCCGTAGCTGAAGGCGAAGACCGCGGCGGCGGCGAGAGCGATGAACAGGAGCTGTACGCCTTGCAGCCGGCCGAACAGCAGCGCGAGGGATGCGAGGGCTGTGCTCATGGCGGGCCTCCACTCAGACCTGTATCCGGATGATGCGCCGGATCCACAGCATGCCGAGCACTCCCATCACGACCGAGAACGCGATGAGCTTCGGCCCCCGGGGGTCGTGGATCAGCGTCGGCAGGTAACTCGGAGTGGTGATCCAGATGACCGCGAACAGCACGAGGGGCATCAGCAGCAGGATCCAGGCCGAGAGCCGGCCCTCGGCGGAGAGCGTGCGGATGCGCCTGTGCAGCTTGAAGCGTCCCCGGATGACGGTGGTGATTCGCGTCAGAATCTCCGCCAGATTGCCGCCGGTTTCCTTCTGCACCAGCACCGCGGTGACGAAGGCCATGGCCGAGACGCTCGGGATGCGCTCGAGGAAGCTGAGCAGCGCGTGGCGCAGGTCGCCGCCGTAGTTGATTTCCGAGAAGACGTAGTCGAACTCCCGGCTGATCGGCTCGTCCATGTCGAGGGACACGAGCTTCAGGCACTGCGTGAACGGGTGCCCCGCCTGCAGCGCGCGCTTGATGACATCGAGCGCCTCGGGCAGCTGCTCCTCGAATTTCGCCGTGCGGGCATTGCGCGCCCTGAGGAGGTTGAGCCAGGGTATGGCGGCGGCCGCGAGGAAAAACATGGCGGCCCCGTACCACAGTCGAGTCAGCATCCATCCGACGATGCCGGCACCGAGACCGATGAGGGCCGAGGTCAGCACCAGGCGGTACGCCGGTGTCGAGCGGCCGCTCTGCTCGAGCAGGCGCCGGATGGCATCGAATCCCGGCAGCGCCTCGAGGGACTGCTCGAGGGGCGTCAACTCCTGAGCGTACTTCTTGCGCAGCAGCATCTCGACCTGCGCATCCCTTTCGGTCCCGACCGCCGCAAGGCGCGCGAGCAGGCGCCTGCGCGCCTTGCGGCTCTCGCCGAACACGGGAATGGTGAGTCCGGTCATGAGCAGGAAGACGGCGAGGAAAACCAGCCCAAAGAATACCCAGGTTCCGCTCATGACTTTCTCCTCCCGGCTGCGAAGTCCGCATCGTCACGGAACACTTCGATCGGCAGCTCGATGCCGCGCTCGCGCAGCCGGCGCAGAAATCCGGGCACCACGCCCGTGGGGCCGAGCTCCCCGAGGACATTGCCTGCGGCATCGAGGCCGCGCCGGTTGAAGCGGAAGATCTCCGAGGTGGTGATGATCTCCCCCTCCATGCCGTTCGTTTCCTGCAGGCTCACCACGCGGCGCCGCCCATCCTCGTGCCGCTCGATCTGGATGATGATGTCGATCGCGGAAGCGATCTGGGCGCGAAGGGCATGGGCCGGAAAGGCGATGCCGGTCATGGAGACCATGTTCTCCACGCGTCCGAGCGCATCGCGCGGCGAATTGGCATGGATGGTGGTGAGCGAGCCGTCGTGTCCGGTGTTCATGGCCTGCAGCATGTCGAGCGCTTCGCCGCCGCGTACCTCGCCGATCACGATGCGATCGGGGCGCATGCGCAGACTGTTGCGCACCAGGTCTCGTTGGGTGACTGCACCCCGTCCCTCGATATTGGGCGGACGGGTCTCGAGACGCACCACGTGGGGCTGGCGCAACTGCAGCTCGGCGGAGTCCTCGATGGTGACGATGCGCTCGGAGTGCGGGATGAACCCGGACAGGATGTTCAAGAGCGTCGTCTTGCCGGCGCCCGTGCCGCCGGAGACGAGCACGTTGAGTCGGGCACGCACGACGGCGCTCAACACATCGGTGAGCGGCTTCGTCAAGGAACCGAGGCTGATCAGGTCGTCGATCGAGAGCATCTCGACCACGAAGCGGCGGATCGAGAGCGAAGGGCCGTCGATCGCAAGCGGCGGGATGATGGCGTTGACCCGGGAGCCATCCTTCAGTCGCGCATCGACCATGGGGGAGGACTCGTCGATGCGCCTCCCGACCGCCGAAACGATGCGATCGATGATGTTGAGCAGGTGCGCGTCACTGTTGAAGGTGACGTCGGTGAGCTCGAGGCGGCCGCGTCTTTCCACATAGACCTGGCCCGAGCCGTTCACCAAGATGTCCGAGACGCTCTTGTCGGCGAGCAGCGGCTCGAGCGGTCCGAGGCCGAGCACTTCGTCCTCGATGCGCTTGACGATCCGCTGGCGCGACACCAGGCTCAAGGGCACCTGGTGCTCGCTCATCAGCATGTCGCAGATCTGACGGATCTGGTGCCGGGCTTCCCGGTCTGCGAGACCCCCGATCAGCGAGAGATCCATCACCTTGAGCAGTCTCTGGTAAATGAGGTCCTTGGCCTCGCGCTCGATGGGCGACAAGGACTTGAGGCGATCGTCCTCCGGAGGCGCCCCTTCCTCGTCGATGGCGCGTTGCGCGGCTTCCTTCATTGGCATGTCTGCCTCGGTGCTCATGTGGACTTCGATCTCGCGACCCGGGAGAAGGCCCGGGCGAGGAGCCCACGGCGATCCTCGGCCGACTCCCCGTCGAGTCGCTGTGCGAGGCTCTGGATCGCCTTGGTGACCGAGGTCGCGCGGCCATGCGACAGGAGCGGTTGGCCGGTGGTAATGCTTTCCTCGACGTTGCGGTAATCGTTTGGCACGAGAATGGGCTCGCCGCAGCTGAGGGTGTTCCGAATGTCCTCGGCGGAGATCGCCGAGCGCCGGTCATACCGGTTGACGACCGTGGTGATGCGCTCGGAGCTCACCGTGAGGTCGCGCCGCAGGCAGGTCGTGAGGCGGCCGGCATCGCGCAACACGGTCACTGATTGCTGCACGATGAGCGCGACGTTCTCGGCGCGCTCGATCACCCGGCAGGCCATCGCGTTCAGGTTCCGGGGCAGATCGATCAGCAGGTGATCGTGGGTGCGCTCGAGGAGCTTGATCAGCTTCGCAACGGAATCGAGCGAGACGCCGCCCAAGGGCAGGGAATCCTGGGCGGCCTGGCCGAGGACGGCGACACCGCTCGGGTGGCGCGCGAGATACCCGTCAAGGGCGGTTTCGTCGAGCTCCTCGACGTTCTCGAGCGCCTGCATGAGGCCTCGTCCGGGGAAGAGATCGAAGTACACCGGAATCGTGCCGAATTGCAGGTCGAGGTCGAGCAGGACCACGCGCCTGCCGAAGCGCGTGGCGAGGGTGTGCGCAACGTTGCACGCGAGAAACGTCCCGCCGCAACCGCCTTTCGCATTGATGAATACGGTGGTGGCCCGCTTGCGGCCCGGCGCGGCCGACTGGCGGTCCCGCTCGATCCGCTTCAGCGCCGCGACGAGGTCGGCCGCGATCAGGGGCATCGGCAGCAAGTCACGCGCCCCCGCCTGCATCGCGAGGCGCATGGCGGCGGCGTCGGCCGCGGAGCCGACGACCACGAGCGGGGGCCGCCGATCCGCGGCTCGCGCGGAGAGCCCTTCGAGCTCAGCCTGCCAGGTCTCCCCGAGGTGCAGCACCAGGGCGTCCGGCAATTCCGCGACGCCGTGCAGAGGGTCGGTATGGCCGTTCACCACGAGCTTTCGCTCGAGGGCGATGCCGGGGTAGCGCCCGAGCAGTGCCTGCAGCGAGTCGAGCATGTCCTTGCGGCGGGAGACCAGCAGGACTCTAAGGCGGATTTCAGTGAGGTCGGCCATGATGGGGCTCAGCACGGAGTGACGGTGCCGGAGCGTGGGACGCCAAGGCTCTCCCGCGGCAGGGTGGCGGCAAATCCGGACAGGGACAGCGTGGGATAGAAGAAGGGGATGACGAGAGGCATGGAGAAGTTGACGATCTGGGCGCGCACGTAGTTGATTTCTCCGAAGTTCGTTACCGGATCGGTGATGACGGCGCCGCTGTCGTCGAGGTATTGGATCTCGACGTTCGCCGGAGTGAGTCCGGGAACGACCGCGCTCACGCCGCCCGAGGCAAACACCGCGCCTTCGGCGGGGTAGGGATCGTTGACGGGGCAGACCGCTGCGAGGCGGGCGCCTCTTCGCGTCGCCTCGGTGAGGACGTTGACCACGTACATTGCGCGGCCGAATTCGATCACGCCGAACAGCACCAGAAACAGCACCGTGCTGATGATCGAGAACTCGACGAGGGTCATGCCTCGCTCTCTGGCCATGGCATTGCGCAGAGCTGGCATTACAGCGCCCTCATGACGCACGCCGCCGTGAGGGGAACGTCGAGGGGGATCGAGTTCCCAAGACCGAACGTGATGAGAGAAGCGCCGAGCAGCGGCTGATAGGTGTAGGTGACGGAGACCTCGACGTAGAGATTGTTCCCCGTCGGGGAGACCGACACGTCATTCGCGCTCAGCCCGGGCAGAAGTGGCGCGCCGGTGCCGTTCACCGTGCCGGTGGCGACGAGGTTCGCGACCTCGGTCTGAATGGTTGGCGTGATGGTGACGAATCCGGTGGAGCCCTGAGCGCTCACCGACGCCGCGTAGCGTGCACCGTCCCGGACCGCCTTGTTCAGGGTGTCGTACTGCTGGAGCAGCCGGCCGAATTCCGCCACCGCGAACATGAGCAGCAGCAGCACCGGCAGCGCGATGGCCAGTTCCACCGTCGCGAGGCCGCGCTGCAGCCGGGCGGTCCCCGGGTACGGGTGCCTGCCGCGCATCATGAGTCCGGACTCCCGGTGTCGCGATAGAGCTCGATCACGTAGGGGCCCGGCCCCGATCCCGGGTTCGGACCCGGATTGCCGTTGACCTGGCAGTTGCCTTCGAACTGTCCGACCACGTAGTCGGTGTTGCCGGAATGCGTGGCGGGCTGCAGGAGGAAGAAGCAGGCGAAACCCAGAACCGGCACCGTGGTGGATCCGTTGGCGGTGCCCGTGCAGTCGCCCACCGGGACGGTGAGCACTCGCCGGCCCGGGACGCCGTAGTCGCCGGGTCCGTCGCTCGCCGGTGCGAACTGGTAGGGGCCGTTGGCTTCCTCGGCGGTGTAGTCGTTGTAGGTGAAAACGCCGGTGGTGCTGTTGATATTGCTCGCGGTGAGCTCCGTCGAGCCGTACCATACGTTGTCGTTGCTGTCCACCGTGAGCGCGGGACTGGAGTCCGCGGTGACCGTATCGGGCGGGTACTGCGCCTCCGTCCCCGCCATCGGGCCGCTGTAGATGCCGAAGCGGGTGTTGAGTCCCTGGGCGACAGGTCCCGTCCCATTGCCGGTCTCCGTCTGCACCGAATTGCCGTTCACCGCGCAGGCCTGGTAGCTGCCGGCGAGGTTGTCCCGTACGATCGCATCACCGGTGCCGCCGAGCTGGATGAGCTGGAAGTTTCCGGGGCCGATGTTGCCGTCGCCCGGGGAGGCGCTCTTGAGCACCTGGGGCGAGTCGATCTGGTAGCCCCAGTAGCTCGCGAGCGGCGAGGGGTTGCCGCAGACCATCATGGGCGCGATGTTGCACGCGGTGTTGATGGTCGGACTCGGGCCCGCGACCGCCGAGGCGCTGGCGCCCAGGGTCGTGATGCCCGCCACCCGCACCAGCAGCGCCGGGAACGTGAATCCCGTGGCCATGACCCGAACGTAGGGGCCCGTGGTCGATCCGGCGGTGAAGGGCTGCAGTGCGCTCGAGTACTGCACCGTCACCTGCAGGTTGTTGCCGTCGTAGGTGTTCGCAAGCTCTGCGTTGCCCGTGGTGTTGGCGTCGAGGCCCAGTGCCTGAAGCGCCGCAGCCGTGGCGAGTGCCGTGCTGCCCGTGTCGTTCAGCGTCTTGGCGGCCGAGAGCGCGGCGGCGTCCACGCCGTTCTGCAGCCTCGACTTGTTGAGCATCATGTGGCCCACGTCGAGTGCCATGCCCGCCATGAGGATGAGCACGAACATGGCGATGACGATCAGTACGAGAGCCGCACCTCGTTCGTTCGTTGGTCTCTTCGCTCTATGGTTCATATTCGCTCCTCGCTGCTCCTGTAGGCGGCCCGACTCCCGGACCGCGCTCGCTCATTCGCCGCTGCCCCCTCCGCCGCTGCCCCCTCCGCCGCTACCGCCTATGTCGAACTGCCCGGCGCGCACCGTACCGGTCACGGCTGCGGATACCGCTCCGTTGTGTGCCTTGATGACTCTTTCGAGCCGCGCGCCGTCGGCAGGTGCCGGAGCGTGGGTCATGGCGGCAGCGCCGGGATTGGAGGTCTGCTCGCGCACCATTGCGGCGTACGCGTGCCCGTATGCCGCATCAACCTGGGGGTACTCCGCGCAGCCGCACAGAACGACTGAGGCGAGCAGCGCAGTTCCGATTCGAATGCATTTCATGGTCGTATCCTCGGGCGGTGCTCAGGGGTGTCCGGGAGCCGCGGGGGGCGGTGAGGCGGTTGTGGACGAGGGCGGCGCGGGGGCAGGTTTCGGCGCGCCGTGCAATTTGCCGAGCAGGTAGAAGCCAAGATTCGTCGGCGGAGTCACGCTGTCGGTGGGCAGGCGTACCGGCCCTGCCGGCAGCGGCCTCGCCAGCCTCGGGGTGACCAGGATGACGAGCTCGGTCCGGCCGTCCTGGAAGTCCTGGCTGCGAAAGAGCTGACCGAGGATGGGGATGTCCCCGAGTCCCGGAAATTTCCGCGCGGCGCTCGCCATCGCGTCGTTGGTGAGCCCAGCGATGCCGATGGTCTGACCGTCCGCGAGCTCGACCGTCGCTTCGGCTCGCCGTTCGGTAATGGCGGGTACAGCGAATACGCCCGAGGAGGTGATGGGCGTGACGGTCAGCGAGTTCGTCGAGGTGAGCTGGCTCACACTCACGTTGATCTTGAGGTTGATGCGTCCGTCGGTGAGCACCACGGGCAGGAAGCCGAGCTTGACGCCGAAGTCCTTGTACTCGATGCCGATGACCCCGTTCTGCTCCGGTACCGGGATCGGGAACTGGCCGCCGGAGAGAAACCGCGCCTGCTCACCGGATTCGGTGGTGAGCGTCGGCTCGGCGAGGATCGTGGCGAGGCCCTGCTGCGCGAAGGCGTCCAGCACCGCATTGGCGGCGAACGAGCCGCTCAGGTAACTCCCGAACAGACCGGCGGTGGAAATGATCGGTACGGTAGGGGTGACGACGGTCTGGGAGGACACGGTGCCGGCACTGTTGAAGAGCTGCGTCGAGGGGAAGGTGGCGCCGCCGTTGATGGCGCCGCCAAACCAGTGGCCTCCGGCGTGCGTGCCGATGAACTGCAAGTTCATGTGCTTGACCGCATTACGCTGCACTTCGGCGACCCGCACCTGCAGCATCACCTGCTGGGGACCGGCCACCTGCAGGAGGTCGATCACCCGCCCGGAGCCGCCGTGCGCGCCGCCGTTGCCGCCCCGAAACATGATCTTCTGATTCGCAGGCGACGCCTTCTCGAGGTAACCTTTGGCGATCTTGAGGGCGGCATTCAAATCCTCGACGTCCGCGACCGTGCCGTACAGGATGATATTGCGCTGGGCGCTGACGACGCCGATGTGCTCGTTGGGCAGTATCTGGGCGAGCATGGCCTTGAGAGCCGAGATGTCGTGCGTCACGGTGATCGACAGGGCACTCACCAGCACGTTGTGCTTGGTCCAGAGGAGGATATTGGTGTTGCCGAGGTCCTTGCCGAGCACATACAGCTGGAATGGATCGATGATCAGCACGTCGGCGATGTCGGGATTGCCGATCGAGACACGGCTTACCGGAGCGGTGAGCTCGATGATCCGGCTTTTGTAGATCGGCACGGTGACGGCGGTGTGCTCACCGGCCGCATAGATGAGCTTGTCGCCGTTCGTCGCAGCGAAGGCGTTTGCGAAGAGCGAAAGACCGCAGAGAAGGCACAGGGAAAGCCACGACCCATGGCATCGGGCGAAGTGTTTTGCGGAGTTCATTCTTGCTGTTCTCCCGGATGTTGTTTCATGCGCCGGTCCAGGCTCTGCATTCGCCACGTGTGATTCGCTAGCTCAGCTCGCCGCGCGTGCCCTGGCGATCGTCGGGCGCGCCTGCTGGATTTTGGTGCCGCGGATGATGACGATGGCGGCCGGTCGAGGCTTGTGCACGAGCACCCGGACCACTCGCACCGGCGCGCGGTGCCTCGGCGTCTTCTTGACCGGTGGCGCAAGGCCTGCATTGGCGCCGCGCAAGGTCAATTGAATGCGGCCCTCGGTCATCGCCTTTACCAGCAGGTCGGCCTGCTGCGGGGTCACCTCGAGGGTGACCGCGTGCACGACGATAGGCTGGTCTTTTTCGTGGGAATCCGTCTGGTCCACCGCCAGCAC
>DAIDHH010000133.1 GCA_027452045.1 Gammaproteobacteria bacterium
GTTGAACACCGCATTGACATTGGTGTTCGGATCGCCGTGCGCCGTGATGCCGTAGCCGGCGTTGACATCGACCTGGGTGGCATCGAGCACCGGCTTGTTGGTGATGTAGCGCACCACGCCCGCCTGGGCGCCGGCGCCGAACAGGGTTCCTTGCGGCCCCTCGAGGATCTCGATGCGCTGCAGATCGACCGCATAGATGTCGAGATTGCGGCCCGGCAGCATCGCCGACTGGTTGTCGAGGTAGACCGCTACGTTCGGAAACCCGCCGACCGAGCCCTGACCCTGGGTGCCGAGCACCCCGGTCGAGAGGCCGCGCATGAAGACCACGCCCTGGCCGGGACCCATGCTGCCGGTGGTGACGTTCGGCAGGTACTTCACGTAATCGTCGAACGTCTGCACATTGAGGTTTTGCAGAGTCTTTCCGGTGAGCGCCTCCATGGTGATGGGCACGTCCTGGATGTTCTGCGCCCGGCGTTGCGCGGTAACAACAACCTCTTGCAACTGCAGTCCATTGCTGCCATTCGCCGCAGTGGTCGCGGACCCGCTCGCATTGGCGGCGAGTACCGCATGGGCAGCCGAAGCGCTCAAGATGGCGGCAACGGTGCGTGAGAGCTTCTGGTTCGATTTCATGCGCCTACCTCTGCACGTTGTGAACTTTATCCGGGTACGGCCCTGGCCCGTCCGCGCCCCTTCCCCCCCCGGGTGGGCATGCCGCGCGTCGAGGCGCTGCGGTCTGATGCAGCTCATGGTCGCGCATCCTCAGGACGCATGACTTGTGAGCACACGACACGCATGTTGCGCCATTGCGACGTGCGGCGGCAAGCATTGAGGAGACTCCCATAGCCCACGCAGCCTTCACAGCCGAGAATTTCTATGGCGCCATCGGGAAAAAGCATGGTCCGTGCTCGAGCGGATTCGTATGCTCGCCGAGGGGGCCGCGCCACCTGCGGCCGCATTGAGCACCGATGTCGCACTACGACTACATCATCGTCGGCGCCGGCTCCGCGGGCTGCGTGCTCGCGCGACGTTTAAGCGATGCCGGACAGCGTGTGCTGCTTCTCGAGGCGGGCGGTTCCGACAGGAGCCCCTGGATCCGCGTCCCCGTCGGCTACGCGCGCACCTTCAACGATCCGCGATACAACTGGATGTACCAGGCCGGGCCCGATCCCGGTCTCAACCACCGGGGCGCGCACTGGCCGCGGGGCAAGGTGCTCGGCGGCTCGAGCTCCATCAACGCCATGGTGTTCGTGCGCGGCCAGCCGGCGGATTTCGAGGACTGGCGCGCCGCGGGCAACCCGGGCTGGGGCTGGGCGGAAGTGCTGCCCTATTTCAGGAAGCTCGAAGATCACCCGCTCGGCCCCTCGCAGTGGCACGGCGCGGGCGGACCCGTGCACATCGATACGCCCTCCGATGCGCTGCATCCGCTCTGCACCGCATTCATCGCCGCCTGCGCCGAAGCCGGCATACCCGCCACACAGGATTTCAATGGCGCCGAGCCCGAGGGCGCCGGCTTCTGGCAAGTGACCATCCGCGATGGGGTGCGTGTCTCGGCCGCGAGCGCCTATCTGCGGCCCGTGATGCGCCGACCCACGCTGCGCGTCATGCTCGAAGCGCACGCGCAGCGGGTCACGTTCTCCGGCACGCGCGCCACCGGAGTGGAATATTTGCGCGCCGGCGCGCTCGAGCGCGCAACCGCCGGCGAGGTCATCCTTTCGGCCGGCGCGATCGGCTCACCGCAACTGCTCGAGCTCTCCGGCCTCGGGAACCCGGAACTGCTCGGGCAGTTCGGCATACCCATCGTCGCCGCGCTTCCCGCCGTCGGCGAGGGCCTGCAGGATCACGTCTGCGTCGTGTATGCCTATCGCGCGAAGGTCCCCTCGCTCAACGAGGAGCTTCGCCCCCTGGCGGGCCGGGTCAAAGCGGCGCTGCGCTATGTGCTGCACCGCGACGGCCCGCTCGCGATGAGCGTGAACCAGGCGGGCGCGTTCGTGCGCAGCCGCCCCGGCCTCGAGCGTCCCAATCTGCACATTTACTTCAATCCCGCGAGCTACAGCACCGACACCGCCCGCCAGAGCCGCAGGCTCATCCGTCTCGACCCGTTCCCGGGGTTTCGCATGTCGTTCAACACCTGCCGCCCGACGAGTCGCGGCAGCGTACACATCCGCAGTGCCGATCCGTCCGCGAGCCCGGCCATTGCACCGAACAGCCTCGCCACGGCCGAGGACATCGCCGATGTCTACGAAGGGGCGCGCGTGCTGCGACGCATCACCGGCGCCGGACCGCTGGCGCGCATCATCGAATGCGAGCTCGAACCGGGCAAGGCGGTGCGCACCGATGCCGAGGTGCTGGAAGACTTCCGCCAGCGCGGCGGTTCGGTGTTCCATCCCTGCGGCACCTGCGCAATGGGACCGGACCCCACGCGGGCCGTGGTCGACTCGCGCCTGCGGGTGCACGGCATCGCGGGACTGCGCGTGGTGGACGCCTCGGTGTTCCCGGCGGTCACTTCCGGTAACATCAATGCGCCGACTTTGATGGTGGCCGAAAAGGCCGCTGACCTCATACTCGAGGACAGTCGCACGAAATGACGGGGGTGCCTGGTGAATGATGCGAGCAGCGGCGCGGGCGCCGACCCGGGGCCCGTGGTGAGCCCACACGATCGCCACGCCCCTTCCGAGGCAACGACCCTGGCGCAACGCTGGTACGTCGCGTTCATGATGTGCCTCGTATACACGCTCAGCATCTCCGATCGCTATTCGATATCGACCGTTCTAGAGCCCATCCGGCGTCAGCTGCATCTATCGGACGCCAACGTCGCATTTCTCACCGGCGTGTCGCTCGCGATTTTTTACGTCTTTTTCGGCATTCCGCTCTCCTGGCTCATCGACCGCTACAGCCGACGCAATATCATCGGCGCCTCCCTGGTGGCCTGGTCGGTATTCACGGCGGCAACGGGCGTGTCGCGCAGCTACGCGCAGCTCCTCTGGGCGCGCATCGGTGTCGGCATCGGGGAGGCCGGCGGCACCCCGGGAGCCAACTCGATCCTGTCGGATTATTTCCCCGCCGCGCGCCGCCCCATGGCATTGCAGGTGTTCGCGCTCGGCGCGCCCATCGGCGCCTGGATCGGATCCCAGATCGCCGGCGCACTCGCCTATCATTACGGCTGGCGCACGATGTTCCTGCTGCTCGGTCTTCCCGGGGTCGTGGCCGGCGCGCTCATCTTTCTCACCATCCGTGAGCCGCGCCGGGGACGGCTCGATGCGGGCGAGCAGGCCGCCGCCCCCGCCATCCTCGAGACCCTGCGTTTCCTCTGGAAGCAGCGCTCGGCCGTGCACCTGATGGTGGCCGGCGCCATCGTCGCGCTCTGGGGCTGGGGGCTCATGTGGTGGACACCGGCGTTCCTGATGCGCGCCTACTCGCTCAACGTCGGGCAGGCCGGGGCCATCCTCGGACCGGTGCACCTCATCGGCGGCAGCGCCGCGATGATCGGCAGCACGTGGCTCCTGTCGCGCCCCTTTTTCGCAGATCCGCGCCGCATCGTGCGCTGGCTAGGGGCCTACATCGCCTTCGCGACGCTCGTCACCGCCGTCATCTACTCGAGCCATTCCCTGACGCTCACCCGCTGGCTCCTGTGGCTGTTCGTCCCGGCACTGTACGTGTACATCGGCGCAAGCTTCGGCATCCTCAACAATCTCGCCCTGCCGAAGATGCGCGCCATGTACTGCGCCGTGACGCTCTTCATCGCCAACGTGTGCAATCTGATCATCGCGCCGCAGGCGGTGGGAATGCTGAGCGACTGGTTCGCGCCGCACCACGTGCCGAACGCGGCGTCATTGCGCCTCGGGCTGCTGTGTCTCGTGCCGACCGGCTTCTGGGCAAGCTGGCACTTTTTCCGCTCCTCCCGCGATCTGCTGGAGGACGAACGCAGAGCGAAAAGCATCCCGGCCTGAAGCCGGGGGCAGGACGCAAGGGAAAGCCCGCGCAGCCCCATGGCCACCGGGATCCTCAGGTCACCGGCGCCGCCCCACCCTCCGCGGTTCGCCGGGCGATGAACTCATCGAGCGCTGGGGCGCAGGCCGCCGCGACAGCCGGCGCGGTGAACTCGGCAAGCACCTGCTTCCACTTGTCCCGCGCGCGCTCGGCGGCGGTGCGCTCGCCGCCTTCCTTCCACGTGCCGAAGTTGGACATGTCCGCGATGAGCGGCTCATAGAACGCCGAGCGGTAGCGCGCCATCGTGTGAGCGGCCGAGAAGAAGTGCCCGCCCGGCTGCACCTCGGCGATCGCATCGAAGCCGAGCGTATCCTCATCGGCCGGCGGCGCCACGCACAGCTCGGCCAGCATCTGCAGCACCTCGACGTCCATCACGCACTTTTCGTACGAATGGGTGAGCCCGCCTTCCATCCAGCCGGCTGCATGCAGACAGAGGTTCGCCCCGGCGAGTACGCTCGCCCACAGGGAGAACTGGGTCTCCCACGCCGACTGGGCATCCACTACGTTGGCCGCCGTGCCCGCCCCGGCACGCCAGGGCAATCCCACGTGGCGCGCGAGCTGCCCTGCCCCGAGAGTGGCCTGCAGGTGAGTGGGCGTGCCGAAGGCGGGCGAGCCGGATTTCATGTCGACGTTGGAGAGAAAGCTGCCGTAGAGCACCGGCGCGCCGGGGCAAGAGAGCTGCGCGAGCGTGATTCCAGCAAGCGCCTCGGCATGCTGCAGCGTGAGTGCGCCCGCGATGCTGATCGGCGCCATGGCCCCCGCCAGGCAGAACGGCGTCATGACGGTGAGCTGCCCGTTGCGCGCGAAGTCGATGAGCCCCTGGGCCATCGAAATGTCGAGCGTGCGCGGTGAGTTGCTGTTGATGATGGTGTAGGAATGAACCGCGGAGCGAAACGCCTGGGCATCGAGGCCGCGCGCCAGGCGGATCATCGCGAAACAGTCCTCGACCTGCGCGCTGCCGCGCGCCGAGAGGTGCGGCAACTTGTCCGAGAGGGTCAACTGCAGGCGCATGGTCGCGTAGTGACGGACATGCACCGGGACGTCCTGCGGCTCGACGAAGTTACCGAGCGTGTGCAGCACGTCGAAGTGCTGGTTGAGCTTGGTAAGCTCGGTCAGATCCGCGAGCGATCCGGGCCGCCGGCCGCGCTCGAGGTCGCTCGCATTGGGGCAGCTCGAGCCACCGATGAAGATCATCGTCCCGGGAGCGAACTCGACCGTGCGCCGCGGGTCCGCGCCCACGCCGTGGAAGGACCGCGGACAGCTCTCGAGGGCGTGCCCGATGATCTCGCGCCCGAGACGCACCATCTGCGTCTGCTCATCGACCAGCGCCCCCGCCTGACGGTAGAGGGCGCGCGCCTCGGGCAGCAGCACCTTGATGCCGAGCGCCTCGTTGACCCGCAACGCGTTCTCGTGGATCGCGGCCACCGCGTCGTCCGAGAACACGCGCTGTGGCGTGAATGGATTACGCAGCTGGCGGTAATCGGCCGCGCGAGGGGCAGCGCTCTGCCGGGTGCCCGGGCCGGACTGACGTCGGTTCTGTCGCATACCAGCTCAATATACCGACGGTGCCGCTCGAGCGTACCGGTGGGAGCGATTCAGAAAACTCATGGCGCTATCGCGAGCCGGCATACCGGCCGGAATTCGAACCCGAATTGCGCCGCGCTGTCGCGGATCGCCCGATACAGGCTGTGGGCGAAGCTGCGTCCGACGCAGATCTCGAACACCGGCGGGTCCTGCCCGGCCTGCTCGAGTCGCCACAACGTCACGCTCATGTGGGCGGCCACCGTCTGCGCGATGTCGCCCGGGGCAAAGGTGCGCTCGTGCACGTCGATCGGCACTAGCTTGGCCAGACACTCTCGCACCCTCGGCCCCTCGAGGCGCAAGGTGGCGTAGGCAGCGCTCAAATCGATGACCGCTGCGTAGCCGCCGAACGCCGACCTCAGGGACAGCGCGAAGGCATCGCCGGCGCCCTCACAAGTCATCATCCAGGATTCGGGGCCGATGCCCGCCACGGCGAGCTGATGGCAGCGCGCGCGGCGCGGTCCCTTGGGCAAGGCAATGCCGTAGCGCTGGTGGAACAACCGATCGAGCGGCTCCAGCTGCCCATTGCGGGCGGTGAGGCGCGCGATGCCGGGCTCACGCTCGATCGCGATCACCGCGCCCGCGGCGCCTTCCGGCGCCACGCCCGCAAACGCCGCCAGGGGTTGCATGGGAATCTCGTTCATCAGCTTCTCACCCGCTCGCCCGTCGGATCGTAGAAGACCGCAGAGACGACCTCGACGGTCGCGTCTTCACCGCGCAGCGGATCGTATGCGCGAATGGTCTCGCCCATGCGATCGCGGCCCCGGCTGAGGAACCCGAGCCCGATCCAATGGCCGAGGGTGGGAGAGAATGCTGCCGAGCTCACGAATCCCTGGTCGTTCGACAGTGTCGCAGGCGCGCCGGTGGGCAACAGGTGTGCGCCCGCTGCGAGCCGCGAGCCGGGCTCGCGCGGCTTCAGCCCGACCAGAACGGGCCGATCGGCGGCGGTCAGCCCCGGGCGCGCCGCGAGCACGCTGCCGATGAAATCCTTCCCGGTCGAGACGAGTCGCTCGAGACCGAGGTCGCGGGCGGTGGTCGTGCCGTTGATCTCCGCTGCGGCGACATGCCCTTTCTCGATGCGCATCACGCCGAGCGCCTCGGTGCCGTAGGGCACGACGCCCCCTGGCGCATCGGCGGCGATCAGCGCGCGCATCGTGAAGTCCCCGTAGCGGGCCGGCACCGCCAGCTCGTAGGCGAGCTCGCCCGAGAAGGAGATGCGAAACACTCGCACGCCGATACCGCGCCATGAACACTCCGCGCAGGCGAGGAACGGGAAGGCTGCGTTCGACAGATCGAGCGCCTCGCCGAAGAGCATCGACAGGAGCGCTCGGGATCCGGGACCGGCGATCGAGTACTGCGCCCATTGTTCGCTCACCGGAGTCAGCTGGACATCGAGCTCGGGCCAGAGCACCTGGCGCGCATGCATCAGGTGCTGCATCACCCGGGCCGCGTGGGCGGTGCTCGTCGAGAGCAGATAGTGGCACGGGGAAAGGCGCGCCACCGTGCCATCATCGAGCACCATGCCGTCTTCACGCAGCATCAGGCCGTAGCGGGCCCTGCCGACGGTGAGCGTCGAGATTCTGTTGGCGTAAATCCGCTCGAGAAACGCCCCGGCATCGGCCCCCTGGACATCGACCTTGCCCAGGGTCGAGACGTCGCAGACACCCACCCCGGTGCGCACGGCGGCAACCTCCCGAGCCACCGTGACGCGCCAATCGGTCTCACCGGCCACGGGGTACCAGCGCGCGCGCCGCCACTCCCCGGCATCGACGAAGACTGCCCCCCGCTCACACGCCCATCCGTGACTCGGAGTGTGCCGGAATGGCCGGTATTCTCTCCCGCGCGCGCGGCCCGCGAGCGCGCCTATGGCGAGCGGCGTATACGGCGGCCGGGCAGCGATCGTTCCAAGATCGCTCAGCTCGCGCTGCGTCAGGGCGGCAAGCAGCGCATGTCCGTTGAGCTGGGAAGTCTTGCCCTGGTCGGTGCCCATGCCGAGCGTGGTGTAGCGCTTGAGGTGCTCCGGGGACCGGAACCCTTCGCGCGCCGCGAGGCCAATGTCATCGAGAGTCACATCGTGCTGGTAATCGACGAACGCCTTGCCGCGACATCCGGCAACGAACCACAGCGGAGCCGCCCCTACCTGCTCATCCTCGCAATGCCAATGTTCGCGGTGCGCCTCGAACCCCGCCTCGCGCGCGGCATCCCGGCCGGCATCGACCCCCATGCTGAGCGCCGCGGACAGCGAGAACTCCCCGGCCGCCGCCCCCACGGCGGTCATGCCGCGCGGCAAATCGCCCGGCACGTAGGCGCTGAGCGCCTCGGACCAGCGCGGGCGCCCGCCCAGGTGGGTGGACAACGCCACGTTCGGACTCCAGCCGCCGGCCAGCGCAATCGTGTCGGCAGGGAACTTCCGGGTCCGCCCCCCCTCCTCGCGCACCTCGAGGCGCTCGACACTCCTGCGGCCGCGGGCACGCAGGACCTGTGCGCCGAGCATGACCTCGGTGCCCTGGCGGCGTGCCTCGGCAGCAAGAGCGGGTGGCGCGGTGCGGCGCGCATCGATGATCACCGGCACATCAAGTCCCTCGCGCCGCAGATCGAAGGCGGTCTTCCAGCCGTCATCGCACGTCGTGAACAGCGCCACATGCCGCCCCGGCGCGACGCGAAACCGATTGAGGTAGGTGCGCACCGCTGAGGCGAGCATCACCCCGGGCAAATCGTTGCCACCGAATACGATCGGGCGCTCGAGGGCGCCCGTGGCCAACACCGCGCGCCGCGCGACGATCTTCCACAGGCGTTGCCGCGGCTGATGTCCCTCGGGCCGCGGCAGATGATCGGATACGCGCTCGAGGGCGCCGAAGGTGTTGCCGTCGTAAAGCCCGAACACCGTCGTGCGCGTCATGAGCCGCACCTGCGCCAGCGAGCGCAGCTCACCGCTCACGCGAGCGGCCCAGGCCGAGCCGCCCTCGCCCTCGATCTCGAGGCGATCCCCGTTGAGACGTCCTCCGGGCAGGAAGTCCTCGTCACAGAGGATGACCCGCGCGCCCGCGCGCCCTGCGGTCAATGCCGCGGCAAGTCCCGCCGCCCCGCCACCGATCACGAGCAGGTCGCAGAATGCATGCGCACCTTCGTACGTGTCGGGATCGGCCTCCAGGCTCGCCCGCCCGAGCCCGGCCGCGCGCCGGATCGCAGGCTCGTAGAGCATCTCCCAGAAGGCCGCCGGCCACATGAAGGTCTTGTAGTAGAAGCCCGCGGCGAAAAGCGGAGCGAGGAGGGAGTTGACCGCCCCCGCATCGCAGGCGAGGGACGGCCAGCGGTTCTGACTGCGCGCGCACAGGCCCTCGAAGAGCTCGATCATCGTCGCGCGAGTATTCGGCTCCCGATGCGCCCCCTCGCGCAGCTCGACCAGTGCATTGGGCTCCTCGGAGCCCGCCGAGAGCACGCCCCGCGGCCGATGATATTTGAACGAGCGCCCCATCAGCCTCACGCCCGCCGCGAGCAGCGCCGAGGCGAGCGTGTCACCCGGATGGCCGACGTATCCTCTGCCATCGAAGGTGAAGGAAAGCCTCCGCCCGCGCTGGATGGCCCCCGCGCCCTCGAGCCGGTTCGGGCTCATGCCTCGCGGGCCTCGCTGGCAAAGCGCACCGCCCGGATCTCGTGCGTGCGGGTGTCGCGTGTCACCTCGAGCCACGAGCGGCAGCCGGATGCGTGGTACCACAGCTCCCGGTGGACTCCCGCCGGGTTGTCGCGCAGATACACGGCCTCGAGAAACCGGGCCGCAGCATCCTCGCGATCGGGCAGCGGGCGCGGGCATCCGGCTTCGCCGAAGCAGGTGAACTCGCTGAGATCCCGGTCGCCGCAAAAGGGGCAAGCGATGCGCACGAGCGGCCCTCAGTGAAGGTTCGGATGCGGTCCCTGCCCCTTCTCATCGAGCAGGTGTCCGGTGGCGAAACGGTCGAGGCGGAAGGCGCGCGCCACTTCATGGCTCTCCTCGCGCGCAAGCAGGTGCGCGAAGCAGTATCCCGAGGCGGGCGTCGCCTTGAACCCCCCATAGCACCAGCCGGCGTTGAGATAGAGCCCCTCGAGCGGCGTGCGATCGATGATCGGCGAGCCATCCATCGACATGTCCATCACCCCGCCCCACGAGCGCAGCAGCCGCAGGCGCCCGATCATGGGCATCAGCGCCATGCCGCTCGCGCACACCTCCTCGACCATCGGCAGGTTGCCGCGCTGCGCATAGGAGTTGTATCCGTCGAGGTCACCGCCGAAGACGAGCCCCCCCTTGTCGGACTGGCTGACGTAAAAATGCCCCGCGCCGAAGGTGACCACGCAGGGAATGAGCGGCTTGACCGCCTCGGACACGAACGCCTGCAACACGTGACTCTCGATCGGCAGGCGCAGCCCCGCCAGCGCCGCCACCCTGGAGGAGTGGCCCGCGACCGCAACGGCCACCTTGCCCGCCCTGATGTCACCCCTCGAGCTGCGCACACCGACGATACGCCCGCCTTCACGGATGAGGCCCGTCACCTCGCAATTCTGCACGATGTCCACGCCGAGCCCGCTCGCCGCCCGCGCATAGCCCCACACGACCGCATCGTGCCGCGCCGTGCCGCCGCGGCGCTGCAAAAGGCCACCCTGGATCGGGAATCGCGCGTTCTCGAACTCGAGAAACGGCAGCATGCGCCGCACCGCCTCCCGGTCGAGCAGCTCCGCGTCGACCCCGTGCAGGTGCATGGCGTTACCCCGGCGGACGTAGGCGTCGCGTTGCGCATCCGAGTGGAACAGGTTGAGCACTCCGCGCTGACTCACCATCACGTTGTAGTTGAGATCCCGCTCGAGCCCCTCCCACAGCCGCATCGAGAGCTCGTAGAACGGATTGTTGCCGGGCAGAAGGTAGTTCGAGCGTATGATGGTGGTGTTACGGCCGGCGTTGCCGAGACCGATGCCGCCCTTCTCGAGCACCGCCACCTCGCGCACGCCATGCACCTTTGCGAGGTAGTACGCCGTGGCGAGCCCGTGCCCGCCGCCGCCGACGACGATCACCTCGTAGCCGGACTTCGGCGAGGCATCGCGCCACGCGGGCTCCCACCGCCTGTGTCCCGAGCAGGCCTCCCGCAAGATCCTCCAGAGCGAATAGCGCATCAGGGCGGGCTCGAGTCAAAAGGGCGACATGCGATCCACCATGCGGATCGTGCGCGTGCCTGCCCCGGAGCTGGCGCTCTCCCCGGGCGGCAGCTGCCCGGCCTTGGCGATGCGGATCGTGATCAGAGAGTTCGGATACAGCACGACCTCGTTCTCCCCCCAGCCGCGCATGGTGGGAAGAAAATACTGCCGGCCGCTCACCGCGCCCACGTAGGGCGTGAAGTGAAACCCCATCTTGTAGAGGCTGCCGGTCTTAGGTCCCCGCTCGGCGCCCGGCGCCAGGCCGAGCGAGGCGTCCCCGCCCTGAACCAGCGCCTCGCGCGCGCTCAACAGATCCTCGGTGAGTCCCCGGTGCAGGATCTGGCGCGAACCGGCGGCGCCGCGGTTCTGATAGAGCAGCGCAATCTTGCCGAGGTCATCGAGCAACGGATAGTAGCCGGCATGGAACCAGGGGACGCCGCGCTTGCCGTCCGGCTCGCGGGTCCTCACGACGGGCGCGTACGGGATACCGATCGGCTTGAACACCTCGCTTCTCAACATGTCCCAGACATCCGCCTGCGCTCCGCGCACGGACTTCAGGAACCGATCGATCGCGGCGCCGAGCAGGTAGTAGTCCTGGTCGCGGTAGCGCATGACCGTGCCCGGATCCCACGGATAGGGACGGTCGGCGAGGGCCATCTGCCGCACCTTCTCCCCATGCGAGCGCGCCGCGATCCACTCGTCGTATGCGCCATCGAGGTAGCCGTCCTGAGGGTCGTTCGGGTGGGTCTTGAAGCTTCCCGCGCCGCCGAACCCGCTCGCCATGTTGGCCGCGTCGATGAAGCGGACGCGGCGGTATTTCGCATCGAGCCCCTCGAGGTAGTCGCCGACCTTGAGCGTGAGAACATAGGGTCCGTAGAGCTGCGCGAGGCGAAGCAGCGCGAGGGGCGCGGCGATGCCCTTCATGATCGAGCGGACCCCGAAGCGCATCTCGAGCGGATACGGATAGTTGCCATAGGGCGTGCGCGCCTCCTGGTAATAGAGGACGCCATCGCGCACCAGGCCGGTCTGCACGCGCCACTGCTCGCGCACCGGCGCGCCGAACTCATTGAGGCGCCCGCGCTGAAACTCCCGGGCGAGATCGTTCAAGGGCCTGTGGGGCAAGCGGCGCGCGAGATCCGCAACACCCTGGGCGCGCTGCGCGGCGGAGTCTGCCGCCTTGGGCTCGAGCCAGCGGGCCTCGGCGCTTCCCCAGGCGATGAAGTGTTGCTTCAGCAGGTACGGGGCTGTCTGCTGGACGAACTGGAACCTGAGCTCGCTCACCTGCCGGTCCTTGTACAGGAATTTCGCGAGCCCCTGATGCGCGTGCGTATCGCTGTTGCTGACGAGCATCAGCGGAAACGCGGCGCACGACCACCCGCCCTCGCCCGCCTCACGCCACACGCGGCCAAATTGCGGAATGACGCACCAGAAGCTCGGCGTGCGTCCCGGATTGGCCTCGCGGACGATCTGTCCGCGCTGCAGCGGCATGAGCACCCCGTCCGCCGTCACGAACTCGAGCGTGAGCCCCGGAAAGATCGACGCATCGCCATGTCCTTCGAGATCGACGTGCTCCACCTCGGGCAACATGCGCATGCGCGCCGGGGAGATGCGTAGCGCTGCGCAAAACTCCGGCGCCGCTTCCGCGCCCGGCCCCGGGAAGAACGCCTCGTTGGGGGACGGGGAGTCCATCATACCGCTGTCGCTCATAGCTCGGCTTTCCGTCATAGTGCTTCTCAGCCATGCGGCCCTTCTCGAAGCGCCGCGGCGAGCGCGGCCGGAGCGTCTCCGGGGGCCGTTCCGGACCGTCGCGCGCCCCACCGCTCCTCTCTCGGGGCGACACCGAACATGCGCTTGTACGCGTGGGAAAAATGCGAGGCCGACTTGAAGCCGGTCTCGATCGCCACCTCGAAGATCGAGGCGGCGGTGGTGGTGAGCAGTGCGCGGCCTCGATCGAGACGCAACTTGAGGTAGAAGGTCCGCGGCAAGACCTCGAGCTCGAGGCGAAACAGACGCTCCATGTGCCGCAACGAAAGGCCGCTGCCGGCCGCGATGGTCGCGAGCGACGGCGCCCCATCCTGCGCCCCCGAGTGCATACGCTCGATGATGTGCAGCAGCCTCGCGCTCGCCCCGGGATAGCGGGCCCGCAGCGCCATGCGCTGCGGATCACCGTGGTCGCGGATGCGCGGATGAATGAACTGCTCGGCCACCGAGGCGGCGAATTCCGCGCTGGTGTGCCGCTGGATGAAATCGAGCATCATGTCCATCGCGGCCGTGCCTCCCGAGCAGGTGCACACCCTGTCGTCGATCACGAACAGCTCATCGACGAGCCGGATGCCCGGATACCGTCTGCGGAAATGCTCCGCGCACTCCCAATGCACCGTGCAACGGCGGCGATCGAGAAGCCCCGCCTCGGCGAGCAGGAACGGCGCGGTGCTGATGCCCCCGATGCGCACGCCCCGCGCGGCAAGCCACCGCAGCCGGTTGCGCAGCGGCCGGTTGGACTGACACTGCAAGGGATCCAAGCCCATGCACACGAGCAGGACGTCGGCGGCGCGCAGCTTCGCGAGCGGCAGATCGACCGCCACCGTGATGCCATTGCTTGCGGCGACGGGGGCGCCATCGGGCGATACCAGATCCCATTGATACAGCGTCTGCCCCGCGAGGCGATTGGCCGCCCGCAGCGGCTCGATGGCGGCGGCAAAGGCCATCATGGAGAACTGGGGTATCAGCAGGAAGGCGAAGCGCATCAGGATTGACCGCATCGCGGCGAGCCGCGAGAGCGAGCGGACGCCGCGGCCGGATCGGCGCGATCGGCGTCGCGCGAACGCATGCCTGTGTCGGGTTTGCACATACGCGCTGTCATGCCATGGCAGATTCTACGCGCAGCCAGCCCGCATGCAACTCAACCTATGGAAGCGCATCGACGCCGCGAAGGCGCGAGATCCCGCCGCACCGCCGATGGGCGGTTGGCCCAAAGTCCGTGGCAAACGGTCACGAATCCGTTCGCGCCGTGGGAGGTGCTCACCCCCGAGCAGCTCGAGGCCATCCATCTCACCTCGCTGCGGATCCTCGAGGAACTTGGTATCGAGTTGCGCTCGGCACCGGCTCGGGCGCTGATGCGCGCGGCCGGAGCCGAGGTCGATGAGGCGAATGAGACGGTGCGGCTCGATAGGGGCTTACTGCAACAGGCGCTCTCGGGCGTGCCGGCCTCCTTCACCCTGACACCGCGCAATCCGGCCCGGCGGCTCGCATTCGGGGGCAACCACGTCAACTTCGGCCTGGTGGCCGGGCCGCCGAACGTCCATGACCGCGAGCGCGGCCGGCGCGCCGGCAACCTCGCCGATTACTGCGACTTCATACGCCTGGCGCAATACTTCAACACCATCCACCTGATCGGCAACCAGGTGTGCGCGCCGGTGGAATTGCCGGCGAACTCGCGCCACCTCGACACCTACCTCGCCAACCTCACCTATTCGGACCGGGTCTATCACTGCACGGCCATCGGTGCGGGCCGGGCGCTCGATGGCATCCGGATGATGGCGCTCGCCCGGGGCGTGACGCTCGAGCAGATGGCCGACAGTCCCGGCGTGATCACCATCATCTCCGTCAACAGCCCGCGCCGCTTCGATGAGGCCATGGCCGAGGGCCTGATCGCCATGGCGAGCCATGGTCAACCGGTGGTCATCACTCCCTTCACCCTCATGGGCGCCATGGCGCCGGTGTCGCTCGCGGCGGCGCTCGCGCAGCAGAACGCCGAGGCGCTGTTCGGAGTGGCGCTCGCCCAGGCGGTGCGGCCCGGCACGCCCGTCATGTACGGCGCGTTCACTTCGAATGTGGATCTGCGCTCCGGCGCGCCCGCCTTCGGCACGCCCGAGCACGCCAAGGCGAACATCGCGAGCGGTCAGCTCGCCCGACGCTACGGACTACCCTACCGGACCTCGAACGCGAGCGCATCCAATGCCGCCGACGCCCAGGGCGTCTACGAGACTGAAATGTCGCTTTGGGGCGCGATCCTCGGCGGATCGAACCTCGTGTATCACGCGGCCGGATGGCAGGAGGGCGGACTCACCGCCTCCTTCGAGAAACTCGTGCTCGATGTGGAAATGCTGCAGATGATGATCGAGCTGTTGAAGCCGATCGTCGTCAATGAGGCCGAGCTCGGGTTCGAGGCCGAGCGCGGCGTGCAGCCCGGGGGGCATTTCTTCGGCGAGCCGCACACCATCGAGCGCTACCAGCACGCGTTCTACCGCCCTCTGGTCTCGAACTGGCAGAACTACGAGAGCTGGCAGGCGGGCGGCGGGCACGATGCGCTCGAGCGCGCCACCGCCATCTGGAAACGCGCGCTCGCGGAGTACGAGCAGCCACCGATCGAGCCCTCGATCCACGAAGCGTTGCAGGAGTATGTCGCCCACCGACGAGAGGAAATCGGCGACGAAGAGCCTTGAAAGAATCAAGGCGACTGCGGCTCGCCGGGATTCACCACGACAGGCGGTCGCAGCGTCAACGCGGCGCGCACTTGCGCCGGGGAGTGCCCTGGTGCAATCGGGTTACAAGCGATTTGCAACGGAGGCGGCATGAAGCGCGAAACGCTGTCCGGCTTGCGTGGAGAGGTCTATTGAACGAAGCCGCCGAGTCCGCGGACGTCGCCGCGCTCAACTAGATCGAGTCCCTTTCGGGGAGGTGCCTCGGCGCGGGCATGATCGGCAATGTACTCGAATGGTATGACTTCGGGCTGTACGGGTTTCTCGCGCCGCTGATCGGCGCGCATTTCTTCCCCTTCGCGAACCCGATCGCCTCGCTCCTCGGCGCCTACGCCGGATTTGCCATCGGCTTCGCCATGCGTCCGATCGGCGGCATGATCCTTGGACACATCGGCGATCGGCTCGGCCGGCGCATGGTGCTGCTTCTCTCGGTGGCCAGGATGGGCGCCGCGACGGTGCTGATCGGAGTCCTGCCGACCTACCGGCAGATCGGTATCTGGGCCCCGATCCTGCTGGTTGCGATACGCCTGCTCCAGGGACTGTCGGTGGGGGGCGAGTTCACCGGCTCGGTCTCCTACCTGATCGAGACCGCGCCGCGCAACCGGCGCGGGTTCGCGGGCAGCTTCGCCAACATAGGCTCCGAAGGCGGCTACATCCTCTCCTCGGCGCTCGCCGCCGGCACGGTCGTACTACTGGAGCGACATGCCGCGGCTCCCTGGATCTGGCGTCTGCCGTTCCTGGCCGGCGGGGTGCTCGCGGTGCTCGCCTGGGTGTTTCGCCGACAGCTGACCCGATCCGGTTACGAGCCGGATCACAGCCAGGCGGCGCACCGTGAACTGCCGTTGATGCAAGCGTTCAGCGAGTCTCCGCGCGCCATGGCGCTTTTGATGCTCTTCACCTGGGGCTACGGGGTGCTCAACTACCTGACGCTGGTGTTTCTGCCGACTTTCGCCAGCAAGTTCGGTGGCATCGGCGCCGGAGCCGCCCTGACGGTGAACTCGGCGCTGCAACTGGCCGCAGTAGCGCTGATCCCGCTGTCCGGATGGATCACGGACCGTTCGTGCGCCGTCGTTTCCTGCTGCTCGCGGTGTTCGCGCTCGTGGCCCTGAGCTCGGTGGCCTTCAACGTCGGGCTCGGCTTCGGCGGCGGCACCGCCCCGCTCATCGCCACCGCGCTCATCGGTCCGCTGGGCCGGCTCGGGGGCGCCGGCTATATGACGCTGTGCGCGCTCGTGTCCTTCGGCGCTCTGTATCGGATGAGCGACCGCAGCCGCGAGCCGCTCACCTGAGCGAGGATCCCTCGCTCTCAAATGAAATCGCGCGCGATGGCCACCTCCCACTGCCGCTCGGCCACGAGCTCGCCGTTGAGACGGGCGGTCAGGGTGCCGCTGACATGGAAATTGTCCCGGTCGCTGCGCATCCGCGTCCAGGTGTTGATCACGGTCCGCCACCCTTCGCGGCCCATCTCGTAGGTTTGCGTCAATACATAGCGCGCCGACAACGGATCGTCGTCCTTGATCGTCAATTCACGCTTCAGACTATGAGCGACCTGAACATCGACCTCATCGAAGCGCAGGATGCCTTCGCCGAACAGGCCGCCGATGCCTTCAGTAATATAGGTCGCCTCTCCGGTGACGGCATTCTGGATGCTGAGCCGACCGACGCTGCCGGGATCGATCAGCGTAACGGGCGTCTTCGGGCCGTGGACCGGCCCCCCGAACCGGACCTCCGGGTACTGACCCGCCTGACGAACGGGCAGCTCGAGAGCGCTGCCCGTGGCGCGGATCGAAATGGTAGCCGCGTAGGGCGCGGGCCAGATGATCGGCCAATAGGCCGTCGCGATTGACAGCCTGAGGCGATGCCCGGGGGGGAATCGATGGCCGCACGCGTTAAGCGCCACGGTCACGTCGTAGAAGCGACCCGGCTCGAGCGCCGCAGGGCATTCATGGCCGTCCCGATGAGTGAGATTGAGCACCTGATAACTAACGCGCGTGACGCGATCATCCGGTGCGATGTCAGACAGACGTACCGAGAGCTGCGCGACGGGCGCATCGGCGGCGACTTGCAGGCGCAGAGCCGGCGCGCCAAGAACGCAGATCTCCTCATCGAGAACGGCGCTGTCGAATACCAGGGCGCCGCCGTCGTCGAGCCTTTGGTCCGTCGGCTGTTCCCCCGGGCAGCCGGTCGCCATCCATTCACCTGCCGCCTTGCCGTGACTCTGTGGCGAGCGCACGGCGAGTACCACGCCGGTTTCGTCCGGCCGCTCCTGGAGGCTTCGATCCGCGTGCAAATGCAGTCGCCGCGGCCGGATATTCGGCGAGGGGTAGGCAGGCTCGCCGACCCAGCGGCCCGGTATGAACGCGCGGGTGCCGTCCGGGGCGACGGGATCCTCGAGGTAGGCCCGTAGCATCGGCTCATCCATGATCCCGGTGTCCCGCCCCTTGAGCCAGTGATCCCACCAACGCACCGCCTCCTGCAGATAGCCGATCGCGGGCCCGGGCACACCGTCATGCGGGTAGATGTGCCCCCAGGGACCAATGATGCCGCGCCGCGGCACCGCAAGTCCCTGCAGCAGCCGTGGCACGGCATTCGTGTAGGCATCCGACCAGCCGCCGATCGCCAGCACCGGGCACTCGATCGCCGCAAAATCCTCGCATACGGACCCGTGCCTCCAGTAATCATCGTAGCGCTGGTGAGACAGCCAGAGCGCCGGAAAGAACGGCAGCCGCTCGAGCCGCTCGAGCCACTGGTTTCGCCAGCCCGGGCCGACGATGTGCGGATCGGGCGGCCGGCTCTGGTAGGCCAGCATGATACTGCCCCACCATAGATTATCGTTGAGCAGACACCCGCCCATGTAGTGAATGTCGTCGGTATAGCGATTGTCCGTCGAGAAAGCCGTGATGATCGCCTTCAGCGCGGGCGGGCGGCGGGCGGCGACCTGCAGGGCGTTGAACCCGCCCCATGACTTGCCTTGCATGCCCACCGCGCCGGTGCACCAAGGCTGCCCGGCAATCCACGCAATCACCTCAAGGGCGTCGTCCTGCTCCTGCTTCAGGTATTCGTCCTTCAGCTCGCCATCGGACTCGCCACAACCGCGCATGTCGACGCGGATGGCCGCGTAGCCGTGCTGCGCAAAGTACCCGTGCATGGGCTCATCGCGCGCGCGCGTACCGTCGCGCTTCCGATACGGAATATACTCGAGCACCGCGGGGACCGGGTCGCGCAACGCCGTCTGCGGAAGCCACAGCCTGGCGCCGAGACGGCAGCCGTCGCTCAGCGTAATCCAGACATGTTCCTCAACATGCACTGACATCGTCTCCTCCCGGGATGTTGCGCTCACGCTCCACCGCCTCCGATGCCTCGCAATACCTGATCGGCGCGCTTTGCATTGACCCGTACCGTGCGCCCGTGATTCCACGAGGAAACCGCGTACATCGCAATGCTGGCGCAGGCTGCGACAACGACTATCCACACCACGGCATGATAGTCATTGGGCGACACGAACGGGGCCGCCAGCGCGGCACCGCCTGCCGAGCCGAAAAACGCGCACGCACCGGTGAGCGCAACCGCGCGGCCGGTGGCATCGACGCTGTTGACCAGCGTGAACTGATGCGCGAGCGAGTAGCACCAGGCGAAGTAATAGAGGACCCCCGCCGCACCAAAGGCGAGCACGCCATCGCCCGCGCCCAGCAAGGCGGCGGCGATGAGCATGAGACAGGCTGCGAACGACAACGACGGGAGGCTCCCGAACCGCTTGCCCTGAGCGGCCGCGAGCAGTCCGCCCGGAATTCCGGCGGCCACGCTCAGAGCGACACAGTCGGCGATGGTGCGCGTCGTCATGCCCTCGGCCTGTCCCATCAACTCGATGTACGTCCAATACGCCCCGGCGCCCACGAAGAAGATCGCGAAGCCAATGAATGCCAGCAGCGTCGCCGGCCGCAGGAGGCCGGTCCGGGCCTCGGGCGGTATCGCACGTCCCCGCGCAGGCAGCAGAGGCGCCAGAACGAGCGCAAGTCCCGCCGGGACCGCGAGCAGGATCAACACCCCGTTCAGTCCCGAAACAGCGAGCAGGGAAGGGCCCGCCCAGATGGCGGCAATCTGATATGCGGCCTGCGCCGAGACGGCGGTGCCGAAGCTTCTCTCCGACTCATGGCGGTCGGACACGATCGTCATGCCGAGCGAGAAGGCGGCGCTGCCAAAGAAGGCCGCGGCGGCCTGCATCGATACGAAGACCCAGTGGCCCCGCACGCCGAGGGCCGCGAGCAGACACAGACACATCCCGCCAAGCGCAGTTGCGGCCGCGCGTGGCCAGGGCACCGAGCGGACCCAGAACCCGGCCAACACGGCGCTAATGCCGGAAGCCACGGTCAGCGCCGATGACATGACCCCGGCCTGCGGTGCCGAGAATCCGAGTTTGTCCGCCGCCCCCGCGGTGAGCAGCGGCAGGATGTTGAACATGCTGGCGCCGATCACCACGAGCGCGAGACCTGCCGCTGCGCTTGAGGTGCGCTCGGGGCGGGGCGAAATGGTCTCGATGGTCTCTTGCACTGAGAACTCCACGTGATCAAAGATCTTTGACCAGCCTCAGGGCATCGTAGATCGCCGCATGTGTGTTGCGCGAGGCGATTGCATCGCCGATACGAAAGAGCTGAAAGCTTCCACGGGGATTCGGCTGGGCGATCTGGGCAACTCCGGTGACGAGCCGCTCATGGTCGATTTCCCCGAGGTTCACGGACAGGGGCTTGAGCGCGAAATACAGCTCATCATTGGGGATCGTCCCATGATTGACCACGATCTGATCGACGCGCCTTTCCTTGCGCACGCCGCCGTAATCGCTGCCGACGACGGCGAGCAGCCGCCCGCCCTCCCGAGCGACCCGTTCGAGACGGAATGTCACCGTGAATGTGACCTCGAGTTTCTGCAGGCTGCGCATGTACGGGACAAGATTCATGCCCATGATTTCCGGCGCGAAATTGCGATCCGGTGTCATGACTTCGAGTTTCGCGCCGCTCTCGGCGATGATCTCGGCGGCCTGAAGTCCGGTGTGATCGCCGGCATCATCGAACATGAGCACGTCGGAGCCTGGTGCGACGCTCCCGGAGAGAATATCCCAGCTCGAAACCGTCAGAGCATTTCCCGACTCCAGGACTTCGGTGTGCGGCAGGCCCCCGGTGGCCACGATGACCACATCGGGACTCTCCGCGATCACCTCCTGCGCCTCGGTCCACGAATCGAAGCGAAAGCGCACTCCGCGCGCGGCGCACTGCGCCATCCTCCAGTCGATGATACCGAGCATCTCCCGGCGCCGGGGAGTGCGGGCGGCCAGCCGAATCTGGCCACCCGGCTGCGAGGCCGCCTCCAGCACGAGCACTTCGTGACCGCGCTCCGCCGCGACACGCGCCGCTTCGAGCCCGCCGGGCCCCGCGCCGACGATGACGACCTTGCGCCTCGCCGGGGCCGGCGCGATCTCGTGCGGCATCGCCAGCTCCCGGCCGGTAGCGGCGTTATGGATACAGTAGGCCGATCCGCCCTGGTAAATCCGGTCGAGGCAATAGTTGGCGCCGACGCAGGGTCGGATATCCGCTTCCCGCCCCCCGGCGAGCTTGCGCACGATGTGCGGATCGGCCATATGAGCGCGGGTCAGGCCCACCATATCCAACTTTCCGGAGGCGATCGCGTACCTTGCGGTGGCGATGTCCTGTATGCGCCCCGCATGAAAGGTCGGCAGACCGGTGGCTGCGCGGACCTCGCCCGCGAAATCAAGGTGTGGAGCGCTCGGCATGCCTTGGATGGGGATCACATCCGTCAGCCCGGCATCGGTATCAATGTGCCCGCGGATGACGTTGAGGAAGTCGACCATCCCGCTTTCCTTGAGGCGCCGGGAGATCTCGAGCCCTTCCTCGCGGGTCAGCCCGCCCGCGAGCAGCTCATCGGCCGTGTAGCGGATGCCGACGATGAACTCCGGACCCACGCGCTTGCGGATCGCGGCGAGCACCTCGAGGGTAAAGCGCATGCGGTTCTCGAGCGAGCCGCCGTAGGGGGAATGCAGATGATTGGTCAGGGGCGACCAGAACTGGTCCATGAGGTGCCCATAGGCCTCGAGCTCGATGCCATCGAGCCCAGCACTGTGCATGCGCTGCGCAGCATCGGCGAAATCCGTCACGATCCGCCGGATATCCCACTCCTCGATCTTCTTGGGAAAGGCGCGGTGGGCAGCCTCCCTGCGGTGTGACGGCGAGACCACCGGCAGCCAGAAATTGCGGTCCCACCGGGTGCGGCGGCCGAGATGGGTGATCTGAATCATGACGGCGGCGCCGTGCTCGTGACAGGCATCCGCCAGGTCCCGCATCCACGGCACGACCTCATCTTTGTAGAGTAGAAGATTGTTGAAGGCTGGCGGGCTGTCGCGCGAGACCGCCGCGGAACCCGCCGTCATGGTCATCGCGATGCCGCCCTTGGCGCGCTCGACGTGGTAGGCCCGGTAGCGCGCCTTAGGCATGCCCTCCTCCGGATAGGCCGGCTCGTGCGCCGTCGTTATGATCCGATTGCGCAGCGTCAGGTGCTTCAGTTGGTAAGGCTGCAACAGTGGATCGATCGAAGTCACGCGTCTCTTCCTGAATGTGCCGACTCGGGGAGGACCATAAGCCGGCGGAGCGCGGCTCGGCCTTGGCTGTCGCACGCGATTGCTAGGAAATCAGCTATTTCGAGCCCGCGCCGCTTGCTCGTTCCCGGGCAGGCTCGACCGTGGGACCGACGCGCGGTATAAGATGCAATACATTCGGGATACCGCGTATGACAGCTGCACCACCCGACC
Source organism: Gammaproteobacteria bacterium (assembly GCA_027452045.1). Classification (GTDB taxonomy): domain Bacteria; phylum Pseudomonadota; class Gammaproteobacteria; order Steroidobacterales; family Steroidobacteraceae; genus 13-2-20CM-66-19. The sequence goes on from DAIDHH010000133.1 coordinate 22,023, forward strand.
TCGAGGCCTTCCGCCTGATGCAGGCTGGTCGTCTCCCGGAGGCGCTGGTTCTGGCCGAGCGCGCGATCGCAGGCAAGAGCGCGTGCACATCGACTCACGGCCTGTTGGCGACGATCCTGGTGCGGCTCGGTCGTGTCTCCGAGGCGGACTTGCTCATCGAGAATGCGGCCAGACTCGAGCCGGTGAGCGCCGACGCCTGCGATGCCCTCGCTTACGTCTCGCTGCATCTTGGCCGCCACGAGCGCGCCAATGCGCTTTACAGACGTGCGACGGAGCTGGCGCCGGGCACCGGGCGGCATTGGTACAACCTCGCCTCCAGCGAGCGCAGCTTCGGCAGGCTCGCGGAAGCAGAAGCCGCCTGCGATCGGGCAGTCGCGCTCGATGACCGGGAGTATCGCAGCTACCTGCTGCGCTCGGAGCTTCGCGTCCAGAGGCCCGAGGCCAATCACGTAGCAGAGCTGCGCCAGGCACTCAGCCGGCCGGGACTCGAGGACCGGGCACGGGTGTTTCTCGGCTACGCCCTCGGAAAGGAACTCGATGACCTGCGGCAGTTCGATGCGGCGTTTCGCTGGTTCTCCGAGGCCGCGGGCACCCGCCGGCGACACCTCGCGTACGACGTGGGGAGCGATGAGCACAAGCTCCGGCGCATCGCGCAAGCATTCCCGGGAACGGCACCACCGCCCGGCGGCGCAACAGAGGACTCCAGACGGTTCATTTTCATCGTCGGACTGCCCAGATCCGGCACCACCCTGCTCGAGCGCATCCTGACCAACCTGCCCGGCGTACATTCCAACGGAGAGACCGAGCACTTCGCGAGCGCGCTTCTCGGCGCATCCTTCTCGAGGGATGGTTCCGCAAGTGGCGCGCATCGGGACGTGTTCGAGCGCGCCGCCGCGGCCGATCCGGCGGTCGTGGCGGCGCGTTACGCGAATTTCGCGGCCGGCGAGCGCCGCGACGGATTCATCGTCGAGAAGCTGCCTATGAACTACCTCTATCTCGGCGCCATCCGTCGCGCCCTGCCTCGGGCGAGACTCCTCCTCGTAAGCCGGGCTCCGCTCGACAGCTGCTTCGCCATGTACCGGACTTTGTTCGGAGCCGCATATCCGTTCAGTTACGACTTCGAGGATCTGGCGCGTTACTATGCGGCGTATCATCGGCTCATGGCGCACTGGCGAGCCGTGCTCGGAGAATCCATCCACGAGGTGTGTTACGAAGCGCTGGTACGCGATCCGGTCGGCACGGCTTCGGCAGCTGCGCGCTTCTGCGGCCTCGCGTGGAACAACGACGCCATCGCGATCGAGAGCAACTCGGCGGTCTCGCTCACCGCCAGCGCCGCGCAGGTGCGGCGGCCGATCTACGGCACTTCCTCCGGACGCTGGCGCCATTACCATACCCATCTTGCCCCGCTCATCGAGGGACTGCGCCGCCGGCAGATCCGCCTGCCCGATGGCGCCTGAGCCGGGGTCAGAATATGTACGCCAGTCGTACCCCGAGCACGCGCGGCTGATTTACGACGTAGTCATTCGTAAGGTTGTCGAGCGCGACCAGTGTCGGGGGTGCGAGGATCTCCCGCTTGTCGGCGATGTTGGTAAGGTAAATCGTCGCTCGCCACGGGTCGTGGCTCACCGCGGCCGAGGCATTCATGACCAGGTAGCTCGATGACTGCTGGACACCCGTCGTGCCTTCGGCGCTCGTGAGCCCCATGACAACGGCGCTGCGGTAACTGCCGTTCAGCGAGAGCGACAGCGCATATCCGGGCTTGAGCATGCGCTGATAATCGATGGCTGCCGTTATGCTGGTCTTCGGACTGCCCGGCAGTCGCTCGCCCGAAGTGCCTGTGATCTCCCCGGGAACGATGACACCCAGGCCGTTATTCGCCGGCAGCGAGAAATCGCTGGTCAGCTTGGCGTCGGCATACGAGACGCCCACGTCGTACGTCAGGCCGCGCAGGAGGAGCGGGCCGGAGCTCTCAAGCTCGAATCCCTTGGATTCCGCCGTGTTGGCGTTGTACACGGCGAGATTTCCGGACGGCAGACTTGATGATATCTGCGGCTTGTCCCATTTGACGTCGAACACATCGAAAGCGTAGGTGAAGCCGTCGGCAAATCGCCCCTTGAAACCGCCCTCGTAGTTGTTCGTCCGGTCCGGCGCATAGCTCGCGAGCAGCGGGCTTTCCTCAAAGGGCCCGGTCAGCGGCACCGAATTGGCTCCGCCACGGCGGAATCCCTGCGACCACAGCGCATAAACGTACTGGTCCGCAGCGTACTCATAGGAGATGTCCACCTTGCCGATGTTCGTCGCGCTCGGGGCGCGGTGCGGGGTCGCCGGGATCAGGGTCGGGAACGCGAAATCCTCGTAGAGCTGCGCATCGGTGAATTGCTCCTCAAAGTGCCGGTAGCCACCGGTTACCTGGGCATGGGGGGCGAAATGCCATGTGAGATCTCCATAGACGGACTTTTCCTCGAAGCGCTGCGTATCGACCTGTGTGAAGACGATGTCGCCCGGCCCGCTGGTCACCATGCATTGCGGATACGTCGATCCATAGTAGACCGCGCCCGTGCAGCCCTGTGCGACCGAGCGCTCCGGCGAGCCCGGATTCGCAATGTTCCACGCGCCCGCGCGTGTCTCGTTGGCGTAGAACGCCCCTACGACGTAGTCGAACAGGTTCCAGAGCCGGGTCTTCGACACCAGGCGCAGCTCCTGCGTGAAGGCGTGAGCGTGGTCGTCGAACTCGTAGTCGTATACGAACCGGGGATTGGTCGGCGTGCCAGCGTAGTACGGCAGATATGCACCGCCATCGACGCCTGCCAACCGGTAGGTGTCATCTTCGAGCAGCCCTCCAGTGGTGGTGCGGTACGAGCTCGTCGATGAGAGCGTGGCAAATCCGACGTCGTAGCTCATGTCGAGGCTGGTGAGATTGGTGTAGCGTGAGAATGGCTGATCAATCTGCGAGAACTCCTGGTAAGGACCGCCCGCTGGCAGGGTAACGGCCGGATCGAGGGGCGAGACCCCACCCGAAAAATCCGGATTGACCTGTGGCCCGCCATCGCCCCGCAGCCCCGTATGGAGGATTGCGAGCACGGCCTTGAAGGAGTCGAACGGCTTCCAGAGGAGCGCCGCACGTCCAGTGAAGGTCTTCTGCCAGTTCCAGTCCGCGCGGTCGGTATAGATGCCCGAGCTGCCCACCGGATCGGCGGGATTGGCCAGCTCGGGAATGCCGCTGAGTCCCGGACTCGTGCGCTTCAGCAACCCGTAGACGTTGATCCAGCCAGGCTGGTAGTCGTACTTGGCGGCTGCCCGGAATGCCATGGTGCCACCGACCGGCAGGTTGACGATGCCCTCCAGAGTGTAGCCCGTGCCGCTCGAGTGGGCCACGCTGTCCCCGCCCATCTCGACCTTGCCCGATACGGTGTGCAGCCGCGGATCGTTCGGAATCAGACGGATGGCGCCGCCGAGGGAGCCGGCGCCGTAGAGCGTACCCTGCGGACCGCGCAGCACCTCGATGCGCTTCAGGTCAATGAGCTGGATGTACCCGCCGACGGGGGAGTTGCCGACGTAGACGCCAACCGGGCTCTGCTCGAAGCTGCGAAAGCCGCGGGTCGGCTCTCCAGTGGCGTTGATTCCGCGGATGATGGGCACCGTGGCGCCCGCCAGTCGCGAGCCGTAGTCAAACATGCTGAGGCCCGGCACCTCGTCGGCGAGTGAGGCGATGTCCGTGACGCCCGCGTTGGCGAGCTGTTGCGGTGTGATGACTGTCAGGCTGTAGGGAACGGACTCGACCGTCTGCGGACGGCGGGTCGCGGTAACGGTAATCTCCTGGAGCGCGGCGGGAACCGGATTCACCTGCCCGGGAGGGTCAGTCCGGCTTGCCGGCACGGACTGCTCGCCCGAGGCGGAACCGGCGGTCGCATCGGCCCAGGCCGCACTCGACACGCCGTAGAGGGCGAGGCATACCGCCGCGCCGACAGTGGTCATCGCCCGGCGCCGCACCCGAAAGGCGGCTCTCGCACCGCCGCGTCGCACACCGAATTCTTTCATCGCTTTTGCCCCCGAGTTTTATACCGAGACTTGACGCCTGGATATCCTGCCCGGGCCGCTTCGGCAAACGATACGCGCACGGTTGGCGCGTAACCTTCGATGGCGCAGTGGATTTGCTAGGAATTTGACCGCAAAGGGCGCGTGGACCCCGCAGCTGTGCAGCGGCGCGCAGCCCACTCCCGCTTCCTTGCCCCTTGGCGGTGCACGCCTGCCGCGTTGCGCGCCGGAGTGGTGCGATGGGCCAGTTGGGTCAGCGCGATCTGCCGCGCCTCACGTCGATCGGCCGCATGCCGAAGTGGCGTCGAAAGGCGGTGGTGAAGGAGGTGGGATGAGCGTAGCCAATCGCCTCGCCAGCCTGCTCGACCGAGCACCCCTGGTCGCGGATCAGGTTCAGCGCGTGACGCATACGGCAGCGCAGACTGAAATCGAAGATCGTTTCCCCGAAGACGGCCTTGAAGCCCTTCGTGAGAATCGACTTCGACATGCCAACCGTGCGGGCGAGCTTGTCGATCGTCGGCGCGGGCACGAACTGGCGCATGAGTATGGCGCGCGCCGCATGCAGGCACTTGAGCTCACGGTCGCTGTACTGCTCCGCCGGTGCCCCGGTGAGCGCCGACAGACCCGCCACCGCATGACACACGAGCTCCAGGGCAAGCGCCTCGGTATACACGAGCGCGAGCGGTCCGATGTGCTGATTGTCGATGAGTCGCGTGGCGACCTCGAGCGTCTGCGAGGACAGCGGATGTTGGCAGTAGTTGATCTTCTGCGCGGAGCTCGAAACGAATGCCTTGAGCGGCTCGGGGAACTCCACGCCCGCGGGCAGGAAGGTCTGCGCCAGAAACTCCGGCCGCATGCTGACGATGATGAACTGCTCGCGAGCCCGTGGTGCCGTCCACTCGCTGATGTCGACGCCCTTGGGCTGTGACCAGACCAGCAGCGATGGGCGGTTCCACCTCACCGGCTCGGTGCGACTCACCGCGAGGGTCAGATCGCCGGAGATCTTGAAGTCGAACTGCACAAGTCCGTCGCCCGGCACCAGCTCGACCCGAGGGTCCTTGTAGGCGAAGTTGGCGACCACAACGTAGATCTCGTCCCGGATACGGGTGAATTCCCAATAGCCCTCGCCTTCCTCCGGGGCGACGGCCACGCGCGCACCAATCACATCCCGCGTCGGGTGGCGCAGGATCCGCTCAACATGCGGGGCGCGCTCGAGGCTCGCGAACGCATCAGCGAGTGTATGACCAGGTCCGGCCAGTATTGCCCGGAAAAGCCCCTGGTTGCCGGACCAGCCGTCATGCCCTTCCTCAGGCTTATGGTTTCCCGAGCTCACGATGGTCGATTCTCCGCCCCGGGATGATCTGAAATTTTCCCCGGAGGCATGCTGGCGATCGGCATACTGCGCGGCAAATTGCCGCAACTGTCCGCAGCGCGCAAGCCCCGCGTCGCCGCACTGTCATGCCTGAGCCTGACCTCGGGTCGGCACGCAGTTCGATGGCAATCGTGGCCGAACTCCTAGCAAAGGCATGCTTGAGCCAAGCCCCGCGGCGCGGCTGGCACGCTATCGTCTTGCATGCATCTCGCATATCTTGACACGTTGCGATGGCAACCTATGGCGGAGAAAACCCATGGCCGATGAGACGGGATCGCCGCGCAGGGTTCGAGCGAGCGCGCGCGATGCGCGCAAGGCCCAGCGTGCGGTCCGCCCGGCGGGCCCGGCGTACATCACGCGCGCCATTCCCCCCTACGAGCTGCTCTCGCCGCAGGGGCTCGAAGCCATCGAGCGGCACGCCGATCGGCTGCTCGAGGAAATCGGCCTCGAGATTCGGGGCGACGCAGAGGCCATTCGGCTCTGGCAACAGGCGGGGGCGACCCTCTCGGACGATTGGCGCGTCCACGTGCCGGCGGGACTGGCTCGCGAAATCGTTCGCCGCACGGCCCCGGGCGAGTTCGTCCAGCATGCGCGCAACCCCGCTCACAGCGTGCGCATCGGCGGCCCGAATACCGTGCTCGCGCCGGCATATGGATCGCCGTTCGTATCCGATCTCGATCGCGGCAGGCGCTACGGGACGATTGAGGATTTCCGCAATTTCGTGAAGCTGGCTTATCTTTCGCCCTGGCTGCACCACTCGGGCGGTACGGTGTGCGAGCCCGTCGACGTCCCTGTCGCCAAGCGGCACCTGGACATGCTGTACGCCCACATGCGCTATTCAGACAAGCCGTTCATGGGATCCGTCACGACCGCAGCTCGGGCGGCGGACTCGATCGACATGTGCCGCATCCTGTTTGGAAAGGAGTTCGTCGAGAGCCATTGCGTCATTCTGGGCAACGTCAACGTCAATTCCCCTCTCGTGCTCGATGGCGAAGCGAGCCGTGTCATCAGAACGTACGCTGCAGCCAACCAGGCCCCGGTCTGCGTGCCCTTCATCCTTGGGGGCGCAATGGGGCCGGTCACCACGGCGGGGGCACTCGCGCAGTGCTTCGCCGAGGCCATGTTCTGCGTCGCGCTCGGCCAGCTCGAGCGCCCCGGCTCTCCGGCCATTCTTGGCAATTTCCTGTCGTCGATGTCATTGCGCAGCGGCGCCCCGACGTTCGGCACTCCGGAGCCGGCCCTGGCCTACTTCGCCATCGGCCAGCTCGCCCGCAGGCTCGGTGTCCCACTGCGCTGCGGAGGGAATCTTTGCGCATCCAAGGTGCCAGACGCACAGGCGGCCTACGAGAGCGCGAACTCGATGTGGCCTGCATTCCTCGCAGGGGCGAACTTCATACTGCATTCGGCAGGCTGGCTCGAAGGGGCCCTGGTCATGTCCTACGAAAAGTTCATCATGGACGTGGATCAGTGCGGCGCCCTGCACACCCTTGCCCGGGGATTGGCGCTCGATGAGAACGCCTTCGCGCTCGCGGCCTTCCAAGAGGTCGGGCCGGGGAAACACTTTCTCGGATCCCGGCACACCCTGGCCAATTACGAGACCGCTTTCTACGATTTCGATCTCTCTGACAACAATTCCTTCGAGCAGTGGAGCGCCGAGGGGGCGCAGGATCACCTGGCGCGCGCAAACAAGCGGTGGAAGGCGATGCTCGAGCGCTACGAGGCGCCGCCGCTGGATGCGGCGAAGGACGAGGCGCTCCGGGAGTTCATCGAGCTCAGAAAAGCCGCTCTGCCGGACGATATGGCCTGAAAAACCCCGCGTGTCGGCCGTGCGCCGCCGCGCAGATCACATTATCGGGCGCTCGCCGCGGCGCGATTCGTAAAACTCATGGCGTCATCGCGTTGCTGAATAACGACACGGTGTGCAATGCCCGCACCGCGCCGTGGTAACATGCGCGTGATCCGGTCAACCGCGAGCAGCGGACTGTTCTGTTCCGGCGGTGCTCTCCGCTACGCCTCCGACGAGCCATCCATCGTGAGTTCCCCACACGAAGGCAACGACCTTCGCCCCCCTCCAAGTGCGCTTTCGGCGACCTGGCAGCTGCTGCTCGGCGTGGGCATCCTCATGCTCGGGGCGGGTCTGCAGAGCACCGAGATCAGCCTGCGCGCCACGCTGGAGGGATTCGCCGCGCCGGTCACCGGGATCATCATGTCGTGCTACTACCTCGGCTACCTGGTCGGGACCGCGGCGGGGCCCCATCTGGTGCGGCGCGTCGGGCACATCCGGGTATTCGCCGCGATGGCTGCGGTCGCCTCCGCAGCCATCCTGGTCCAGGGCATTTTCGTGCATCCTCTCTCCTGGGCGCTGCTGCGCGGGGTCTCCGGCACGAGCTTCGCCGCGCTTTATGTCGTGATCGAGAGCTGGCTCAACGGTTGCTCCACCCGCGCCACCCGCGGGCGGCTGTTCGCCCTGTACATGGTCGTGCTCTATGTCGGCCTCGGCGCCGCCCAGTTCCTGCTGATCCCCGCCGACCCGCGCACGGCGACGCCTTTCATGCTCGCCGGGGCATCGATTTCGCTCGCCATGGTGCCGATCCTCGTTGTCGCGCAGCGGGCACCGGAGATCACGGTGCCGCGCAAGGTGAGCTACCGGGAGCTCTATCGCGACTCGCCGCTCGGTGTCGTCGCGGTCACCATTGCCGGCATGGTGACCTCGAGCGTCTACTCCATGGGACCGGTCTATGCGCAGCTTTCCGGCCTCGGAACCTCCGGCGTGGCGACCTTCATGGGCGTGAGCGTCATGGCCGCCGTTCTCGGCCAGTACCCGATCGGCCGCTTGTCCGATCGCATGGATCGGCGCACGGTCATCGCCGGCGTATGTGTCATGGCGGCCGTGTGCGCAGCGGCATTGGCCACGTTTCGCCACCTTCCGCAGATTGTCTTCCTCGCCCTGACCGCCTCGTTCAGCGTCATGGCGTTCACGATCTACTCCCTCGCGGTATCGCACGTGAACGACCATCTGGAGTCGTCCCAGATGGTCGCTGCCAGCGGCGCGCTCCTGCGGCTGAACGGGCTCGGTGCCGCGATCAGCCCCGTGCTGCTTGGGGCCCTCATCGCCGCCTATGGCCCGAGATCCTACTTTGCGACCCTCGCCTCGCTCACGATCCTGCTCAGCGCGTTCGACCTGTGGCGTAAGCGTCGCAGGGAGGCCGTGCCCGCCGAGCTCAAAGGCCGGTTCATCGCCGCCGGGCCACAGGGGCCGGGCCCCCGCATTGCGACCAGTTCTCTGGGCTCTGCGAACGCTGCGCCCCCACCGCAGGGCGCCCCGCCCGCCCCCTCGCAGGACCCCTTGGACGAGCGCACCGCCGGGGATGCGGGGCATTGAGCACCCGGGAAGCACTTGACTGGCGGGATGTCGTCTATGGGCACGTGGCCGTCGCAATTCAACCAGCTTTCCGGCCCCTCTCCATTACCCTTTCAACCGCACGGCCCTATCAGGAGCTAGCATGAGTGACGACAGCGACTTCAATCTGCGTGACCTGAACGATCAAGAGCTGACCGAGCAGGTTCACGACGATCTGTACAACGGGCTGAAGGACGAGGTCGTCGAAGCGACCAATCTCTTCCTCGAGCGCGGCTGGGGCGCGGAGAGGGTACTGAACGATGCCTTGGTCGAAGGCATGCGCATCGTCGGCATCGACTTCCGGGACGGCATCCTGTTCGTTCCGGAGGTGCTGCTCGCGGCGAACGCCATGAAGGCGGGGATGGAGATCCTGCGCCCGCTCCTTGCCGAGACCGGCGCCGAGCCCATCGGCAAGGTCGTGATCGGCACCGTCAAGGGCGACATCCACGACATCGGCAAGAACCTCGTGTCGATGATGCTGGAAGGCGCCGGGTTCGAGGTCATCGACCTCGGGATCAACAATCCGGTCGAGAAGTACCTCGAGGCTCTCGAGAAGCACAAGCCCGACATTCTCGGCATGTCCGCGCTCCTGACCACCACCATGCCCTACATGAAGGTGGTGATCGACAAGATGCGCGAGCTCGACATCCGCAAGGACTTCATCGTGCTGGTCGGCGGAGCGCCGCTCAACGAGGAGTTCGGCAAGGCCGTGGGGGCGGATGCGTATTGCCGCGACGCGGCGATTGCGGTCGAGACCGCCAAGAGCCTGATCGCCGCCCGCCGCGCGGCGCGCCACGCCGCCTGAGGCCGATGCGCCAGCATGGACTTGCGCGGCAGCGTTCTCGTCATCGCCTGTGGTGCGCTTGCCCGCGAGATCCACGCGCTTCGGCAAGCCAATGGGTGGGCGTTTGACGTCAAGTGCTTGGGCCCCGAGCTGCACAATCGACCGGAGCGCATAGCGCCGGCGGTACGGGCCGAAATCCGCGCCAATAAGGCAGAGTATCGGACGATCTTCGTCGCCTATGCCGAGTGCGGCACCATGGGACAGCTCGATCAGGTGCTCGCGGAGGAAGGCGTGGAGCGCCTGCCCGGCGCGCATTGTTATGAGTTCTTCGCCGGTGCGCCGACCTTCGCCGCACTCGCGGACGCTGAGCCGGGCACCTTCTACCTGACAGACTTCCTCACCCGCCACTTCGAGCGCCTCGTGATCGGCGGACTCGGCATCGACCGGCACCCCGAGCTCGCCGAGACGTATTTCCGCAACTACCGCCGGGTGGTTTATCTGTCGCAGGCACGCTCGGACGAACTCCTCGAGCAGGCGCGGAAGATCGCATCGCGGCTCGGTCTTTCATTCGAACATCGTTTCACGGGATACGGGGAGCTTAAGACCCGTCTCGCCACCCTCGCACGAGGCACAGCGCCGGCATGGCAAACCTGATCATCATCTCCTGGCGCAACATCCCCGCCCAGGTGATCGTCAAGCGCGCTCGCGAGACGGCCAAGGTGCAACTCTCCCAGCGCTTCCAGGAAGCGGTGGACCGGGCCGCCATGCGCGCCGGCCGCGGCACCTCCAACGCCTACCTCGCCGACTGGCAGCGCAGCGCGCCGCGCCCCTGCGGAGAGGACCTTCAGGGCGAGGCGGCCGCCGAGGCGGCCCGGATCGAGGCGGCCTACAGCGACGAGCGCCTGGAAGCGCTCGTGCGCTCCAAGGGAGTGGATGCCTCTTCAGACACCCCCTTCTCTCCCGAGCCAAGCGAGGCTTGATGTACGCCGTACGACTCTGGTCGGTGCGCCATGCGCGCGGCCTGAACGCCTTCTACCGTCGCTTCGAGAACGCTCTCGCAACGCTCCATCCGCTCTTCAAACGTATGGGCTACGAGCGTCTGGAGCGTCCGGTGGCGGCCGTCGAGCACACGATCAAAGGCTTTCTCTTTGATTGCAGGATGTGCGGCCAGTGCGTGCTCTCCTCCACCGGCATGTCCTGCCCGATGAACTGCCCCAAGCAGCTACGCAACGGGCCCTGCGGCGGGGTGCGCGACAACGGCCACTGCGAAGTGCGGCCGGAGATGAAGTGCGTGTGGCACCAGGCGGTCACCGGGAGTGCGCGTATCGACGGCGGCCGCGAGGCGCTGAGCCAGGTGCAGCCTGCCGTCGATCGGCGTTTGCAGGGTCGCTCCTCGTGGCTGCGCGTCACGCGCGAGCGTGCGGGAGAGTCGGCGTGATCTTCGAGGACGAACCGGTTCCGGGCTACCCGTTGCCCATTCTCCCCGGCCACACGTCCCCGGGGCGTCTCGAGCGGATCCTGCGCGCGGGCCAGTTCGCGGTCACCGCCGAGCTTGCCCCGCCCGATTCGGCGGACCCCGATGAAGTCTTCCAGCGGGCCAAGATCTTCGACGGCTACGTCGATGCCATCAACGCCACCGACGGGAGCGGAGCCAACTGTCACATGTCGAGTGTCGCGGTGTGCGCGCTCCTTACCCGCCTGGGCTACGCCCTCGTGATGCAGATCTCCTGCCGCGACAAGAACCGCATCGCCATCCAGGGCGACATCCTGGGGGCAGCCGCCATGGGCGTGTGCAACATCCTGTGCCTCACCGGCGATGGCGTACAGGCCGGGGACCATCCACAGGCCCTCCCGGTGTTCGATCTCGATTGCATGTCGCTGCTCACGACGGCGCGGACGCTGCGCGACGAGCACCGGTTCCTGAGCGGCCGCAAGCTCACCTATTCTCCCCGGGTGTTCCTCGGGGCCGCATCCAACCCCTTCGGCAAGCCACTCGAGTGGCGGGCCGATCGGCTCGCCAAGAAAGTCGCCGCCGGCGCCCAGTTCGTGCAGACGCAGTACTGCTATGACGTCCCGCTGCTCAAAACCTTCATGCAGCGTGTCGAGGACCTCGGGCTCCTCGGCAAGGTATTCATCCTCGTTGGCGTCGGCCCCTTGCGCTCGGCGAAGACCGCCGAGTGGATGCGCGCGCACGTTCCGGGACTACACATCCCCGATGCCATCGTAAAGCGCCTTGCCGGCGCCCAGGACCAGGCGCGCGAGGGCAGGAACCTCTGCGTCGAGCTCATTCAGCAGATCCACGAAGTGAAGGGTGTGGCCGGCGTGCATCTGATGGCCTATCGCCAGGAAGAAAGCGTTCCCGACATCATCGATCGCTCCGGAGTGCTTCAGGGACGCATCCCCTGGTACCCGGGTCGCGATCCTCAACGCAGCCCACAAAGAGTAGCCGCATCATGACCGACACCGTCCTCAGCTCAGCCACCCGCGAAGTCATCATCGGCTTCGAGCGCCCCTTCGTCATGATCGGAGAGCGCATCAACCCCACGGGCAGGAAGATCCTGGCGGCGGAGATGGCCGCGGGCGATTATTCGCGGGTCGAAGCGGACGCGCGCGCTCAGGTGGTCGCTGGAGCGCACATGCTCGACGTCAATGCCGGCATTCCGCTCGCGGATGAACCGGCGATTCTTGCCAAGGCCGTGCAGCTGGTGCAGTCGGTGACCGACGTGCCGCTCTCGATCGACTCCTCCATCGTGGCGGCCCTCGAGGCGGGCCTCGCCGTCTACAAGGGCAAGGCGCTGGTGAACTCCGTCACCGGCGAGGAGGAACGCCTCGAATCGGTGCTGCCGCTCGTGAAGAAGTACGGCGCGGCGGTGGTCGCCATTTCCAACGATGAGACCGGGATCTCCGAGGACCCGGACGTACGCTTCGAGGTGGCGAAGAAGATCGTGCACCGCGCCGCCGATCATGGCATCCCGGCCTGCGACGTCGTGGTCGACCCGCTCGTCATGCCGATCGGGGCCATCAACAAGGCGGGCGTGCAGGTAATGCACCTGCTCAAGCGCCTGCGCAGCGAGCTCAAGGTGAACACCACCTGCGGCGCCTCCAACATCAGCTTCGGACTGCCGGCGCGCGAGGGCATTACCGCCGCCTTCCTCATCTCCGCGATGGGCGCCGGCATGACCTCCGCGATCATGAACCCGCTGCACACCGAGATCGTGCGGGCCATCATGGGGGCGGATGTCATGATGGGACATGACCCGGACTGCGCGCGCTGGATCCGCCGCTTCCGCGAAGTACCGGCCCCTGGAGCGCCAGGGGCTCCCGGTGAGGGCGCTGCGCGTGGCCGGCGCGAGGGAGGACATCGCCGCCGTGTCAGCTGAGCCCAGCGCCCTCGTCGTCTTCACGCCCTCGGGCAAGCGCGGACGCTTCCCGCTCGGCACGCCGCTCCTTCAGGCGGCCCGCTCCCTCGGCGTGGACATCGATTCGGTCTGCGGCGGACGGGCGATCTGCGGGCGCTGTCAGGTGCTCGTCATGGAGGGCGAATTCGCCAAGCACGGCGTCCTATCAAACGCAGCGCACCTCTCGCCGGCGGGCGAGGCGGAGGCGAGCTACGCGCGCCGTCGCAGCCTCCCCGACGGTCACCGCCTCTCCTGTCAGTCCCTCATCGAGGGGGACCTGGTGGTGGATGTGCCCGCATCGAGCCAGGTGCACCGCCAAGTGGTGCGCAAACGCGCCGACGTGCGCGCCATCACCCTGGATCCGGTGGTACGGCTGCACTACGTCGAGGTGCGCCAGCCCGACATGCACGACCCCGCGGGCGACCTGCAACGGCTGAAGGAGGCGCTCAAGCGCGAGTGGGATCTCGGCACCCTCCACTGCGACCTCCAGGTCCTGCAGCACCTGCAGCCGGCGCTGCGCAAGGGAGAGTGGCAGGTCACGGTCGCCGTGCACGCCGGCTCCCGGATCATCGGCATCTGGCCGGGCTTCCACGAGCTTGCCCTCGGGCTTGCCGTGGACATCGGCTCGACCACGATCGCCGCGCACCTGTGCAACCTCGAGACGGGCGAAGTCCTCGCCTCGAGCGGCGCCATGAACCCGCAGATCCGCTTCGGCGAGGACCTCATGAGCCGGGTGTCCTACTCCATGATGCACCCGGGCGGCGCGGTGCAGATGACCGCCGCCGTACGCGAAGCGCTCAATCAACTCGCCGCCGAAGTGACGCAGCAGGCGAACGCCACCCCCGAGGACATCCTCGAGGTGACCCTCGTCGGCAATCCCATCATGCATCACCTGCTGCTCGGCATCGACCCGGTGGAGTTGGGCGGCGCCCCCTTTGCGCTCGCCACCGATGAGGCGACGGAGCTACGTACTGCGGATCTGGGATTGAACCTGCATCCCAACGCGCGCGCGTATGCCCTGCCATGCGTCGCCGGTCATGTCGGCGCAGATACTGCCGGCATGATCCTCTCGGAACGACCCGATCTCAATGACGACATCACATTGCTGGTTGATGTCGGCACCAACGCCGAGATCGTCCTCGGCAACCGCGAGCGCCTGCTCGCCTGCTCGAGCCCGACCGGCCCGGCCTTCGAGGGCGCGCAGATCAGCTCCGGTCAGCGCGCCGCCCCGGGCGCGATCGAGCGCGTACGCATCGACCCCGAGACCCTGGAGCCGCGCTTCAAAGTGATTGGCTCGGACCTGTGGTCGGATGAGGCGGGATTTGCGGAGGCGATCAAGGACACCGGCGTCACCGGCATCTGCGGCTCAGGGATCATCGAGATCATCGCCGAGATGTATCTCGCGGGCATCATCAACCAGGACGGCGTGGTCGACGGCTCACTCGCCGCACGGAGCCCGCGCATCGTCCCCCAGGGCCGCACCTTCAGCTACCTCGTGCACCAGGGCGAGCAGACCCTCATGGTCACCCAGAACGACGTGCGGGCAATCCAACTCGCCAAAGCCGCCCTTTACGCGGGCATCAAGCTGCTGATGGAGCACTTTGGCACCGAGCACGTCCACCGCATCCGCCTCGCCGGCGCCTTCGGCGCCCACATCGACGTCAAGTACGCGATGCTGCTGGGGATGATCCCCGACTGCGACCTCGCTCAGGTCGCATCCGCAGGCAACGCCGCAGGCACCGGCGCGCGCATCGCGCTGCTCGATGTCGGCTCGCGAAAGACCGTCGAAACGCTCGTGCACAAGGTCGAGAAGATCGAAACCGCCCTCGAGCCGCGCTTCCAGCAACACTTCGTCGAGGCCATGGGAATACCCCACTCGACCGCCCAGTACGTGCAGCTGCGCAAGGTGGTGGACCTGCCCGCCGCCAAACCGACCGCCCCGCGCGAAAACGCCCGGGGCCGC
>DAIDHH010000134.1 GCA_027452045.1 Gammaproteobacteria bacterium
TTGGCCAGAGAGAGAAAGAGCTTCGCACCGGCGCGCACGTACAGATCCATCAACTCATCGGGCTGCCAGTCAAGGAGCGTCCACTGCGGACACAGGTCCTTGTAGCCGAACCGGGATGGATGTCCGTAATGCGCGACCTGATAGTCGTACTGACTGTCGCCGGAGGCGCCATTGCGCGCATCCTGCACGTACATGTTGCGCGCATACCAGTCGCCATCCTCCGGCACGCATTGCGGGCTCCAGTGGTTCCAGATGCCGAACTTGGCGTCCCGATACCACTCGGGACACTCGTATTGCAGCAGAGAATCCCAGTTCGGCCCATATGGGCCCGTGCCGGCAAGGCCAGGGAGTGGTGCATCCATCGGCACGCCGTCCCAGGAGCCTCCCGGTACCGGCAGCGCCGGCGGATAGCCCCACTCGGTGGGTTTCCAGCTCGACTCGCGAAGCCGTTCCGCCGCGATCGCGCTGCCGCGCAGCGAGTAAAACGTACGCTTCTTCTCGGCAATCGCGCAGAACTGTGCGTATGTGCGCCGGAACTGGTCGAAAGCCTGCGGATCGGACGCCCGCGCACTGGCCAGACCCACCGACCGAGGCAGCGTTCCGGCCACCGCGGTTCCGGCCATCAGCTTGAAGAAACTTCTGCGCTTCATTCTCATTGCTCCTAAGACTCGCTCGACGTAACTTCAAGTCCGGCGGCGCAGCGGTGCGGGCACCGTTCACCTGAGACCCGAGGCCGTTCAAGTGCGGACAACTGCCCGCGGGACCTGATAACGGATGCGGCTGGAACGATAGCGCCATCCCGTCCCCGCGCACATGAAAATCTGGGCGGCAGCCATGTACTGATTGGCATGGCGGGCCGGAACTCTCGAGAGCTGCGTATGCTATTGTCTGAGTTTTATCCACGCTCTCAGCCGGGAATGACCCATGACCGAGATCAACCGTCGGGATTTTCTGCGCACCGGACTCGCCCTATCCGCCGGCTCGCTCGTCGCGGACGCCGCCGAGGCACGTCCCGCCGCCGCGGCGCGCAGTTCGATCTCCTCTACTGCGCTCACCATGCCCACCGCGCACTCGGAGCCGCGCACACGCCTGCTCTTTGATTTCGGCTGGAAATTCCACCTCGGCGACCCGCCGGGCCTGGACAACCTCGGCTCGGGCGACGGACTCGAAGCCTTTTCCAAGACCGGCGCCTTTGCATTCGCCACGGCAGGCTTCGATGATGCCACCTGGAGAACCCTCGACCTGCCGCACGACTGGGCCGTCGAACTGCCATTCGTCAACGACCCGGCCCTCGGCAGTCACGGCTTCAAGCCCCTCGGGCGCAACTACCGGGACACCTCGATCGGTTGGTACCGGCGCATTTTCGAGGTCGCCGCATCGGACCAGGGCCGGCGCTTCGTGCTCGAGTTCGAAGGCGTCTTTCGCGGCGCGATGGTGTTCCTGAATGGTTGCTATCTCGGCCGCAACGATTCCGGGTACGTTCCCTTCGACTTCGACGTCACGCACTTTCTGAACTACGGCGGCACGAACGTCATCATGGTACGTGTCGATGCCAAGTATGGAGACGGATGGTTCTACGAGGGCGCGGGCATCTATCGCCACGTGTGGCTCACCAGGACCGATCTCATGCACCTCGGCCACTTCGACAGCGTGGTCCGCTGCGAGGTGAAATCGGGGCACGCGCATCTATCGCTGCTCACTCGCATAGAGAACGAGAGCGCAGAGACGCGAAGTGCGCGCGCGCACTGGCGAATATTCGACGCGGAAGGCCGACTGGTCGCTCACGCCGTGACCTCCGAGCAGTCGCTGCGAGCGGGGGAATCGGGATCATTCGCCGCCCATGCCACCCTGAGCTCCCCGACCCTTTGGTCCCCCGAAGCCCCGTATCTCTATTCTGCCCTGGTCATGGTCGAGAGCGAGGGCCACATTCGCGATGGTGAGCGGGTGAGCTTCGGAGTGCGCACGGTTGTCTTCGACCCGGACCGCGGCCTGTTGCTCAATGGGCGGCCAACCAAGATCAAGGGAACGTGCAATCACCAGGACCACGCTGGAGTGGGCTCCGCCGTTCCGGATCGCGTGCAGGAGTATCGCGTGGGAGTCCTGCGCTCCATGGGCAGCAACGCCGTGCGTACCTCGCACAACATGCCCGCTCCGGCCCTGGTCGAGGCATGTGACCGGGCCGGCATGATGATGATGTGCGAGACCCGCACCATGAGCACGAGCCCGGATGGGCTCCATGAGCTCGAGGCCATGATCAAACGTTACCGCAACTCACCCTGTGTGATCTTGTGGTCCATGGGTAACGAGGAATGGGCGCTGCAATCGAGCCCCCTCGGCGAGCAGATCGTCGCCGCAATGATCGCCCGATCTCACGAGCTTGATCCGACGCGCCTTTGTACGGCCGCCGTCAACGGCACTTACGACAAGGGGGTCTCGCTCGCGCTCGATGTCCTCGGCTTCAACTACAATCTCGATGCCATCGACCCATATCACGCCGCGCATCCCAAGCGGCGCCTCGTCGGCTCTGAGACCGCCAGCACCCTCTCGACCCGCGGCATATACAGCACCGATCCGTTGCGCAATTGGGTGAGCGCCTACGATGTCAATCAGACCAACTGGTCCGAGCTCGCCGAGCAGTGGTGGCAGTTCTATGCGGCGCGCGACTATCTGCCCGGCGGTTTCGCCTGGACGGGCTTCGATTATCGCGGCGAGCCCACCCCGTACGGCTGGCCGTCCATCAGCTCGCAATTCGGCATCGTCGATACCTGCGGGTACCCCAAGGACAATTTCCACTACTACCGGGCGTGCTGGGGCGCCGAGCCCGTGCTGCACCTGTTCCCCCATTGGAATTGGCAGGGCCGGCGGGGTGAGTCCATCAAGGTGTGGGTGTATTCGAACCTGGATGAGGTCGAGCTGTTGCTCAACGGCAAGAGCCTCGGCAGCAAGAAGGTCCCGCCCCTGGGTCATCTCGAATGGCAGGTGAGGTATGAGCCCGGGACTCTCGAAGCGCGCGGTCACGGCAAGGGCCGGACGCTGCTCGCGAAGCGGGAGACGACGGGCGAGGCGGTCGCGATCCGCTTGACGCCCGACCGCGCCGCAATCCGGGCCGACGGTGAGGACGTTGTGATCGTCCGCGTCGAGGCATTGGACCGCGCCGGAAGGACGGTGCCGACGGCCGACATTCCCATCGAGTTTTCGGTCGGCGGCGCGGGCAGATTCCGCGGAGTGGGAAACGGCGATCCCAATTGCCAGGAATCCGACCAGCAGCCGATGCGCAGTCTTTTCAACGGCCTCGCACAGCTCATCGTGCAGGCCGGACGCGCGCCGGGAATCATCACCATCGGGGCCAAGTCGGGCTTCTACGATGGGCCACCCCTGCCCCACACCGAGATCACCGTGGAGGCGGTCAAAGTCGATCCGCGTCCCGCGGTCGCGTAAGACGATGCCCGGCACCGCCATGGGCACCGGCGGCCGCTCGGGGCCGAGAGATATTGCGACACGTGCCGCAGCCGCGATGCCAGGTCCCAGGGGAAGGCTATGAAATCGACGATGGTGCTGCTCGCAGCATTTGTGGCCGCCTCACCCTGCCATGCGGCTCCGTTCAGTCGAGCGCAGGCCGGCCCGGCGCCGGTGCATGTCCAAGAGGGCTGGCTGCGGGGACTCACCCAAGGCGGACTCACCGTCTACGAAGGCATTCCGTTTGCGGCGCCTCCACTCGGGCGCCTGCGCTGGCGTTCACCCCGACCTGCGCAGCGCTGGAGCGGCGTTCGCCTCGCCGATCACTTCGGTCCCACCTGCATGCAGGACACTCGAGGGGAATTCGGCCCCGGCATGCGGCCGCTTCACGTGAGCGAGGACTGCCTGTATCTGAATGTGTGGACACCCGCGAAGTCGGCCCACGCCGCACTGCCGGTCATGGTCTGGATCTACGGCGGGGCGTTCTCAAGCGGATCGACGGCCATGCCACTCTTCGACGGCGCACGTCTGGCGCAGCACGGCGTAGTGGTGGTCAGCATCGCGTACCGTGTCGGGCCGTTGGGTTTCCTGGCCCTGCCCGCGCTCAGCGCCGAATCGACCCATCATGCATCCGGCAATTACGGCCTGCTGGATCAGATCGCGGGTCTACGCTGGGTGAAGCGCAATATCGCGGCATTTGGCGGTGACCCTCGCCGCGTGACGATCTTCGGTGAGTCCGCCGGCGCCATCTCGGTGAGCATTCTCGCCGCCTCACCCCTCGCCCACGGTCTGTTCCAAGGCGCGATTTCCGAAAGTGGCGGCTCCTTCGGTCCGACCCGCACGCCGCCCGCACCCGGGGAGAACATTCAGACGCTGCGCAGCGCCGAGCGGCAGGGGCTCGCGTTCGAGCACCGGCTCGGGGCGAGGACCCTCGAGCAGCTGCGGCAATTGCCGGCCAAGCTCATCGAGCGGGCGGGCTCCCGGCCCGCGCAGTTCTGGCCGGTACTCGACGGGCGAGTCATCGTCGGCGATCAGTACACGCTCTACCGGGAGCGTCGCTACAACGACACGCCGATTCTCATCGGCACCAATTCCGACGAGGGCGCGCTGTTCGGCACCCCGCCCACGCGAAGGGATTATTTTAACGAAGTACGCACGCGCTTCGGACCGTACGCGGATGAATTGCTGAAGCTCTACCCGGCGAGCCGCTCGGCCTGGCGCCAGTCGAGCATGAACCTGATGCGCGACGCCGGCTTCGCGTGGCACACCTGGGCGTGGGGGCGCCTTCAGGCGAAGACGGGCGGTTCCAAAGTCTTCATGTACTACTTCGACCATATTCCACCGCGGCCGGCCGACTCGCCCTGGAAGCATGCGATCGGCGCCGTGCATTCGGAAGAGATCACCTATGTCTTCCAGCACCTGAATCAATCTCCGAACTTGCCCTGGAGCGCCGTGGACCACCGGCTCTCGGATGACATGGCGACGTATTGGACGAACTTCGCCAAGTACGGCAATCCGAACGGGCCCGGCGTCCCGCATTGGCCGGCCTTTACGATCAGACGCCCTGCGGTACTGCATTTCACCGATGCGCCGCGCGTTGGAGGCGTCGCCAACCTCAAGGATCTCGAGGCGCTGAATGCCTATTTCGCATGGCGCCGCACTGCCCCGGGCAAGCTGCGGCCGCGCCTCTCCGAGCACGGACAGCCACGCTAGAGCGGCCGAAGAGAAAATTTCGCGACGCCGATTGCGCGCCAGCCGTTACAGCCAGGCTCCCAGTTGCCACGGCACGAACTCGTGATCCCCGAGCCCGAGCGCCTCGGATTTCGTGGGCGATCCGGAAGCCACCTCGAGAAGGGCTTCGAAAATGCGGCGTCCCGACTCCTCCATCGGCATGCCCTCGAGGATCGGCGAGCAGTCAAAATCGATGTCCTCGCTCATGTGCGCCGCCAGAGGCGCATTGGAGGCGATCTTTAGACAAGGAGTGGGCTTTGACCCGAAAGTCGAGCCACGACCGGTCGTAAAGGCGAGCAGGTTTGCGCCCGAGGCGATCTGGCCCGTCGCCGAGCAAGGGTCGTAACCGGGCGAATCCATGAACACGAGGCCGCGCGCGTGCGGACGCTCCCCGTACAGCACCACCTCGGCGAGCGGACTCGATCCGCCTTTCGCGACTGCTCCCAGCGATTTCTCGAAGATGGTCGTCAATCCCCCCGCCTTGTTCCCCGGGGACGGATTGTTGTCGAGACTCGCGCCATTGCGCGCCGCGTAGTCCTCCCACCACCTGATGCGACGCATGAGCGCTTCCGCCACCTCCTCGGACACCGCGCGCCGCAGCAGCAAATGCTGAGCACCATAGATCTCCGGGGTCTCCGAGAGCAGCACCCGACCCCCTTCCGCCACGAGGCAATCCGCCGCCACACCGAGCGCGGGGTTGGCCGTGACGCCCGACCATCCGTCCGAAGCGCCGCACTGCAGGCCGAGCACCAGGTGTGCCGCCGATACCTCGGCGCGGCGATCGCCGCTCGCCTCCTCGATCAAGTCGCGGACGATTTCCTGGCCCCTCGCGATGGCCGCCGTCGTGCCGCCCGCATCCTGAATGGTCAGCGTCCGCAACCGCGGCCTCTCCCGAAGCCCGTGCCGCTCGAGCATCCCCTGCACCTGCGCGACCTCGCACCCCAGACCCACCAGCAACACCCCGCCGAAATTGGGATGGGCCGCATATCCGGACAAGGTGCGCTCGAGCACTTCGATGCCCTCTCCCGGTCTCGCCGTGCCGCAGCCACCCGAGTGAACGAAGGCGGCAACTCCATCGATCCCTCGCCCTGCGCCCTCCTCGAATTTCGCCGCGATACGCCGGGTCACCGTCGCCGAACAATTCACGCTGGAGAGGACCCCGACGAAATTGCGCGTTCCAACGCGGCCATCCTCGCGTCTGTAGCCTTTGAAGGTCGAGCCAGTTGCGCCGGGTCGCGGGAAGTCCCCCGTGGCCCCTGTCATCTGCGGCCGAAGCAGCGGGCCGACCGTCAGATTGTGGGTGTGCACGTGCTCCCCGGCCGCAATGTCGCAGGTCGCGATTCCGATCGGCTGACCGTACTTGCGCACGATCCCTCCGGCGGGAATCGCTCGCAGCGCCACCTTGTGGCCGCCCATCACGGCCTGCTTCGCCGGAACGCCCATCACCTCCTCGCCAGGCCTTACATCATCGATGAGAACGGCGACGTCATCGGAATCTGCAAGCCGCAGCGCACGCGCAGTCATCGGAGACTCCCGTGTTCCGCGGACGCCGGCGGCGAGGGCGCGTAACGGGCAGCAAACGAGCGCAACTGCGCAAGCTCCAGGGGCCGGGAGGCCGAATCCACCCAGCGTAGGAAGCCGCCGACGCGCTTTTCAACCTTGAGCGCATGGGAGACATGAATGTCTGCAAGCTTGTGCGCGAGAAATGGATTGCCAAAGCGCTTGAGGATGGTCTCGACATAGGATCGCGCTTCATCACCCATGCCCTGCACGGCAAACCCGGGGACGACCTCCCGCACGAGCACCTCGCGCAATGCCTGCCCGCTGCGCGCGTCACCGATCCACTGCAGTACCGTCGCATCGGGCGGCCCCCCCGTGCGGTGCCAGTCCTCGGCGAGCCAGGTGTGCCCCAGATTGAGGATGTGCAATTTCAGGCGCTCGTAACCCTCCAGGTCATCGGTCAATGTGATGTCCGGATGCGCAAAGGGCATCTGCAGGCCCCTGCGACGCTCGATGGCCCACATTGCATAGGGCTCGGCGACCGCTCCGACCGGAACGATGGCCTCCGACACGATGCGATCGACCAGAGTATTGACCCACAGACACTCGCTCTCGAGCCACGCAAGGAACGATGGAGGCGCCGCAATGCGCTCCGCCAGCTCGAGAACGAGAGCGCGCAGGACATCGGCATTTCGACGCACCAGCTCGCAAGGCAGGAAGGTGATCCCGCCGCGCCCGCTCTGCCAGCGCTGGTGCAGCAGGGCGAGCAGCATGGCCGGGAAGCTCTTCGGCGCCCGCCGACACTCGAGGAGGTCCTGCGATGCGTCCTCGGGGGCGATGAGAGACCCGCGGTCGCCCGAGTTCGAGACGACCCAGTCCGCCTGCTCGGTGAAAACACGGACGACCTCGGACCATTGCCGCAGTGCGCTCAGCCCCCGCTCCACACTGCGCACGACCGTGGTGCGTTGCACGGTTCCGAGCGCATCCAGACCGCGGATCACCACCGGGATACCATCGCGGGAGTTGAAGCCCTCGAGCCTCGAAGACCGCGAGACGTCATCGGTCATCTGCACGATGACGATGGGAGGAACCGCCTGGCCGCGCGCCGCGGCCTCGTGCGCCATGAGATCGACATGCGCCTGAAGAAAGCGGCTGGTTCCAAATTGAATGATTCGCCTGTCGGTCACGACCCTGCACCCCGCCCCGCGCGAGGCGGGCAGCCGCGCGAATTGGCGCCCCGAAAGCCATGCCACCGCGGAAGCTTCACCGCGCCTCGCCAACCTGCTTTTACACTAGCTACTAATATCTCATATATGCAAATATGGCAGCAGGATATTGCAAACGCTGGCCATCAGGTAGACCCATGAAAGCGATCGTCTGTGAGCAGCCGCACAGGCTGAGCATCGCCACCCGCGCGATACCCAGTCCGACCTCGGACGAGGTGCTGATCCGGATTCGCCGCATCGGGCTGTGCGGCACCGATTACCATATCTTTGCCGGCAAGCACCCATATCTCCAGTATCCCCGGGTGATGGGCCACGAGCTCGCCGGGGAAATATGGACCTCCCCCGATCCCGCTCTCGAGAGAGGACGGATCGTCACCCTGAATCCATACCTCGCCTGCGGCAAGTGCATCGCGTGCCGCAAGGGCAAACCGAACTGTTGCGTTTCGATCCGTGTCCTTGGGGTCCACACCGATGGCGGCATGTGCGAATACCTCGCGATCCCGCGCCGCGCCGTGATCGATGCGTCCGCGCTCACCCTCGAGCAGGCCGCCATGGTTGAATTCCTGGCCATCGGCGCTCACGCCGTCTCGCGCGCCCGGCTCACCGCCGGTGCTCGAGCATTGGTGGTCGGTGCCGGACCGATCGGCGTGGGCGTGGCGCTTTTCGCGCGTCTCGACGGGGCGCAGGTCACTCTCTTGGATACCCGGGAATCCCGTCTGCTGCACGCCCGTGAGCGGCTGCGTTTTGAGCACACCGTCTGCGCCGGCGAGACGGCGGATTCCGAGCTTGCACGGCTGACGGGCGGAGAAATGTTCGATTGCGTGTTCGATGCCACCGGCAACGTGCTCGCCATGCGCCGCGGTCTTGACTATGTCGCGCACGGAGGCACCTATGTGCTGCTGAGCGTGGTCAAAGAGGACCTGGTCTTTCCGGACCCCGAATTTCACAAGCGCGAGACGACCCTGCTAGGGAGTCGCAACGCAGTGAGCGCCGACTTTGAGCGCGTCGTTGCGGCCATCGCATCGGGAGCGATACCCACTGATGCGCTGCTCACACACCGTTTCCCCGCTCCGGAGGCGGCGCAGCGGATACCGGAGTTGATCGCAAGCGCCGATGGCGTGCTCAAAGCCATGATGGAGTTCTGATCTCGCCCGATCTCGGACGGCGCGAGCTTGTGAACCGTGCGGCCCGTGGCTATGCTCAGTCGATGACCGCGCGAGCCCGCAAGCACACTCCTTTGTATCGGGGGGGCGCTTCGGTACCCAAAGGCAATTACGCGGCTCCCGCTCTCGAGAAGGCATTCGACATCATCGAGCTGCTGGCGGACACCCCGCGCGGCGCGCTCGTTAGCGAGATGGCCGCTCGTCTCAACCGCTCCATCGGCGAGCTCTTTCGCATCGTGATCGTCATGGAGAAGCGCGGCTTCCTGCAGAAATCACCCGACACCGACCGCTACACGGTCGCCTACAAGATTCTCGACCTGGCGTACCGCGCGACCCCCGCACAGGAGATCACCCGCATCGCGGCGCCGCGGATGGAGTCGCTGTGCCTCGCGGTCGAGCAATCCTGCCACCTCGTCGTGCCGAATGGGGGGACGGGGCTGGTGGTCCTCAGGCAGGACAACCCCTCCGTTCGCAGCTTCAGCCTGAGACTCGGCGCGTCGATTGACCTCTTGAAGAGCTGTTCCGGGCACGTCATCCTCGCTTTTTCCCGCCCAGACCAGACGGAGCACATGCTCGAGCTGGCGCAGAAAACGTCTGACGCTACGATCGAGCGGCCGAAGCTCGCGAGGGCCTTGAGGAAAGTCCGCGAGCGGGGATTCGAGGAGATGTCGAGCCCGATCACGCTCGGAGTCACCGACATCAGTTGTCCGGTGTTCGGCTTTCACGGTGACCTGATGGGCGCTCTCACCATCCCGTTTCTCGAGCTCATCGACGGCTCACAGAAGGTACCTTTGGAGGATACCCGCAGGCGGCTGCAGGAGACGGCTCGGATGATTTCGCGGTCGCTCGGTTATCACGGGACTGATTGAGCCCTTGGCCGCCCAACAGGCGCGCATGCGCCGGAGCGCCGAGGCGGCGGACGCACGAGGCACTTCACCCGTCCTGGCCTTGAGTTTCCCGCGAACTCCTCAAGAGGAGCGTGGCGCGGGAAGATCGGCCAGCTGCCGCCGATACGCAGGCCGCTCTTCGCGGTTGCGCCCCAGCCACATGAGGCCAAGGATCCCGCCGGGAATGATCGCAACGGCCGGAGCAATGAAGGCGCTCCATCCGCGATAGTAGGCGCCCGCGGCCGCGACCGCCGCCCATCCGGCGGAAACAAATAGGGCTCCCAGGGCCGTCACCTGGGAGCGCTGCGCGCGGCGCAGGAATGCCTTGCGCTGCGCCGGCTTTTCGTACCAGAGTTGGATCAATCCGTTGGATAGCGCGGCGGCGGCCATCGAGCCCAGGCCCGCCGCGGCGGCCCACGGATGAAATGCCCCCAGCACGAGCAGGGGTAATGCGAGGATCGCGACCGGCGCGAGTGCGGCGGCCAGCTTGGTCCGCTGCACGGTGGCGCGTGGCACCGGGGCACAGCGCAGCAGGTCCGGCGCATCCTCAGCGGAAATCGTGATCCACGCCAGGCTGGCGGCGATCAAGCCGGCCCACATCGTCATGACGGCCACTCCGGCCACGATCGGGCCCCGTGAATGAGCCGACGCATGCCTCAGCACGAGGACCGTCATGGGTATGAAGTAGATGACTTGCAGCAGCACTCTCGAGAGCAGCGCCGGATCTCGAGCGATCAGGCGCAACTCCTTGCCGAACAGGGCTCGCCGGGTGTCCGTGCGCAACCGCCGTGCCGAGCGAGTGCGCGGGGCACGGAAATTTGCGCCTGCCGCCGCGGCCGCATGGGAGACGAATCGGGCGCCCGCGATTTCGACCGCGGCAAGGAAGATGAGCACTGCCAGAGCAAGAGAGCCGAGGAGCGGCAACGGCTCCCCGAGGGCCGCCGCCGCCGGCCACGAGAGGACCCGACCGGGCCCGAACCAGCCACGATTGAAAACGCCGTGCAGCCATTCACCCACCACTGCGCCGTGGTGGGGCAGATATTGAGGGATTTGCGAGAGCAGGAATACGGTTGCCCCGACGAGCGCCGCCAGCACCTGGCCCACCGTCTTGGTGCGCCTGGGGCCCAGTGCGGACAGCAGCGCCGTGGTCAGCAACAAGGCGGCCCCCGTTGCCATGAGACCCACGGCAATCAGCAGCCCGTAGGCCCCGAGTACCCGCAAGTGACCCCAGAGTGCCACGGGCACGAGGAACGGTGTTGCCAACACGAAATAGAGGCCGGATGCGCTCAGGCAGATGCCGAAGCACCTCACGAACAGCACGCGCCGGGGTGGCAAGGGACTCGAGAGCAG
Source organism: Gammaproteobacteria bacterium (assembly GCA_027452045.1). Lineage (GTDB taxonomy): Bacteria > Pseudomonadota > Gammaproteobacteria > Steroidobacterales > Steroidobacteraceae > 13-2-20CM-66-19. The sequence continues at coordinate 11,314 of DAIDHH010000134.1, forward strand.
CAGATCGAGGTCACCGCGCTCGTAGAACGCCTGGACCGTCAGAGAGAGGGCCTGCGAGAGCATGAGGCTGAGCAGTATCGCCGAGCCGGCATCAACGCCTACGCTGAGCCCGGCGGTGACTGACAGGCGACGGTGCGCCAGCACCAGAGCGAGAGGCCCTCCGCCGAGCACGCAGGCGAGCACGAGCCCCACCACCAGAATCGCGATGACTCGGCCATTGAGGCGTACGGCGCGCAGGCTCAACCCGAGCTCGTGACGCATCAGCCACAGGATACCGCCCGGCCTCAGGCGTCTCATGCGACCTCGCGGCCCGTCAGTTGCAGGAAGACATCCTCCAGTGTCGAGCCGGTGAGGCCGGACTCCCGCCTGAGCTCCTCCAGAGTGCCCTCAGACAGCAGCCGGCCTTTATGAATGATGCCGATGCGCTCCGCGAGGCGCTCCGCCACTTCAAGAACGTGGGTGGTGAGGATCACCGTCATACCGTGCCGCGCCCGCTCGATGAGCAAGTCCTTCACCTGGCGGGCCATTGCCGCATCCAATCCCGACAGCGGCTCATCGAGGATGAGCAACCGCGGCTCGTGGATCAGCGCGCCGGCGAGGGCAGTCTTCTGCCGCATGCCGCGCGAGAACTCCTCGCACCGCTGATCCCGATGGTCCCAGAGTCCGAGCCAGCGCAACAGCTCCCCCGCCCGGCGCGTCGCGATCTCCCCGTCCACCGACCAGAGGCCCGCAACGAATTCGAGATACTCGAGCGGCGTCAGCTTCTCGTACAGCATCGGCTCATCGGGCAACCAGGCGATGATACGCTTCGCGGCCATCGGATCAGACAGCGCATCGGCGCCGAATACGCGAATCGATCCGGCGTCGGGCGCCAGCAGGCCCACCACCATCCGCAACGTGGTGGTCTTTCCGGCCCCATTCGGTCCGAGCAGGGTATACAGCTCGCCCGCGGCGATCCTGAGATCGAGATGATCGACGGCGGTCTGCGCGAAGCGCTTGAGCAACCCTTTTACTTCGAGTGCAGGTTCCATGACGCTCCCCTCCCTTGCCGCGACCACCGCGCGCACCGCCTCGCGCGCAGGCGCGGCGTCACCAATCCCGGACATACGTCTCCCCCGACCTTCGGACCACGACAAGCGCAGGATCCCGCTCAGAAAGCCGAGCGCTTCTCTTATATGAAATTTTCGTTCATATATAAAACTTGAAAAGCCATCCCGTCAAGCGCCGTCCCGCGGGAGAGCCGGCCACCTGCCTGGAACCGCGCGCTCGCCTTCACGCTTGCTCGGACTGCTGGTACGGCACATCGAAGCAGCCGTGAAGCAGCGCCTCTTCGAGCGCAATCGGGAGAAAGACGTGCGGTCGAGAGGGATCCAGCCGGTGCAACGGCGGCGCCGAGCGGGAACTCCCGCAGTCGCTGCAGTGCAGCCGCGCGATTTTGGCTCGCCGGGATCAAGCCTCTGTGGACGGCAACTCGGCGGCGCCCATCCAATAGCACAGCAGCGGCGCCGGGATACGCATGATCCGGGTCCCGACGGCCTCGGCGTTGGTCTTCGATGGAGTCGGATCTTGCCACGGCCCGAAACCTTCCAGTGACTTGGTGACCACGTAGCCCCGCGGGATGCGCTTGGTCTCACACAACTCCATCAGGCCCTTCAGGTCGCGCGCACCGGTGTGTCGGGCACGGTATTTCACCTCGAAGGGAATGAGGTCACCCCCCACTTCGGCGACGAGATCCACTTCGTGGTCACGCTTACCGCGCCAGTAGGAAAACCGCACGTTCTGAGCGTAGTAGCGGGCAAACAGGTGCTTGAACACCGCGGTCTCGGTGGCGACGCCAAGCGCGGCGGCGTCCTCCAGGAGGGTCTTGCCCTTGAGCATCACCGCGGGCGCGATGGCGGCATCGGCCAGGTAGATCTTGAAGCGTGCGCGCAGCACATCCTTGCCATAGCCGTATGGCGGCAAACGGTAGATCAGATGCGTGGCTTGCAGCAACTCGATGAAATGCTGCGCGGTAGGACGCTTGACCTCCAGGTTGGAGCACAGGTCCGCCATGTCGAGCAACCCACCGTCATGCATGCACAGATACAGAAAGGTACGCTCCAGATCCAGCACGCGACGCACGCCAAATAGTGCGGTCATGTCGCGCTTGAGCACCTTGTCGATGATGTCCTCGCGCAAGAGACGCTGCGCCTGAGTGATGCTGTCCATCTGCGCGGTCTGCGGGAATCCGCCACGCACCAGGTATTCGTGGAAGTGACCGGCGTAGGCGCCCGCAAGTTCGCCTGTGCGGTAGAAGTCCGTTGGTGACCAGTCGAACAAATCCCGCAGCGTGCGCAGCCGAGGAAGCGTCGGAAGCACCAGCCGCTTGATCTGCAGGTATTCGTAAAACGACAGTGTGGTGAGCCGGATGGTGTGCCAGCGGCCGACACCGGATTCCTGATCGGCCTCCACCGGCGGTGTCGCCGAGCCGGTGAAGGCGACGCGGCGGTCCTTGCGGAAATCGACCTGATGCTTGACCCAGGTCCCCCATTCCCGGATGAATTGAGCTTCGTCGAGCAACAGGTACTCTGGTCCATCGGCACGCGGCTCACGCTGGCGCCAGGCATCGACCACGGCATCGATACCCGCAAGCTTCAGGATCGGGTGATCGAACGTGGCGTAGAGAATGTTTGCCGCGGGCACGCTGGCGCTCAGCAGCGCATCCACCGCTTGAAGCAGGAGCGTAGTCTTGCCGATCTGTCGAGCGCCCGAAAGGAGTACCGCGCGCGGGGCAGGCGTTTCCTATTCCTCGACGCTCCCGCGCAATGCCTTGGTCCTGCCTCGCCTGCTCTTGGCCTCGAGGCGTCGCTCGCGCGAGCCTGCGCTCGGCCTGGTGGCGATGCGCTTTTTGTGCACGACGGCTACGGTGCGGATGAGCTCCCGCAGTCGCAGCAGTGCGGCCGCGCGATTTTGCTCCTGCGTGCGGTGTTGCTGCGCCTTGATGAGCAGCACCCCTTCCCGGGTGATACGCCGATCGGACAAATGCAGCAGCCGCTCCTTGTAGAAGGCCGGCAGTGAAGAGGCGTTGATGTCGAAGCGCAGGTGAATCGCGCTCGAGACCTTGTTGACATTCTGTCCGCCGGCGCCCTCGGCGCGCACGGCCGTCAGCTCGATCTCGTGCAACGGAATCGCGATCTGTGCGGAGATCTCCAGAACGTTGCTGTTGCGGTGCATGGGTGACATGACGTATCGCCCGGAACGCTCCAAAGACGCATCAACTTGGGACGGGGCCCAGGCGCTCGCAAGCATATCGTGCGGGGATTCTGACCGTTCCAGTGCTCGACGCGCCCGGCGCGAGGCTCCCCACAGCCCACTCGCGGCTCGAGCGGCAATCAGACAGCACCGAGAGAAACGCTCCGCCGCTGGCTCGCAGGGAGCGCTCGCGGCGCATCAGGATACTAGGCTCGACGGACCAAGTCTTTGAATTTATTGGTGGAGCGGAAGGGGATCGAATACATCCATAACGATTTGTTTTTATTGCGATTTCCTGTGACCTATTTCCAAGATACCCCATGAGATACCCCACCTCAAGGCGCTCCTGCGAATGGATGCCAATGGACCTTCGACGCCCGCCACGCCAAGGCTTTAGTGCGCCGCCTTGCCCTTGTGACGCTTCTTCTTCCCTGCCCGCCGGATCTCCTCGACGTAGCCGACGAGACGCGATGGCCACGGCAAGGCCTCGCTGCTGATCCGGCGAACCTTTCCGAATTCCGAGTGAGCCGGGTTGAGCAGCACGTTGCGCCGCCCAGGCAGCACAGATGCCGGCACGGAAAGGGCGACGGATGATAGCTCGCGCAGCCATCGATCGCCGATCTGCTGCACGTCTGAGCGGTACGGAGGGGGTCGATCCCAGCGATCTGGCAAGCTCACCGCCAGAGACGCAATGAGAGCATCATCGATCTCCAGGCAGATCTGGTGCATGTCCTTCGGGATCAGGTCCGGATCCAAGTGCACCAGCGCCTCCAGGAGTGCCAGCTCGAGACTCTCGGACGCGTACACCACCGCCAGCCCCTGGGAGTTCCAGCGCCCACCGTGCTTCTTGGCGCCGATGCCCGAGAGCGCCTCCCCTAGGTGAATGGCGCGCGTCAACCGCCAGAGACGCATC
>DAIDHH010000135.1 GCA_027452045.1 Gammaproteobacteria bacterium
CAGCGCGTGCAGGATCCCTGCCTGCAGGCTGTTGGTGTCCTGGTACTCATCGACCAGCACGTGATCGAACCGCGCCCCCACGCGCGCCGCGAGGGCCGGCTCGCTCATCATGATGTGCCAGTAGAGCAGCAGGTCGTCATAATCGAGGAGACTGTCGCGCCGCTTGCGCTCGACATACGCGCGGTAGAGACGGGTGAGCTCCTCGTGCCATGCGGCGCACCAGGGGAAGGCGCTCTCGAGACACTCCTTGAGGGAGCGCTGGGTGTTGAGGCGATGGGAATAGACCTGCAGGCACGTGTCCTTGCGCGGGAAGCGCTGTTCCTTGCGAGCGAGCCCGAGCTCCTGGCGCAGCACATCGAGCAGGTCGGCGGCATCGGACCGATCGAGCACGCTGAACTGCGGATCGAGGCCGAGCTCGCGCGCATGCAGGCGCAACAGCCGGTTGCCCACCGAGTGGAACGTGCCCGCCCAGGTCATGCGCTGCGGGATGTCAGTCCCTGCCCCACAGCCCTCACCCAGGGTCGCCCGGACCAGCTCGTGCGCGCGCCGGCGCATCTCGGAGGCCGCGCGCCGCGTGAAGGTCAGCATCAGGATGCGGCCCGGATCGACGCCGTGCAGGACCAGGTGCGCCACCCGATGCGCGAGCGTATCGGTCTTGCCGGTGCCGGCGCCCGCCACGATGAGCAGCGGTCCGGATCGGAAGCCCTTGCCGGGCAGCGCTTCCCCGTAGGCCGCCGCGCCGCGCTGCGCATCGTTGAGGCGGGCCAGATGGGAGACGATCGACATCACGGCCGACTATACGAAATGGCTTGGTCGGCCGCCACGGCGCTCGCATGCGCATACAGTCTCTGAGGCTGAAGCCTGCTGGATATCCTTCGCGCTCAGCAATGAGGCGAGCGGGCACTGCGGATTGACCTGGCGAGAAGTGCCGCCGGCTCGCGCGTGCGCAAGGTGGGTGCTACGCTCGGCCGATGAAACCGCAGCGACAGACTGTCCATTACCGCGGCCGCGTCGTTACGCTGACCACCGATGAGGTCACCCTGCCGAATGGGCATGCCGCGGCGCTCGAAGTCGTCCACCATCCAGGAGGCGCGGTGGCGGTCGCCGTCGATGATCAGCGGCGGGTGTGTCTGCTGCGTCAATACCGCTACGTGGCCGAGGGGTGGCTGTGGGAGCTGCCCGCCGGCAAGCTCGAGCCCGGCGAGCCGCCGCTCGCCACGGCACAGCGGGAACTGATCGAGGAAGCGGGCACCGGCGCACGCCATTGGCAAAGCCTCGGCTCGTATCTGAGCTCGCCCGGGGTGTTCACCGAGGTGCTGCATCTCTTTCTCGCGACGGATCTCACGCCGGCGGAAACCGCGCACGAGCACGCGGAGGTGATCGAGGTGCATTGGGTGCCGTTTGCGCAGGCATACGAATGGGCCGTCAGCGGCGAGATCCGCGACGGCAAGACGGCCATCGGACTGGTCCGTGCGCGCCACGCGCTCGGCGGGGCGGCGATCGCCTAATCGAGAGCGTCGATGTGCGCCAGCTTGCGCATGCCCGGCAAGCGATAGAAGCGGCGCAGCCGCGCGAGCACTTCCTGCTCCGCGCCGCCGCGCTCGCTGCGCAAATCCCGCTCGAGCCCGCGGCAGAACTTCTCGGCATAACGGCTCGCGCGCCGGTACAGCGCCTCGCGCCCTTCGGCCAGAACGGGATCGACGTGGGCACGATCGAACAGCAGGCTGCGCAGCTCCGCCGGAAAGCGCCGCGGGGACTGCTGCTGCATCAGCCAGTAGGAGACCACGTACTTGTCGACTTCGGCCTGCATCTCGAGCTCCAGCAGCGAGACCGGGCGATCATGGTCGGCATGCCAGGCGACACACAGGAAGTGGCTGACCCCCTCGAGCGCCGCCCAGCAATCGGCCACGTTGCCCGCGTGCAGACGCTCCGTGGGATCCTGACGGGCCAGCCTGTCGATCAATCCCTGATCGAGATACAGCGACACCGCCATCTCCTGGCTCCCGGTCTCCCCCGCCGCCTGCGGATCGCAGCACGGCTCGAGGACGATCAAGTCCTCCTCGCAGCGGCGATGACGCACCTCTGACGGCAGACTCCCACGATCGGTGACCAGGAAGTCATAAACGTCGTAGGCGACCCCGAGGTCGTAGATGGCCCCGAGCAGGGTCTGCAATCGCGAGAGGATCATGAGGTGCTCGACCCGGGCCTCAGTGAGGGCGGGCGCCGGCGAGGAAACCCGCGCCGGCCGCTCCGCCCGCCACGGGTTCGACGCCGAGCCGTTTCAGGATGCGAAAGCTTCGCCGACTGCCGGTCTTCAGCCACAGCTCGTAGAGCCTGAGGATGTCCTTGTCGGAATGCACGTAGGCGCTCTCGCACAACTCATTGAGCGCATCCACCAGACCCAGGAATTTCTCCGCGAGCTCGGCGAACACGAGCGCGATCGCTTTGCCGCCGCCGGGCACGCGCGTCCCGCGCGATAGCGTCTCGGCGAGCGTTCCATAGGCGCGCCCTCCCATGGCGATGTGATAGTCGATGTCGATGAGCTTGCGCGCGAAACCCTGCGCGAAGAATCCGGCGATGAACAGCGACACGTCCCCGAGTCGCTGCAGGCCGCGGTTGCGCTCATCGCGCGTGCGCGCCTCCATCGCCTCCGACAGCATGACGACGAGCGGCTTCAGGCGCGGCCCCTCGGGCGAGGGTTCGAACAAGGCCTCCGAGCGGGCGAACAAGGTCAGCAGGTTCACCACGTAGTGCTCGGTCTCGCCCTCGACCGACAGATGCTGATTCACCAGCACCGCGTGCAGGGCGTCCTTGAAGTATTCCTTCAGGTTGGCGATCGGCTGGACTTGGACTTCGGGCATGTACTTATGACCTCGCGGCTGGTCCACTCATTACAGGCAACGGCATTTGTTTGACAAAGTTGATCCCCGGGAGTTGTGAAGTGCATCGTAAATGCGGGCGTGGTTTTCGGCCAGGGCCCGGTCGAGGCTGGCAGCCTCCAGCGCAGAGTGCTGATATCGGCACGGTGGCCGCGCGCATTCACGTTGGGGAACCTGGAGCCTGCGCAGGCGACCAAAAGGTATTGCGATGGCCGCGCGGTTGTCGTTCGCTCAGATGCGACACCGTGCGCGAGCTTGCGGCGCGCGCGATGCCGTCGCGATCCAACGACGGTCGATGACAGCACAGGAGTGAGATGAAGCGCCGCAACGAGCTCGACGCATTGCGAGGAATCTTTCTGCTGGTGATGGCGGGCACGCATCTGCCCACCGTGCTCAACGACGTTGCGAATCAGCCGCTCGGCTACGCCTCGGCCGCCGAGGGCTTCGTCTTCCTGTCCGCGTTCCTGGTCGGCTCGATCTATACGCCGCTCATGTTCCAGCGGGGCATGGGGTACGTGCGCGAGCGCTTGTGGAAGCGGGCGCGCACGCTCTACGGCTATCACCTGATGCTGCTGCTTTTCGTCTTCACCGTCGTCGCCGCCGTTGCGCGACTCACGGGCAGTGCCGCGCTGCACAACTACCTGCTGGTGTTCTTCCGCAACCCCGGATGGGCTCTCGCCGCGAGCCCGCTCCTCGCCTACCAGCCGCCGCTGCTCGATATCCTGCCGATGTACATCGTGTTTCTCGCGCTCTCCCCGGCGCTGCTGCGGTTCGCGCGCCGGCGGGGCTGGGGTGCGGTGCTCATCGGGTCGGCACTGCTCTGGCTGTTCGCCCAGGCGCAGGGGGGGCGGGCGCTCTACGAGCTCGCATCCAGGGCGGGCGTGCCGTTCGAGCGCGCGGCGTTCGGAGGTTTCGACTGGTTCGCCTGGCAGCTCGCGTGGGTGGCGGGGCTATGGCTCGGATTTCGCGAGCACCGCGAGGTCGCAGCGCAGCGCTCCGGACGGTGGCTGCGCCACCCGGCGGTGTCAGCCGCAGCCCTCATGACGTGTCTCTTCTTCCTGCTCTGGCGGCACCACGCCGGAGGGCTCCTCGCGCACATCGGCACGAGTTCTGCGCTCCTCGACAAGTGGCGCTTGGGACCGCTGCGCATCGTCAACTGCATCGCCCTCGGCTGGGTATTCAACGAAGTCGTGCTGCCCGGCCTTCGGCGGCTGCGAATCGGTGTCCTCGAGCTGCTCGGCCGCAACTCGCTGCAGGTGTTCGCCGCGCACATCCCGGTCTGCGTGCTGGGGGATGGGATCCTGCTGAGTGAGCACGCAGCGCTCCCGGAGGCGCTCGAGCAGACGCTGCTCGTGGTGGCGATGCTCTCGGTGATGCTGTTCGTCGCGTGGCGCTCGGACGGCGGCTACCGCCACTCGGCGCGGTACGAGAGTCCGAGGGCCATCACCCGCTCGAGCAGCTCCGGGTAGGAGATGCCCGCGGCGCGAGCGGATTCGGCGAAGTCCTCCGACGCCTCGAGATTGGGATTGGCGTTGGCCTCGAGCGCATACACCCGGCCGTCGGCCGTGACGCGAAAATCCATGCGCGCGTAGCCCGAGAGCCCGAGCGCCTGATAGATCCGGCGCGAGAGCTTGTCGAGCTGTCCGAGCACCGCGGGCGGCAGATCCTCGGCCGCGCGCGTGCTGATGCCATATTTGCTCTGATAGCCCTTGTCCCACTTCACCTTGCGCGTGGCAATGGCGGCGAGCGAGTCCGGCATGGTGCCGAAGACCATCTCCCACACCGGCAGGCGCGTCAGGCGTGCGTTGCCCAACACGGCAACGTACAGCTCGCGGCCCTCGATGAACTCCTCGACCAGCGCATCCGAGCCGATCTGCTCGTGCATGAAGGCGACGCGCTCCTTCAGCCGCGCGGCATCCTCGACGACCGACGCCTGGGCGATGCCGAGGGAGGCATCCTCGGTCGCCGATTTCACGAACAGAGGGAAGCGGAGCTTGCGCGGCACGTGCACCCGCGTGCCGCGGCGTATGACGGCGAAGCGCGGCGAGGGGATGCGGTGGAAGGAGAGCAGCTGCTTGCTGAGCGGCTTGTCGCGCGAGAGCAGCAGCCCGCGGGGGTTGCATCCGGTGTAGGGCTGGCGCAGGAGCTCGAGGTAGGCCACGACGTGCTGGTCATAGGTGACGATGCCGTTGAATTCCTCGAGCAGGTTGAAGACGATGTCCGGCTTCCACTCCGCGATGGCGAGCCGCATCTCCGTCAGGCTGTCGAGCACGCCGAGACAGCGCACATCGTGTCCGCTCTGGCGCAGCGTCGTAGTGACATCGTACTCGGTGCGCCACTCCTCGATTTCCTTCTCCGAGTGGCCTTCGAGCGTCTCCGGTGGCACCAGGCTCGAGTGCACCACCACCAGCACGCGCTGTTTTTTCATAATCGGAGGTGCGGCGTCTTACCCTGCGAGTACAGATCCGCCAGCCGCTCGAGCAGCCAGCGGGAGTTGCGGACGGCGTCACGGCGATTGCCGCGGACGTAGAGGCTCAAGGTATCACTTCGTTCTATCAGCATGCGCATGATTTGCTGCACACTATAGCGCGCCAGGCCAAGCTCGCGCGAGACCGAGGTGATCAGGGCCTTCTGATGAGTGCGCAGCAGCGTCGCAGCGCGCATCGAATCGCGGCGGGGACGTTGCGAGCTGAACATCCATTGCAACAGCACATCCGCCAACCCGCGGCGATACTGCCGGTAGCGCGCCAGCTTGCGCCGGTAATATTGACCCAGGGTGCGCGTGTTGGATTCCAGCGGCTCGATGCGCATGCGATTGCGCACCGGCGGCACCCGCTCACGCACTTCGGCCATCAGCTCCTCGACCGCCTGCAGCTTGCGGAACGCGGGCCAGTTCGCATAGCTCTTGCGCCACCCCGAGCGCGGCGCCAGCCAGACGGCGAACGTCTCGGCGAAATCCTCGGTCGGATGCGCCTGCGCGTACCACTCGCCCAGGTGATGCACGTAACGCCGGCTCCCGGGGCGGGCCTTGTACCGGGCGGGATACTGCAGCGATGCCGGACCAAACACCTCGCGCCAGCGCTTGCGCCGGCGCAGCCGGTAGGCGTTGTCGAGCGCGTGCCCGGCCTCGTGACGCAGGATGCGCAGGAACTCGCGGGCATTACCGCCCTCGGCAATGCGCATGATGCGCCGCTCGAGCCGCATCAGGCGCGGGTGAGCGAGGTAGAACGGCACGGCGATGCCCGGCACGCCGTCCGGAGTGAACCACTCCTCCGAAAGCCAGATGTGCGGACGAAATTGAATGCCCCGCGCATCGAGTTCCTCGTACAACTGCTCGAGACCGCGCTGGATGTTGGATGCGCGCGCGGTGAGGCCGAGGTCGCGGAAGCGCAGCTTCAGCAGATCCTCGTCGCAGAGGCGAGCCCACGAAGTCGCTCGCCGGGCGGGGCGGGTCGGTGCGGTCATAGGTCTTGCCGTCCCCGGTGGCTCCCGGGGCGCGGCACGGCAAGCTTACCAGTTCCCCAGCGACCAACGGTCGACCCCGAGTCATGAGGCGGGTTGACACGGTAGCCGGTACAGGGAGGTACCCGGCCGCCGCAGGTGGCCGGTTTTGGGCAAAAACCACGCTTTTTGCCCAAAACCGCGCTGGGCGGGGCAGGAGCCCCGATCCAGCGCTGCTGAATGGCGGCGGAGGAGCGGTTTCAGCCCATCTGGGTCAGGGCGTGGGCGAGCAGCCTGTCGGCATAGTCCTCGATCAACGGCCGGCGCATCAGACTCTCGCGCCAGGCGGAGGGAATGGCGCCGGCGCCGTAGAACGCCCCGGCGATCTGCCCACATACTGCCGAGGTCACGTCCGAGTCGCCCCCCAGGTTGGCCGAATGCAGCACTGCCTGACGATAGTTGCCGGTGGCGGCGAAGGCCTCGATCGCGCCAGACAGCGCCTGACCGGCGCCTTTGGCCGCGCCCCGGCGAGGCTGCCGCTCTGCGGCCTGAGCCAGGATCTCGGCCTTGGGACGGCCTGAGAGCGCCAGGATGAGGATATGCGCCAGGGTTCGGCACGCGGTCAGCACCGAGCCCGACTGGCAGGTGGTGCGGGCTGCCTCCCCCGCCATGCGCGCCGCCTCTTCCGGGGCGGCGAAGTAGTACATCACGACCGGGGCCACTCTCGAGAGCGGCTCTGGGTCGAGCTGGCGGGGATCGTGGGATCCCGAGAACGGCTGGCGCCGCCATTGGGAGGCGGCGAGCGCGCGGGCCGTGCTCGCGGTAATCCCGAGGCATCGTCCGGTGGCCGACAAATAGCCCTCGCGCTGCCAGCGGCGATAGCGCTCCGTCTGGTCGAGCGGGTCGAAGCCCCGCTCGAGGAGGCTGTCGGTGAGGCACAGCGCCATGGCGGTGTCATCGCTCCAGCCCCCCGGGGGCAAACTGAAGGGTCCTCCGCCGATCAGGTCGCCGACCTGGGCAAACGAGCCCGGACGACGGAATTGCGTCGGTGCCGCAATGGCATCCCCGATGGCGAGTCCCAACAGTGTCCCGAGAAAGCGCTCGCGGAGCGCGCGCGCGCCGGCCAGAGCCGGCTCCTCGAGCAGCGGATCGGCCAGCCCGGGCTCGGTGCCCTCGCCTGGCGGCCCGGGGCCCGATCGATCCGATGGCGACCGGGGCCCGAGCGCGCCGGGCCGCCACGCCCGGATGTACTCGGCCTGGGCCTCGGTCTCGGGAACGCGCTCCCACTCCCGGGACCGCTCTGACTGGCGCCACAGGCTGTTGAGCGCTTCGAGCGCCTCGCCCGCACCCTCTTCGGCGAGCAGGCAGCCGACGACCATGCCGGTGCGGCCGATCCCCGCCCGGCAGTGCACATAGACCGGCTTGCGCTCGCGCAGCGCCTCTCGCAGGCAGCCAAGGATCTCGAGCATGTGCTCGCGCCGCTCGGGCAGCCCATGATCCGGAATGGGTTTGCGCTGATATTCGATGGACAGCGGCAGCGCACCGTCATAGGCATCGGTCTCGGCCGGTTCGGTGAGATCGAGAAAGCACTCGATGCCGGCCTCGAGCAGCCTCCCCAGGCGCTCGCGGGTCGCCTCGGGGGTGGGGCCCGCGGGGTGCTCGCCGGCGAGCAGCCGGCCGGGAAGGACCCAGTAGGAGTTGGGCAGCGGAGTCGGCGCCGTCGCGCTCATTGGTTTGTCAGCCGGCCATCGCCTGCAGGCGGTCTTCTTCGTCCATCGACATGTACGGGATGCGCCGTGCCTCGAGCCCCGCGAAATCGAAGTGGCGGGGATCTGCCAGGGTGTCGGGCTCGAGGTGGCGCAGCGCCGAGAAGATGCTCTCGGTGCGCCCGGGCCATTCGCGCTCCCAGTCGCCCAGCATCTTCTTGATGGCGTTGCGCTGCAGGTTCTCCTGCGAGCCGCACAGCTTGCACGGAATGATCGGAAAATCGCGGCCGCGCGCGTAGCGCTCGATGTCCCGCTCGGCCACGTAGGCCAGGGGCCGGATCACCACGTGACGGCCGTCCTCGGACAACAGCTTCGGCGCCATGGCCTTCAGCCGGCCGCCGAAAAAGAGGTTCAGGAACAGCGTTTCGACGATGTCCTCGCGATGGTGCCCGAGCGCGATCTTGGTGATGCGGTTCTCGGCGGCGAAGCGGTAGAGGGCTCCGCGCCGCAGGCGCGAGCACAGACCACACATCGTGCGGCCCTCGGGCACGACGCGCTTGACCACGCTGTAGGTGTCCTGCTCGATGATATGGAAGGGTACGCCGAGGCCCGTCAGATACTCCGGCAGGACGTGCGCCGGGAATCCCGGCTGCTTCTGGTCGAGGTTGACGGCGATCAGCTCGAACTCGACCGGCGCGCTGCGCTGAAGCGAGCGCAGGATGTCGAGCAGCGTGTAGGAATCCTTCCCCCCTGACACGCACACCATCACGCGGTCCCCGGGCGCGATCATGGCAAAGTCCTCGATCGCCTTGCCGACCTCGCCCCGCAGCCGGGCCTGCAGACGCGTGAGCGTCCGCGACTGTGTGGCTCGCTGCTCCATCTACGCCGCCTCGCTCGCCGCCGCTTCCAGGTACTTGGCCTCGACGTAACGGATGTAGGAGGAGGCCGACAGCGTCTTGCCGGTCGCATCGCGCAGCAGGTCCTGCACCGGCACCTTGGCGCCAAGACCATGCACCTGCTTGCGCAGCCAGCCGAGAAGTCCAGAGAACTCCCCGTGCGCGAGCTGCTCATCGAGCGCGGGTACATCGTTGCGCAGACTCTCGTAGAGCTGAGCGGCGATCACCGCCCCGAGCGCGTACGAGGGGAAATAGCCGAACGAGCCGACCGCCCAATGCACATCCTGCAGGCATCCCTCGGTGTCGTTCCCCGGGCGGATCCCCAACCTCTCCTCCATGCCCTCGTTCCAGGCCTCCGGCAGGTCGCGCACCGCGAGATCACCGCTCAGCAGGCGCTTCTCCAGCTCGTAGCGCAACATGATGTGCAGCGGATAGGTGAGCTCGTCCGCGTCCACGCGGATCAATCCTCGCTGCACCCTCGTCAGCCGGGCATAGATGTTCTCGATGTCCCACTCCGGGCCGCTGACGCCGAAGTGCTTCACGAGCAGGGGTTGCACGAAGCGCACGAACGGGCGGCTGCGACAGACGATCATCTCGGTGAGCAGCGACTGGCTCTCCTCGAGCGCCATGCCGCGATCACGTCCAACCGGCTGATCGCGCCAGTCCTGCGGCAGGCCGAGGTCGTACATGGCATGGCCGGTCTCGTGCAGCGCCCCGAGCAGGCCGGTGAACGGATCGTTGGGGTCGAGCCGCGTGGTGACGCGGATGTCCCCGGGAACGCCCTCGGTGAAGGGATGCTGGCTCTCATCCAGCCGGCCCCGATCGAACGGGAATCCGATCTGCTTCATGACCTCGACGATGAGCGCGCGCTGCTTGGCGAGCGGGAATTTCCCGGTGAGCGGCTGCGGCGGCCGGCTCTCCTGCATCGCGATGGCCTCGCGGATGAGCGAAGGCAGCCGCCGGGAGAGCGCCTTGAACATCGCGTCGATGTCGGATGTGGTGATGCCTGGGCTGAACTCATCGACCAGGGCATCGTAGGGCGCAAGGTTCAGCGCCTGGCCGAGCAGCGCCGCCTTGTCGCGCACGAGATGGACGACTTCGGTCAGCAGCGGCGCGAACAGCTCGAACCGCCCCTGGGCGCGTGCCTCGAGCCAGCAGACCTCGGCGCGCGAGACGGTCTTCGCCAGGCGGGAGATGAGCGACACCGGTGTGGCGATGGCGTGATCGCGCTGGCGGCGCATCTCGCGCAGGTTCGCGACCTGCCAGTCCTGAAGCCCCTGGACGTTGGCCTGGGCGCGGTCGAGCAGGCGGCTGACCCGCGGAGAGGTAAGCAAGGCGTGGTGCTCGGTCTCGAGGGCCGCCAGCTGCTCACCACGCACATCGGCGCTGCCGCGCGGCATCATCACCGCGGCGTCCCAGCGCAGCAGCGCGAGGGCTCCGCGGAAGGCGTGAAGTCTCTTGAACTCCTGCTCGAGTTGCTTGTAAGGCGAGGCGGACATGTTTGGGTCCATCGACTCCGGGGCGGACCCGATTGCGGGTCCTTGAGAGAGCACCCGGAGAAATCTCCAAGGAAGATCCATAGTCTACCAGCGGGCGCCGGACCGGCCGCTCACACCCGACAAAAATTGTAGTTTTTTCAAATAGTTACGAAGAATTCGAGGCATTGACACGAGACCTGTGACGGGGATCCGGGACGGGGCCTGGCATTAGGTGAGGCCGCGGCCGGACAGGGGACCCGGCGGTCGGCTTTCGGTAGACTGCCGCGCCTGTCCCTACCAGGACGGCCAGCGGGCGACCGCGATCCCGATCCCAATCGAGACCACGAGCAGCAGTGTGACCACCAGTCCAATCATAAAACGGCGCATCGTCGCCATGATAAACCGGCGGCCTGCGGCATGAAGCCGAGCGTTGCCCTCCTCGCCTCCGAAGCCGCGCCGCTCTCCAAGACCGGGGGACTGGCCGATGTGGCGGGCGCCCTCACGCAGTGCCTGCACACAGCGGGTCACGATGCGCGCCTGTTCACCCCGCTCTACGGCGCGATCGACCGCTGGCGCTTTGCGCCCCACCCTATCGAGGGACTGCAGCTGATCCCTCTGCAGGTGGGGCCCCACCACTACACGTTCTCCGTGGCGCAGACACGCCTGCCGGACTCCGGCGCGCCCGTCTACCTCATCGACTGTCCCGTGCTCTTCGATCGTCCCTCCCTCTACACGAGGGATCCGGATGAGCACCTGCGATTCCTCGCCTTCACGCTCGCCTCGCTCACCGCCTGCCAGCGGATGGGGTGGTCGCCGGCCATCGTGCACTGCAATGACTGGCACACGGCGTTCGCACCGCTTTTCCTGAAAACACACTTCGAGAACGAGCCCCTCTTCACGCGCACGAAGACGGTGCTCACCATCCACAACATCGGCTACCAGGGAGTATTCGCGGCGCACGCGCTCGCGGACCTGGCGCTCGGCGGCAGGACCCACCTCCTGCACCAGGATGACCTGCGCGCGGGGCACATCAATCCGCTGCGGCACGGCATTCTGTATGCCGACGCCCTCACCACGGTCAGCCCCACGCATGCCGAGGAGATCTGCAGCGCCCAGTACGGCATGGGCCTCGAGGATTCGCTGCTCATGCGCAGGGAGGTGCTCACGGGCATTCTCAATGGTGTCGACTATGGAGTCTGGGATCCGCGCTGCGATCCCTACCTGAGGCAGCGATTCGATCCGCAGCGTCTCGAGGTCAAGGCGGAGCTCAAACGGGCGTTTCTCGAGCGCATGGTGTTCCAGGTGCCCGACACCACCCCGCTCGCCGGCATCGTGAGCCGCCTCGCCCTGCAAAAGGGCATCGACCTCATGATCGAGGCATTACCGAAGGTGCTCGACCGTCGGGCGCTTGCGCTGGTGGTGCTCGGGACCGGCGATCCGCCGTACGAGAGGTTCTTTGGCGAGCTCGCCGATCGCTTTCCGGGCCGTGTGGTGTATCAACAGGCCCATGACGATGAGCTCGCACATTGGATCGAGGCGGCCTGCGACCTCTTCCTCATGCCCTCGAAGTACGAGCCGTGCGGGCTCAACCAGATGTACAGCCTGCGCTACGGCACGGTACCCGTCGTGCGCCGCACCGGCGGGCTCGCCGACTCCGTGGAGCACTACGATCCGGCCACGGGCGCAGGCACCGGTATCGTGTTCAACAACTACGATGCCCCGGCGCTCGAGTGGGCGCTCAACACGGCACTCGACCTCTACGCCGAGCCCGGGCCTTGGCGGCGGCTCATGCTGAATGGCATGGCCAAGGATTTCTCCTGGACGCGGCAGGCGGAGAAATACATCGGGATCTACGGGCGGCTGACCGGTTGAGCATGCCCCCGGGCTGATGCGCTTCAGTCCTTGGATTTGAGCAAAATATTGACTCTCTCGAGAAGCGGTGGGAGATCTTGTTTGACGGTATCCCAAACAACATCCCATGCCACATCGAAATAGTCGTGAACGACTTTGTTACGGATGCCGCGCATCTGGCTCCATGGCATTTCCGGATGGGCGACCACGAATTCGGGCGCCTCTTTCTGGATCCTCACTGCCGCTTCACCGATCACCGCGAGAGTCCGCACGACGGCATCCTGCGCTTGTTCGTCGCGCTCGAGCGCAGTGAGGTCCGCTAGATTTCCGATATAACGCGTCGCGCGCTCAATGGCTGCGGCAATGTGCTCGAGATAGTCCGCCACCCGTTCCGGATGACTCACAACGGCTGAGCCTGGTGCAGAACTTTGTCTCGGAATTTCGGTGACAAGAACCCCGGCGTCAGTACGGATACGCGCACGCCCGTCAGTTTCCGAGCTTCGTCCTCCAGACTCGCCAAGGTGAAGAGCGTCGTTCCGCGCATTGGCTCGACGAGCACATCAAGAT
>DAIDHH010000136.1 GCA_027452045.1 Gammaproteobacteria bacterium
TTTTCCCAAGCGGTCAGGATCTTGCCGCCGCCGCTGTTGCCGCGGCTTGCCACGCATTGCCTGGGAATGGAGCGGGTGATGGGAATCGAACCCACGTTAGCAGCTTGGGAAGCTGCAGTTCTACCATTGAACTACACCCGCGCGCCCGGTAGCGACATTGTACGAGAGGCGCCGCTCGCCCGGCAATCCACTCCCGCCTGTGCGCGGATTTTTGCCCGGCGACCCATAGGTCCGCCCGAGGCGCGCTCAGGGGGGTCGGGTCCGGAGTGCGGCGGCTGCGCGCCGCACTGCTGCGTCCCGCTCCGCGCGAACCGCATCGAGACGGCTCCTCGCGGCCGCGAGGATTTCCGGTCGGGCCCGTTCCGGCCGCCCTGAATCGAACGGTGGTGCGGGTGCGTACTCGATCGCGAGCTGCACACTTTCGGCGTAATCCGTCCCGGCGATCTCGGCCACGATGGTCAAGGCCATATCGATGCCCGCCGTAACGCCACCGCCGGTGAAGACATTGCCTTCCCGGACCACGCGGCCCTCGTCGGGGATCGCGCCGAACTCAAGCAGGGCATCCCGCCACGCCCAATGGCATGCGGCGCGGCGCCCGGTCAGCAGTCCGGCCGCGGCAAGCAGCAATGAGCCGGTACAGACCGAAGTGACGTACCGGGCTGTCTGCCCGAGGCGCCGCAGCTCGCCAAGAAAGCGGCGATTCTCGAGAGCGGCGATGGTGCCGAAGCCGCCCGGCACGCAGAGCAAGTCACAGCCTGCGATGCTCTCCAGGCGCCTCACTCCGTCGAACACCATGCCCTCATCCGCCGAGATTCTTCCGCCGTCGACCGATGCCAACAGGCAGCGCGCATGCGGTGCCCTCGCGAATACTTCGTACGGACCCGTGAAATCGAGCTGAGTAATCCCCGGGTAAAGCGCGAATACCACTGAAAGCCCGCTGCTCATGGTTGCTCTCCTTCGGCGTGATCAGCTTTGACCGGAGCCAGCATCGCAGGTTAAAGTTGCGACGTAAATGACCGGAATACCACCTTTTACGCCATGCCGCGCCGCATCGCCGTCCTGATCTATCCCGGCTTTCAGATTCTGGACGCCACCGGCCCGATCGCCGCCTTCGAGATCGCGGAGCGCTACCGGCCGGGCACCTACACGCTGAGCGTCATCGCCGCGCAGCCGGGACAGGTGAAAAGCTCCTCGGGGGTCTGTCTGCAGGCTGGGAGGCTCGGCCGCGCCACCGCCATCGATACACTCGTGGTGTCGGGAGGGGAGGGCTCACGGACGGCGGCCGAGTGTCCGACGACCAGGCGGTTCGCTTGTGCGAGCGCCGGGCGCTCGCGCAGAGTGGCCAGCGTCTGCAGCGGAACGTACATTCTCGCCGCGGCCGGGCTCCTGGACGGCAAACGTGCAACCACTCACTGGAGCCGCACCGCCGATTTTGCACGCCGCTTTCCGCAGGTGCGCCTCGAGCCGGATCGCATTTTCGTGAGGGACGGAAACATCTGGAGCTCCGCGGGCATCACCGCCGGCATCGACCTGTCACTGGCGCTGATCGGGGAGGATCTGGGGGAGAAGATCGCGCGTCGCGTCGCACAAGAGCTGGTCGTCTATCACCGCCGGCCCGGCGGCCAGTCGCAGTTCTCGCCGCTGCTCGCGATGGAACGAGGTGACGGACGCTTCGGCGAGCTTCTCGATTACGTCCGCGCACACCTGCAGGAGTCGTTCGATGTGACCCGCCTTGCGCAGCGTTGTTGCATGAGCCCGCGGCATTTCTCCCGCCGCTTCAAGTCGGAGACGGGCGTGGGGCCGGCAAAGGCCATCGAGCGGTTGCGGGTGGATGCGGCCCGGGCAGCGCTCGAAAGCGGCATGCTCTCCGTGCAGCGCGTGGCCGCATCGTGCGGCTTCGGCGATCCGGAGCGCATGCGCCGAAGCTTCCTGCGCATCCTGGGCCAGCCGCCATCCGCGCTGAAGCGGCGCGGCCAGGGAATGTCTTGACAGCCGATGCAATGCTGTCAGGATCTTCGCATGAGCGCCACGCCCGAGCAGACGATCACCCGATCCGTCTGTGTCTACTGCGCATCGAGCCGTAGTGCCCATCCCGATTATCGTCAGGCGGCGTTCCGTCTCGGTGAAGTGCTGGCGACGCACGGTATCGCCATCATCTATGGCGGCGGCGCGGCGGGCTCCATGGGGGCGCTGGCGGACGGGGCGCTCGGGCGCGGGGGGCGGGTGGTCGGCATCCTGCCGCGATTCATGGCCGACCTCGAATGGGGCCACCCAGGACTCACGGAGCTCAACCTCGTCGAGGACATGCGCAGCCGCAAGCACCTGATGCTCACCGGCGCGCAGGCGGCGATCGCACTGCCCGGCGGCAGTGGGACCTTCGAGGAGCTTCTCGAGGCCATCACGCTGAAGCGCCTCGGCCTGTATACCGGCCCCATCGTCCTCGTGAACACGCGAGACTACTTCCGGCCACTGTTGGACATGCTGGAGCGCTCCGTGCGCGAGCGGTTCATGGATGAGCGGCACCTCGCAATGTGGCAGGTGGTTGCAGAGCCGGACGAGGTGCCCGCCGCGCTCGAGCGTGCGCCCGCCTGGAGCGAGGCATTCCGCAGCTTTGCCGCGGTGTAGGGAGCGCGAGCCTCCTGCGCCGCCGCCCCGTTCAGGTGTGTTGCGCGCCTCGCGCCGCGGCGAGGTCGAATGGGAGCCTGCGGATCCGGATGCCCGTCGCAGCACGCACCGCATTGGCTACTGCGGGCGCAATGGGCGGCGTGCCCGGCTCGCCGACTCCCGTCGGGGCAGCCGTCGAGGGCACGATGTACACCTCGATCTCCGGCATTTCGTTGATTCGCACCACGCGGTAGTCATCGAAGTTGCTTTGGTCGACCCGGCCCCCGGTGAAGGTGATCGCGCCCCAGAGCGCCGCCGAGAGACCGTAGCCGATGGCGCTCTGCATCTGCGCCTCGATGATCTGCGGCGTCACGGCAATCCCGCAGTCTACGGCGCACACCACCCGATCGACGTGAATGTCGGTTCCGGAGACCGTGATTTCGGCCGCCTGCGCGACCGCGGTATTGAAGGACTGGTGTACGGCGACGCCGCGCCCGCGGCCCTTTCCTTGCGGGAATGGCTTGCCCCAGCCGGCCTTCTCCGCTGCGAGTCTGAGCACTCCCGCCTGGCGCGGATGGCCGGCGAGCAACTCCAGGCGAAAGGCGACCGGGTCCTTGCCCGCTGCCTCGGCCAGCTCATCGATGATGACCTCCTTGGAGAAGGCCATGTGGGTGTGGCCGACGGAGCGCCACCACAGCACCGGGATGCCGACCTTGGGCTCGCTCCAGGTGATGCTGACCTGCTCCAGGTCGTACTCCTCGGCGGCGTTGCCTTCTACAGCCGACGGGTCGACGCCCTTCGGGCCGCCCCAAGGCGCCCCGGCCATGATCGACTGGCCGACTACGCGCTGGCGGTACGCCACCTTGCCCTCGCGGCTCACGCCGGCGACGATACGGTGCAGGTTGAGCGGGCGATACTTCCCGTGCTGGACATCGTCCTCCCTCGTCCATATCAACCGCACGGGGTAGCGTCCCCCCGTCGCCTTGGCGATGGAGGCGACCTCCACGATGTAGTCCGACTCGAAATTGGCCCGCCGCCCGAAGCTGCCGCCCGCGGCAAGCGTATCGATCGATACCTGGTGGGGTTCGAGGCCTGTCACCTTGGCGGCATTCGCCTGATCGACGGTCTGGAACTGGCAGCCCGCCCAGATCTCGCACGCGTCCTGACTCAACCGGCACACCGCCGTGAGCGTCTCCATGGGCGCATGGGCCAGATACGGGAACTCGAAATCCGCCTCGATCCGCTTCTGCGCTTGCTCGAGCGCCGTATCGACATTGCCGCGCTCGATCGCGGTCAGCGCCTCCTTGCCCGAGGCGAGGCGCCGGAAGTCTTCGAGAAGTTGTGCCGTGCCGCGCTTCTCGGCGACGGAATCGTCCCAATTCACCGCGAGCAGATCCCGGCCCTTCTTGGCGGACCACATATCACGCCCGACGACTGCCACGCCGCTGGGGATTTCGACGACATCCACGACGCCCGGAACCGCCTTGGCCTTCGATGCATCGAACGACTTGACCTTGCCGCCGAAGCGCGGAGAGCGCAGCACGACTGCTGTCATCATGCCCGGCAGCATGACGTCGATCGCATAGCGCTCCTTGCCTTTGGACTTGGCGCGGGCATCGAGGCGCGGCAGGTCCTTGCGGCCGATCAGGGTGAATTGATCCGGGTCTTTGAGTTTGACATGCCGGGGAACCGGCATTCGCGCGGCGCTCTCGGCGAGCTCACCGAAGGAGGCCGTCCGCCCCGACGCCGGGTGCGATACCACGCCATCCTTCACCATGATGCCTTCCGGTGTCACGTGCCAGCGTTTGGCGGCTGCGCGGACCAGCATGGCGCGCGCCGTGGCACCCGCCTGGCGAAGTTGCATCCAGGAGTTGGCGACCGAAGTCGAGCCACCGGTGCCTTGCACCAGCCCCTGGGGATTGAACGCGAGATTGCCGTACGTCGGCACCTTGGCGGGAGCATCCGCCACGTGCATCTGACTCCAGGCCGCGTCGAGCTCCTCGGCCACGATCGCCGGCAGTCCGGTGCACACTCCCTGGCCGGCCTCGAGGTGCTTGCAGATCACGGTGACCGTATTCCCGGAATCGACGTGCAAGAAGGGCATGACGATCCCGCCTCGCGCCGCAATGCCGCCGCCTTTCGGGCCGCATCCCGGGAGCACGACGCCCAAAGTCAGTCCGGCGCCGGCGATCGAGGTGACCTTCACGAATTGACGCCGCGTCATCCCTGGCGCCACGGCGCGGCGGCGCGGCGCCGTCCATGATTCACTGTTGCGGAAGTCCATGATGTCCTCCGGCTCGCGATAGCGAAGCTTCAGCCCGCACCCGACGCGGCGAGCGTCGTCGCTGCCCGGTGAATGGCCTGACGGATGCGCACGTAGGTGGCGCATCGGCAGATGTTGCCGGCCATCGCGCCATCGATATCGACATCGCTGGGATGTGGATTGGAGGCGAGCAGCGCCGCGGCGGACATGATCTGTCCTGACTGACAGTAGCCGCATTGGGGCACGTTCAAGTCGATCCAGGCCTGCTGAACGGCACGCCCGGCCGGTGTCGAAAGTCCCTCGATCGTGGTGATGCGTTTCCCGGCGACAGCGGCGAGCGGCGTGATACACGACCGTGTGGGCTGACCCTCGATGTGGACGGTGCACGCTCCGCACAACGACATGCCGCACCCGAACTTCGTGCCCGTCAGCGCAAGGTGATCGCGCAGCGCCCAAAGCAACGGCATGTCCGGGTCCGCCTCGAGGCGACGGACCTGCCCGTTCACGGTGAGTTCGATGCTCATGAACAGCCTCCCGTGATGCATTTCCGCGAATGACTCGCAGATCGCGCGGACTTCTAGCGCGCTTCGGGAGAGCCTGCCATCCCTCGTTCGAGAGAGCGGGGGTCCCGGGAAGGGCGCCTGCTCAGGCGGTCTCGGCCAGGACCTTGCCGAAGCGCCGCTGCCTGCGCGCGAAGTCCGCGAGCGCCTCGCGCAGCTCGCCCTCTCCGAAGTCAGGCCACAGATGGTCGGTGAAGTACAGTTCCGCGTAGGCGCAGTCCCACAGCAGAAAATCCGAGAGCCGCTGTTCCCCGCCGGTGCGGATGAGTAGATCCACGGGGCCGGATTCCGGTACGGCGTGGTCGACTTCGGCGAGCAGCTCCTGAAAGTCCTGGACGGAGAGCGCGTCGCGCGAGGCCCGCCGCGCGGCCTCGAGGATGCTGTGCTTGGACGAGTAATCCACCGCGATCCGCAGGCGCATGCGCGATCCGCCCGCCGTGAGCCGCTCGCTCTGCTCGATGGCGTTCACCAGATCGCGCGGCAGGCGATCGCGGCGGCCGATGACGTTGATGCGAATGGCATGACGCAGGCAGCGGCGAGCCTCCGTCGCGAGGTAACACCGCAGGAGCTTCAGGAGAGAGTCGACCTCGGTTCCCGGGCGGCCCCAGTTGTCCGAGGAGAAGGCGTACAGCGTCAGCGTGCGGATGCCCGCATGGGCACTCGCCTCGACGATGCGCCTCACCGTCTTGGCGCCCTGGATGTGCCCGGCGCTGCGCGGCATGCCGCGCAGCTGCGCCCAGCGGCCATTGCCGTCCATGATGATCGCGACGTGCAGGTTGTTCGGGACGCTCATGCGCGCCTCGTCGCCTTGATGACCGCCTCGATGTGATCGAGGTAACGGTTGAGCGCCTGGCGACCGGCGGCGGTGAGCCGGTATTCGGACTTCGGCCGCCGGCCGGCGAAGGACTTCTCGCAGGCGATGTAGCCGGCCTCCTCGAGCTTGCGCGCGTGGGCGCTAAGGTTGCCGTCGCTCACCTCGAACAGTCCCTTGAGCTCGTTGAAGGTCAGCGGCTCATTCACCGCCAGCGCACTCATGATTCCGAGACGCACCCGCTCGTACACCAGGCGGTCGAACCTCGAGTCCTCGGCGCCGCTGCGCGCGACGAGCCGGTGCACGGCCTTGCCGCTGTCGGGTGCCCGCATCGGCGCCTCATGTCTCCGTGTGTTGGTCTTCATGGCTGGATATGCGTCTTGGCATCGATACGTCCGACGAGCAGCCCGAACACCAGATGAAGCACTCCGAAGCCGCCGGCGAGAATCAGGTTGTGCCAGCGCGCGGGCAGCTCGAAGGCGGCGCTTCCCCAGAGCACGAACAAGGCGCCCATGATCCCGACCAGGCGCAGCATGGCCGGCGCGGTGAGCAGCGTCGCAGAGAGCACGGCGCTGCCGTAGAGGAGCAGCCACGTGCCCGGAAGGAGCCGGGTCTCCCCGACCCGCCAGAGTACGCCGGTGAGCACGACGCCAGCGAGGAGCGCCGGACACAGACACAGCACGAAACGGCGCGCCGGCCCCCGGTAGAGCGGCAGGCCGTGACCCGCACGATGGCGGGCGATCAGCACGATACCGACGCCCGAGGCGAGTACCGCCGCACCGAGCCAGATCCAGATCCAGCGATGCGAAAGGGCCGGCAGCGAAGCGAGCGCCGCCGCGGCAAGCCCCACGATCCCCATTGCGATGCCGGCGGTGCCCGGAACCGCGAAGGCGCCCGCCGCCTCGATCGAGGAGCGAATGTAATTGAGCGTGCCGAGTGCGTGGCTGTCCATCGCAATCGGACTGCTCGGTCGCACCTTGGGGGCGGAGCCGTGCATGAGGCGTGGACTTTAGGGTCGGTCGATAGTTTCGTCAAGTACTCTGCGTCACAAAGTGAAAATGCGGCGAGCCGAGGCGAAAAAACGTCCAGCGCCCCTGGTGGCTGCGGGCACTCGGGCAAGATGAACGCGCCATTCCTAAGTTATGCTTGCAGCCTATGGAACCGGCTTCTTCCACCACCGGCGCAGAAGCCGGGCAGACATCGGACCCTCGATCGGGCGCAGAGGGCGGCGGCGGACGCCCCGATCCCACCAGAGACCGGCGGCAACGGGGCCGCGCCGCGATCACCGCCGCCGTGGGCGCGGTGCTCGTGGTGCTGATCATCGCGGGCGCTTTGGTCTGGTGGTACGAGAGCCACTTCATCAGCACCGATGACGCGTTCGTCGATACCCAGATCGTCGCGGTCTCTCCACGAGTATCAGGACGCGTGATCGCGGTGCCGGTCACGGACAATGAAAAGGTGACCACCGGGCAGGTGCTGCTGCAGATCGACCCCGTTCCCTATCGCCTCGCGCTACAGCAGGCCGTGGCCGCCGAGCAATTGGCAAGGACCGGGCTCGGCCAGTCCCGCGCCCAGGTCGCGGTCGCCAGCGCGTCCCTCGCGCAGGCGCGCGCTGCGCTCGTCAGCGCCGAAGCCCAGCAGCAGAACGCGATGGCCAACCTGAATCGCTACCTGTTCCTGCGCCGTCACAACATCAAGGCATTGGCGCGCACGCAGCTGGATCAAGTACAGGCCGCCGCGCGCAGCGCGCGTGCCGAACTGAACGCGGCGCGCCAGAAAGTAGTTGGCGCACAGGCGCAGCTCGAGGCGGCGCATGCGGCCGTGGCCGGCGCGACCGCTACAGTGGCGAACGCCCACGCGCAGCTCGCGGCAGCCCGGCTCAAGCTTCGCTACACCACCGTCAGGGCCGCTCAGTCCGGCCACGTGGCGCAGAAATCCGTGGCCGTCGGTAACTATGTCTCTCCGGGCCAGGAATTGATGGCGCTCGTGCCGCTCGATGTGTGGGTGACGGCGAACCTCAAAGAGACCGACCTGTACCTCATCCACCCGGGCGAGCACGCGAGCATCCATATCGATGCCTGTCCGAACGCCAAGGCCCGCGGCCACGTCCAGTCGATCCAACACGGTTCGGGTGAGGCCTTCGCCCTGCTGCCGCCGCAGAACGCCACGGGCAACTACATCAAGATCGTGCAGCGGGTGCCGGTGAGGATCACCTTCGACAGGCTGCCGCGCGATTGCGTGCTCGGTCCGGGCATGTCGGTCGAGCCGAAGATCAGGATCAAGTGAGATGGCCGCGCCCGGGTCACAGGGCAAGGCCGCACACCTCTGGACGGCGGCTCGGTCGGCCGCCGGCCAGCACAGTCCCTGGCTGATCGCCACCATCATCTCCATCTCGGCATTCATGGAGGTGCTCGACACCGCCATCGCCAATGTGTCGCTGCAACACATCGCCGGCTCCCTGTCGGCGAGCTAC
>DAIDHH010000137.1 GCA_027452045.1 Gammaproteobacteria bacterium
TCGCGCGGCGCTCGATCGCCGCTCATCACGTCGATGGCGATCGGCAACACGGGCTCGCCGGCTCGAGCGTTATTCCTGCTCGCTGTCGGAGGACTTCTCGAGCACGCGGCGGCCGCGGTAGAAGCCATCCGGCGTGATGCAATGACGCAGGTGCGTCTCGCCCGATTGCGGATCGGTGGACAGCGCCGGACCCGTGAGCCTGTCGTGGGAGCGGTGCATGCCGCGCTTGGAGGGGGTCTTGCGGCTTTTCTGAACGGCCATAATGTCCTCGAAACTACTTGTGACTCAACAAATCGTCCAGCCGCGCAAACGGCCGTTGTGTCGCCGGTTCGCGCGCTTCCTGCGCGCCGGTCGGCGTGCCCGGCGGCGCCGCACACTCCCCGCCCTCGTGCAAGGGCACGATGGGCAGCGCGAGCAGCAGCTCCTCTTCGACCAGATCCGCGATGCTGGTGCGCCCTTCAGGCGCCAGCATGGGCTCGATCTGCTCGGGCAGGGCGCCCGCCTCGTCGGCCGACGCAAGCAGCCCCACACGGACCGTGCTCTGCACGGGCCAGTCCATCGGCTGCATGCAGCGCTGACACTGCAGCGCCGCGGCACCGGTCAGCGACAGATCGGCGACCGCAGTCCCCGACTGACGCCCGAATCGCACCGCGCCCCGCACACTACCGCCGATTCCGGCGCTTCGCGCGCCCAGACGCGGCAGGGCCGCGAGCGGGATGTCGAAGTCGAATTCCGCCTCGCTCCGGGACAGCCGGTCGATATCGAGCGGCTTGGACCAGGGTGACGGCATGGGGCGCGTATAATAGGTATCAGGTCCGGGCAAGTCAAAGTCCCGCGGTCATTCAAGTCCTTGTTTCAATTTCATGGCTGAGCTGATTCTCGCTTCGACCTCCCCCTACCGGCGCACCCTGCTCGAGCGGCTGCGCCTGCCGTTCTCGGCGCTCGCGCCCGAGGTGCCGGAAGACCCCCTGCCCGGGGAGCTCCCCCAGGACCGGGCGCTGCGGCTCTCGATCGCCAAGGCGCAGGCGGTGGCCGCCCGGTATCCGCACGCGGTGGTCATCGGCAGCGACCAGGTCGCCAGCGACGGCCAGCAGGTGCTCGGCAAGCCCGGAGATGCGACGCGCTGCCGCGCCCAGCTCGCCAGCGTCAGCGGCTCGCGCGTGCGCTTTCACACCGGCTGCGCGGTCATCGGCCTCGATGCGACCATCAGGCTGGTGCACCTGGATACCACGACGGTCTTCTTCCGCACCCTCGGCGAACAGGAAATCGAGCGCTACGTGAGCCTCGAGCGACCGTTCGATTGCGCCGGGGGCTTTCGCGCGGAGGGCCTCGGCATCGCGCTCTTCGAAAGCATCGAGAGCGTCGACCCAAGCGCGCTCATCGGGCTGCCGCTCATCTGGCTCGCGGGCGCGCTGCGGCGCGCGGGGTTCGCCCTGCCCTAGAGCCCCGCGCGGGTGCCCGGGACGTTGGCCGGCCGCGC
Source organism: Gammaproteobacteria bacterium (assembly GCA_027452045.1). Lineage (GTDB taxonomy): Bacteria > Pseudomonadota > Gammaproteobacteria > Steroidobacterales > Steroidobacteraceae > 13-2-20CM-66-19. The sequence goes on from DAIDHH010000137.1 coordinate 1,481, forward strand.
GGCTTGCCTTCGGACATCAGCCGATCGAGCACGCCCGAAAGCTCAGGCGGCAGGGGTGCGCTCGCGCTGAAGGTTCCGCCCCGGGGCCACTCGAAGCTCATGCTGTGGGCATGCAGGAACATCCTGCCGAGACCGAGCGCCCGCAGCTCGGCGTTGAACTGCGGGTCGCCGTATTTCTCATCGCCCGCGACGGGATGTCCCGCATGGGCGGCATGCACGCGGATCTGATGGGTTCGGCCGGTGAGCAGGGTCACTTCGACCAGCGTCGCCAGTTTCCCGAAGAATTGCACGGGCTTGAAGTCGCTCACCGACTCCTTGCCCGAAGTATCCACCCGCACGGTGCGCTCGCCCCCGACCCGCGTATCCGTACGCAGGGGGGCATCGATGCGTTTGCGCCCGAGTTCCCACTTGCCGGCGAGCAGTGCCAGGTAGCGCTTCTCGCATTGCCCTTCGCGCAGCAGCGCATGGGCGGTGCGCAGCGCCGCCGGTGTGCGCGCCACCAGAAGACAGCCGCTCGTGTCACGGTCCAGCCGGTGCACGAGCTCGAGCGACTCGGCCGGGCGCAGGGCCCGCAAGGCCTCGATCACCCCGAAGCTGATGCCGCTGCCCCCATGCACCGCCAGCCCGGCCGGCTTGTCGAGCACCAGCAGCCGCTCATCCTCGTGGACGATGGCGCTCTGCACGCTCTCGAGCAGGCCTTGCGAGGGACCCCGCCCCTGCGGCGGGGCGTCCTCGGGCGCAAGACGCAGCGGCGGGATACGGATCCGGTCGCGCGCCGCGAGGCGCGCCTCGGGGCCGGCGCGGTGGCCATTGACCCGCACCTCGCCCTTGCGAATGATGCGGAAAATCCGGGTGCGCGGCACGCCCTCGAGGTGGCGGACAAGGTAGCGGTCCAGGCGTTGTCCGGCCTCCTCCTCCCCGACCTCCAGATAGTGTACCTGTGCACGATTCTCGGTCCTGTCCTGCGACACGTGGATTTTCCGCGTAAGACGCTGTTTCTACAGCAATCCTTGCAGTATACTCGCCCGGCCGTCCGTAATATCGGGACGCGCCAATGGTTGGCGGCGCACTGCGCCGCGTATTAGTTGGACCTCCGTGTAGAGGCCATCGTATTGGGCCGACAAGATTGCGTAGCCGGCGTCGAACCGTCCAGCGGTTCCGCGCGCTGCGCCTTACGGTTGAGACCACCGAAGGTTTTCCGGCACCCGCCCCATGAAGTGGCGTGCATCGTGAACATCGAGACTCGCGCGCATGCGCCGGGTATGAAGAATCTTCGCCGCCGCAGCGTGTTCGCGCCGCGGCCTCCCCTATGCTTGCCGGCCCCTCACCACGTTACAGTAGGGGCACATGAAGAGAATGCTCGTGAATGCGACTCAGGAGGAGGAACTTCGGGTCGCGCTGGTCGATGGACAAAAGCTGTTTGACCTCAGCATCGAAATTCCCTCCCGAGAACAGAAGAAAGCGAACGTCTACAAGGGCCGTATCTCCCGCGTCGAACCTTCCCTCGAAGCCTGTTTCGTCGATTATGGCGCCCAGCGCCACGGCTTCCTGCCGCTGAAGGAAGTCTCCCGCGATTACTTCCGCCAGCAGCCCCAGGGTGGCCGGCTCAACATCCGCGAGCTCTTGAGCGAAGGCCAGGAGCTGATCGTGCAGGTCGAGAAGGAGGAGCGCGGCAACAAGGGCGCCGCCCTCACCACGTTCATCAGCCTTGCCGGGCGCTTCCTCGTGCTGATGCCGAACAACCCCCGCGCGGGGGGCGTGTCGCGGCGCATCGAGGGCGAGGAGCGCGACCAGATGCGCGAGGTCATGAGCCAGCTCACGATCCCCGATGGCATGGGGGCGATCATCCGTACGGCCGGCGTCGGCCGCAGCGCCGAGGAGCTGCAGTGGGATCTCGATAACCTCAAGACGCAGTGGGAGCAGATCGCGGTCGCCGCAGAAGGCCGCTCCGCACCCTTCCTCGTCTTCCGGGAAAGCGATGCGGTGACGCGATCGCTGCGCGATTACCTCTCCGATGACATCGGGGAAGTGCTGGTCGATGACCAGGCCGCCTTCCAGAAGGCGCAGGAGTACATGCAGCGCTTCATGCCGAACGATGCGCAGCGGCGCCTGAAGCTCTACAGCGACGATATCCCGCTCTTCACCCGCTACCAGATCGAGAGCCAGATCGAGTCCGCATACGCGCACAAGGTGCAGCTGCCCTCCGGAGGCAGCATCGTCATCGACTACACCGAGGCGCTCGTGTCGATCGACATCAACTCGGCACGCGCGACCAAGGGCAGCGATATCGAGGCCACCGCGCTCAATACGAATCTCGAGGCGGCCGATGAGATCGCCCGCCAGCTGCGCATCCGCGACATCGGCGGCCTGATCGTCATCGATTTCATCGACATGGAGTCGGGCAAGAACCAGCGCGAGGTGGAAGACCGGCTGCGCGATGCGATGAAGATGGACCGCGCGCGTATCCAGATCGGCAAGCTCTCGCGCTTTGGCCTGCTCGAGATGTCGCGCCAGCGCCTGCGGCCCTCGCTCGGGGAATCGAGCCACATCGTCTGCCCGCGCTGCCAGGGCAAGGGCAACATCCGCAGCGTCGAGTCAATGACATTGGCGGTGCTGCGCCTGATTGGCGAGGAGCTGCGCAAGGACCGCACCGTGCGGGTCATCACGCAGCTGCCGGTGGAAGTGGCCACCTACCTCTTCAACGAGAAACGCGAGTGGCTGCGCACCATGGAGGATCGCAGCTCCGCGGAGCTCGTGATCGTTCCGAACCCCCACATCCAGACCCCCGAGTACTCCATCAAGCGGGTGCGCGACGATGAGGCGGAACTGCCCGAGAACCGGCAGACGAGCTACCTGATGCCCGTGGCGCCCGAGGCGGCGGAGCCCGGCAGCGCCCGTGACAAGCGCCCGCCGGCCGAAGCGCCCGCCGTTGCGGCCATCCTGCCGCCGACCGCGGCACCCATCGTGGTGCACGCGGTGGCGCCGAGTGCTGCGCCCGAGGTGAGCGTCGACGAAGCGCGTCCGGCAAAGGGCTTCTGGTCACGCCTGAAGGGGCTGTTCGCCACCGAGGCCGAGACCGCAGCCGCGGCGCCAGTCGCGGAGTCTCCCGCCCCCCGCGGCGCGCATCGTCAGGATGAGCGGACGCAGGAAGCGCGGCGGGATCATGCACGGCCACCACGCCGGGGTGATGGCCGGCGCGCACATGGCGAGAGCCGCAGTGCAGAAGGCAGGAACCGCGATCGCCATGACCGTGACCGCGACCGTGAGCGGCCGGAGAGGCGTCACCGTGACGCCATGCGGCGGCCCACCGAGCCACAAGGGGCGGCAAGTCCCGCTCCTCAGATGGAAGCAGCTACAGGATCCGCCGCCGAGCGGCCTCACGCCGAGGGCGGAAGCGAAAGCAGGCGGGGTGGCCCGCGCGAAGGAGGCATGGGAGGTCAGACCCAGGGCAGCGGCGAGCGCCGTGGCCGCCGGCGCGGCCGGCGGGGCGGCCGGCGCACGGGGGCGGGACGCGAGGGTGGCCCATCCGAGGCGCTGACCTCCTCGAGCGGTCCGGCATCGGCTCCCGAGAGCGGGATGGAGCACCGTACTGCCCCCACGGCGAAAAGCGAAGCCCCACGAGAGGGGGCCCGGCAGGGCGAGGGAGAGAGTCAGTCCCGTCGCTCACCCATGCCACCGCCTTTTCAAGAGCCTCGGGAAGCCCGTGAGCCCCGCGAAGCCCGGGAGCCTCGGGAAGCCCGGGAGCCTCGGGAAGCCCGGGAACCTCGCGAAGTCCGGGAACCTCGCGAAGTCCAGGAACCCCGCGAAGCCCGGGAACCTCGCGAGCCGGCAACACCGCAACGGGACGCTGCCCCGACGCAGCGTGAAGTTCCGGCGCACCATCACGAGGAACCGCCCACCTCCTCGGCGCATTTCGAGCCCTCCGCCGCTCCGGGCGGCCCGCCCTCGAATGAGGGCAAGCCCTACGTGGTGTGGTCTTCAACCCCTGCGGACTGGAGTCACGGCGGGCACGGCTCGGGAGAGTAACCGGGAGTTACGGCCGGCGCGGCCTGTCAGGCGCGCCGGCCATTCCGGGACACCTGTCAAGAAGCGTTGGATTGGGGCTCCTGCCTCGCCCAGCGCGGCTTTGGGCAAAGTGCGCGGTATTTGCCCAAAACCCGGCCGCCTGTGGCGGTCGCTCGCCGCTAACGCGCCCCCTCGGCGCTCGACGGCTGTCCTGAGCGCAGTGCAGCGCAGAGTCCGCGGGATGCGGCTTCGATCAGATCGAGCACGTGCTCGAAGCCGTTGGCGCCTCCGTAGTACGGATCGGGGACCTCGGTCTCGCCCGCCTCGGGGGCGTAGTCGAGGAACAGCCTGATGCGCTCGCGCACCTGCACCGGCGCGCGCCGTTCGAGCGTGCGCAGGTTCTGCCGATCCATCGCAAGGATCAGATCGAACCGCTCGAAATCTTCGGGCTCGACCATGCGAGCGCGCAGACCGGACAGATCGTAGCCGCGTCGCGCCGCCGCCTCGCTCGTACGCCGATCGGGTGGCTCACCGACGTGATAGCCCGCCGTGCCGGCCGAGTCGATGGTGAGCTCGTGATCCGCGAGCTCCCGTGCCGCGATGGTGCGGAAAACCGCTTCCGCGGTGGGCGAGCGGCAGATGTTGCCGAGACAAACGAAAAGGATCTTCACACAGGCCCTTGCTCGCGGACGAATTCGCCCGCATGACGCCCGAAAATGTATCCGGGAAGGCCGCACATGTTAAGCGATCTTCGGTACGAGGCGCCAAATCTCCCCTATGGGATCGCCGATCGGCAATGCGCACCGCCGGTCGGCGCGCGAAGCCCATTTCGCCCCTCGAGCGTCCCCCGTGTACCCGATGGCGCGCCGACGGTTTACGGTCGCGCCGGGGTCTCACTCAGCATCACCACCGAGGTAGGCGCCACGTTGAAAACGAGGCTGTGCTCGGCGACGGGAAGGCTCTTGTGCCGCCAGAGATCACGGAATTTCAGCGGCAGATATCCCGGCAGCCCCAGTACCGACCAGTCGAGGCGGATGGGAAGCGCGCGCGGACCGCGATTGAGCAGCACGACGGCCTCACGTCCGCCGGTGAGCGGCTTCACCCAGATCTCCGCATCCCCCTTCTTCCAGGCCCGGCGCCCCTCGATGCCGAGCGGATCCTGATCGACCGCTATCACTTCCCGGTTGGTGAGAATGGCGCGAGTGGCCGGCGTCATGTGCGTCAGGTCGTTGCCCGCGATCAGGGGGGCGGCAAGGATTGCCCACAGGCTGAACTGAGCGCGGTATTGCGCGTTGCTCATCCCTCCATTGCCGACCTCCAGCATGTCCGGATCGTTCCAGTGCCCAGGCCCGGCATGGCCGGCCAGCCCGACCTGCCGATCGAGAATGTCGAGCACCCCGAGCGCATAGCCGTGCCGGCCCGACCATCCGTCCCAGACATCAGGGGTGGTGCGCCACAGGTTGCCGCCCACCTGCGCACCCCAGCGCCAGGGCTTCTTCACGCCCCAGTCGCACAGACTGAAGACGATCGGCCGCCCCGTGGAGCGCAGCGCATCGCTCATGGTCGCATAAGCCTCGCGCGGATCAAGACCACCGGTACTGCACCAGTCGTACTTCAGGTAATCGACACCCCAGCGGGCGTATTGCAACGCATCCTGGTATTCGTGCCCGCGGCTGCCCGGCCGCCCCTGACAGGTCTTATCGCCCGCGTCGGAGTAGATGCCGAACTTCAGTCCCCTGGCGTGCACGTAATCGGCAACCGCCCGCACGCCCTGCGGAAAGCGTTTCGGATCGGCCACGATGTCGCCATGCCCATCGCGAGCGACTTGCCAGCAGTCATCGATGATGACATATCGATAGCCCGCTGCCTTCATTCCCGAGGCCACCATCGCATCCGCCTGCCTCTCGATGAGAGCGGCGCTCACGTTGCACCCGAAGTGATTCCAGCTGTTCCAGCCCATCGGCGGCCTCAAGGCGAGGCCGTTGGCGGGCCGTGCGGCGAATTGTCCCGGCGCCGCCACGGATGGCGGCACGCCGCCCGTCAGCGTAAGGAGCAGTGTGAGCGAAAGGATGGCTGCGAGCCGGTGTCGGATGAAATGCATGCTGGGATCGGTCGTCATTGGTGATGCGGCTTGGCGCCGGAGGCTGGGGCGTTAAGCGGAGCCCGCCCCTCAGTTGTAGAAAGTCCAGAGCTGATCGGCGGCGCCGGTCACCGCTTCCTGGTCGAGCCCGGTTCCGTTCAGCAAAGCACTCGAGCCGCTGCCCGAGGTGGCCGCAGGCACGCCCAACGCAAGGCCGCTATGCTGGCTCAACAGCTCGTATTCGCCGTTGCCCATGCTCACGACCTTCCAAATCTGGTTGCTGTAGTCCGACCAGTACCATTGGTCGATCCTGGCTCCCGGGCTCGTCGATCCTTGATAGACATCCAGAGCGAGTCCGCTGTTGTCGTTCACCAGCTCCACGTAATTGTTGCCGAGGTTCGTCAGCGTCCAGGTCTGGTTGCTGCCGCCATTGGCCGGCCACATGTCCATGAAGGCCCCAGCGGTCTTGCTGAATGCGTAATCGTCGAGCACCAGGCCGGTCTGGCTGTTCGAGATCACGTAGTTGCCGTTCGCGACCAGATTGGCGGTGTTGGTCGAGCTCTCCGGGATCACCACCGCAACCGTGGAATACGCCGGCACCGTCACCGTGAAGTTGTTCCCCACTCCCCCGATGGGACTCGAGCTCACACCCTGGCTCGGCGTCTGCGATCCAGAGGC
>DAIDHH010000138.1 GCA_027452045.1 Gammaproteobacteria bacterium
CCCTACAAAGCCACCGAGCCATTCCGGGGCCGGCCGGATCGTGCGTGTCCGAATGCGACCGCTCAGCCTGGCCGAGCGAGGGCTGGGCAAGCCGACTGTCAGCCTGGCCAACTTGCTCCGCGGCGCACAAGCGAAAGCGGAAGGCCACACAACCATCGGTCTCGTCGACTATGCCCACGAAATCGTCGCCTCGGGCTTCCCGGGCATCCGGCGACTATCGGGCCGAGCACTGCGAGCCCAGCTCGATGGCTACCTCGAGCGAATCGTTGATCGGGATTTCGAGGAACAAGGCTACTCGGTCCGGCGACCGCAGACCCTCCGCCGCTGGATGGCGGCATTTGCGGCGGCCACGGGCACTACCACCTCGCTCGAGAAAATTCGCAATGCCGCCTCGGCGGGGGCGGAGGAAATCCCAGCGAAAACCACGGTGATGGCCTATCGTAATGTACTCGAGCAGCTTTGGATTCTCGAGCAGGTGCCTGGGTGGGTCCCGACGAAGAATCATCTGAGGCGCCTCACTCAAGCGCCGAAGCACCACTTGGTCGATCCAGCGCTGGCTGCTCGCCTACTGGGCGTGGATACGGGGGCGTTGCTCGGCGGTATGCCTGCCGGTGCCAGGCTCGTGACGATTCCGCCAACGGACGCCCCGCCCCGAGACGGAACCCTTCTCGGCCAGATGTTCGAGGCGCTCGTTACGCAATCCGTACGCGTCTATGCGCAGGCCTCCGAGGCACGCGTTTATCACTGCCGCACCTACGACGGCCGGCGCGAGATTGACCTCATCGTCGAGACAGGCGACCAGCGCGTGCTCGCCATTGAAGTAAAGACCAGCGCGGAGGTCACGGATGCGGATGTGAGCCATCTCCTGTGGCTTCGTGAGCAACTCGGCGCCGTCCTGACGGACATGGTGGTCATCACGACCGGTAGGCACGCGTACCGGCGGCAGGATGGTGTTGCCGTCGTGCCCGCAGTGCTCCTCGGTCCGTAGCAATTGCAGGTACGGCGCGCCCTGGTTGAGCTTCCGCAATGCAGCCGTTCGCTAGATCCAGTAGCCTAAAAGGTATGCGCCGGATCGTACGCTCCCGAGTGATATGACGGATTTGGCACGTCGGATTGAAGTCCAGATCGGACCACTCCGCCTAGCCGTTTTGGGACGGGCTCGTCCCGGCGCGCAGATCGACTGGGACCTGGATCGGCTTCTCGTTGAAGCTGTTTGCGTCGGCAATGGATCACGCGTGCAAGTTAGCGGGGACATCATGCCGGCAGTGAGCTTTCGTCGATTCGCCGCCGCACTGAAGACGATGCACTCCACGGTTGCAGGCGAAGCTCGTCTGGAGACGTACGATCCATATTTAAGGCTTGTATTGCGGATGTCCGACGGACTTGGCCACGTGAGCGGAAAGGTTGAAATCACTTCTGCTTACGAAAGCGAACGTCACTCGTTCGAGTTCTCTGGTCTTGATCAGACAGATCTGCCAAGGTTAATCGCCGAGATCTCAGACATAGCAAGTACCTACCACAGTACAGTTGAGACGCGCGACGGCGTTTGAACATCGCTTGGCGGCTCGCGCATTTGAGGTGGGAGGCGGTCTATCGCCGCCGTCCGCTCCGGGTCGATACCGGCCCGTCAATTTCGCACGGTCGCTCCGGCGGCTGGCGCACTGTGAGGAGGCCGGTGGAGGCCAGCGGACGTCAGCGCAAGGAGGTGGGTCTGCCCGAGGTCGGAGTCGAACCGACACGCTTTTAAGGGCGGCGGATTTTGAGTCCGCTGCGTCTACCAATTCCGCCACTCGGGCATGGGGGCGCAAGTATAAATGCCCTGGTCCTGGCTGGATACCGGATCGCGCCGATGAGATCGGCAGCGTACCGTGTACCATGCGCGCGTGCGACGCAGTGACTTCTCCTACGAGCTTCCCCCCGACCGCATTGCGCAGAGCCCTTTGCCTGAGCGCTCGGCGAGCCGCATGCTGCTCCTCGATCGCGACAGTGGCGCGGTGACCGATCGGATGGTGCGGGATTTGCCCGAGCTTCTGGCGCCGGGCGACCTGCTGGTTCTGAATGACACGCGCGTGGTCGCGGCGCGGCTGATGGGGACCAAGCCCTCGGGAGGGCGGGTCGAGATCTTTCTCGAGCGCCCGCTCAAGGCTTGCGAGGCGCTCGTGCATCTGCGCGCCAGCAAGCCCGTCCGGGAAGGGCTCGCCATCTCGACCGCCGGGGGGACGATTACCGTCCTCGGTCGCGAGGAGGATTTGTGGCGGATCGGCCTGCCGGGCCCGGCGCTTGATTTCTTCGATCGCTGGGGGCGAGTGCCACTGCCGCCGTACATCCATCGCGCGGCCGACGAGTCGGACCGGCAGCGCTATCAAAGCCTGTTCGCCCGGGAGCGCGGTGCGGTCGCCGCACCCACGGCCAGCCTGCATTTCGATGAGCCGCTGCTGGAGCGGATCAGGGCGCGAGGCATCGAGAGCGCCTTCGTGACCCTGCACGTGGGGGCAGGGACTTTCCAGCCGGTGCGCGCGGATGACGTGGATGACCACGTGATGCATGCCGAACGGGTCAGTGTGGATGCCACGGCGTGCCAGGCGGTGCTGCGCGCCAAGGCGGCCGGCCGACGAGTGGTTGCCGTGGGGACCACTGTGGTACGGGCCCTCGAGTCGGCGGCGCTGTTCGCGGAACGAGCCGCCGCGGGTGGTGTGTCGCAAACACCGCGAATCGCGCCCTGGTCGGGCGAGACGCGGCTGTTCATCCGTCCCGGGTTCCGTTTCCGGGTGGTCGATGCGCTGCTGACGAACTTCCACCTGCCGGAGTCGACGCTGCTGATGCTGGTCTGTGCCTTCGCCGCACAGGAATCCGTGCTGCGCGCCTACCGGCACGCGGTCGAGGCCGGCTACCGCTTTTTCAGCTATGGCGATGCCATGTTCCTGAGGTGATGGATTGAGACCGACGTTCGAGCTTCTGGCAACTGACGGCAGCGCCCGCAGGGGACGCCTGGCCACCACTCATGGGGTGATCGAGACCCCGGCCTTCATGCCGGTGGGGACCTACGGCACCGTGAAGGCGATGACTCCCGAGGAGCTCATCGATCTCGGGGCCGAAATCGTGCTCGGCAACACCTTCCATCTCATGCTGCGCCCCGGGGTCGACATCATCGCCGCCCATGGCGGGCTGCACGAATTCATGAACTGGCGGCGGCCGATCCTGACCGATTCCGGCGGCTTCCAGGTCTTCAGCCTCGAGAGCCTGCGAAAGATCACCGAGGAGGGTGTGCGATTTCGCTCGCCCATCGATGGCTCGGAGGTGCGGTTGACCCCCGAGGACTCGATGGACGTCCAGCTCGGGCTGCGCTCGGATATCGCGATGGCCTTTGACGAATGCACGCCGTATCCGGCGAGCGAGGTTGAGGCGAGAGCCTCCATGGAGCTGTCCATGCGCTGGGCGGCGCGGGGATACGCGCGCTACTACCGCGAGGAGCCTCCGGGAGGCCTGTTCGGCATCGTGCAGGGCGGAATGCATCCGGCCCTGCGTCTTGCCTCGCTCGAGGCGCTCCTGCAGCTCGATTGGCCGGGGCTTGCGATCGGAGGGCTCGCGGTCGGGGAACCGGAGGAGGAGCGGTTGCGCGTGCTCGAGGAGCTGGTGCCTCACATGCCGGCCGACCGGCCCCGCTACCTGATGGGGGTGGGCCGGCCGGAGGACATCATCGCGGCAGTGCTGCGGGGGGTCGACATGTTCGACTGCGTGATGCCGACCCGGCACGCCCGCAATGGCCACCTCTTCACCGCGACCGGGGTCATCAACATCCGCAACGCCATTCATCAGCGCGACCTGGGGCCGATCGATCCCGGGTGCGAGTGCTACACCTGCCGGCACTACTCCCGCGCCTACCTGCGCCACCTCGACCGCTGCAACGAGATCCTCGGCTGCCGGCTGAACACCCTGCACAATCTGGCGTTCTACCTGCGCCTGATGCGCGGGCTCCGCCAGGCGATCGGGGAGGGCCGCCTTGGGGCTTTCGTCACGGAATTCCTTGCGCGCCGGGCTCCTGGAGCCGCTGTGGCATAATGCCGCCCCTTCGCCCCGGCGGGGGCCGGTGTGCCGGCTGACGCGGGGGCGCCCCGAGGAAACAAGTACATGATTTCATTGATACCCACGGCTTCGGCCGCGGCGGCCGCGCCGGTCTCGACCGGTGGGCAGCTCGCCCCCCTCCTGGTGATGGGAGCCTTCATCGTCGTCTTCTACTTTCTGCTGATCCGGCCACAGCAGAAAAAGGCCAAGGAGCACCAGTCACTCCTCTCGAAGCTCGGGGCGGGCGATGAGGTGGTCACCAGCGGAGGAGTGCTCGGCCGCATCGCGGCGGTGGGCGAGAGCTTCGTCACTCTCGAAGTCGCCGAGGGCGTGCAGCTGAAGGTGCAGAAGGTCCAGATCAGCGCCCTGATGCCCAAGGGCACATTGAAAAGCGCCTGACGGCCGAATCGCCTCTGCGCATAACGATAGGGCTAACGAAAGGCCCCGGGAATCATGCTCGAATACGCTCGCTGGAAATACATCCTGATCGCGGTGCTCTTGGCAGTGGCGCTGCTGTTCGCACTGCCGAACATGTTCGGCAGCAACCCTGCGCTGCAGCTCGCGCACGCGGATCACTCGCCCGTCACGACGGCCGAGGCGCATGAGGTCGGCGCCTACCTCACGGCACAGAAGATCCCGTATCAGAGCCTCTATGTGCAAGGCGGGCGCCTGCTGGTGCGCTTCGCGGACGTATCGGACCAATTGCGCGCGCACGATGCGGTCGATGCCAAGTATCAGGGCACCTATATCTCGGCTCTCGCGCTGGTGTCGCGTACGCCTGCGTGGTTGCGCGCCATCGGCCTGAAGCCCATGCCGCTCGGTCTCGATCTGCGGGGTGGCCTCGACCTCCTCTATCAGGTGGACATCAAGAGCGCCATTGCGCAGCTGCTGCAGACCTACGCGCAGGATGCCGGTAGGGCGCTCGCGGGCGCCGGCATCCACACCAACGGTATTTCCGTCGTGACGACGAGCGGCAGCACGCTGCCGAACGCCGTGCGCATCGCGCTCGCCCCGCAGGCCAACGTATCCGCTGCCCGCGATGCGCTTTCCCGGACATTGCAGGGCCTCACGGTCACCACCGAGAGCCAGCCGGATGGCGCCATCATCCTGCAGGCGACCATGTCTCAGGCGCAGGTCCAGCAGCGCGAGAACTATGCGATGGACCAGAGCATCACCACGCTGCGCAATCGCGTGAATCAGCTGGGAGTGTCCGAGCCCATCGTGCAGCGCCAGGGCAATGATCGCATCGACGTGCAGCTGCCAGGCATCCAGAATCCGGCCGAGGCGGCCAACCTGCTCGGCCAGGTGGCGACGCTGCAGTTTCGCCTGAACGATACCGAGAACAACGCGCTGCAGGCCCAGCAGACGGGAAACGTGCCGCTCGGGGATCAGCTGTTCACCGACACCTCGAGCGGCTTTCCGGTGCTGCTGAAGCGCGAGGTGATCGCCACCGGCGATGAGCTCACCGACGCCACGGTGGGCGAGAGCACGCAAGGGCCAGCGGTCAACATCACGCTCGACAGCCGCGCCGGCGAGAACATGCTGCGCACCACGAAGGCCAACGTGGGCAAACAGATGGGCGTGGTGCTGATGACCAAGCACAGTGTGACCTCCGTGGTGAACGGCAAGAAGGTCATCAGCTACGTCACGAAAGAGAAGGTCATCAACGACGCGACCATCCAGGGCGTGTTCGCCGATCGCTTCGAGATCACCGGCCTCACGCTCGGGGAGGCGCAGGA
>DAIDHH010000139.1 GCA_027452045.1 Gammaproteobacteria bacterium
TTCAGCACCGGGATCGTCGTCGCGGTGACATTGGCGTATGCCTTGGCGAGAAGGAGCTGCAAATACTCCGCATCCGGCAGCGCGTAGGTCTGATTCAGGCTCTCTCCTGCGAAGAACGGCGCATTGTTGAACGGCAGCCCGACGCCACCGTTAAACCCGAAGTATTGCACCGATGAGGGTATCTGAAGGTAGCGCGAGACGCCGATGATCGAGCCCCAGATGTCGAGTCCGAAGCCCACTGCCGTCGAGATGTTCCAGACGAGTTTGTAGAACTGCTGCAGGTTCACCGTCGGGTCGATCCACTCGACCATGAACGCGATCAACGCATCGATCTGCGGTGAGTTCGCGTATTGGCTGCCGACAGTGGATTCGACGTTGTACATTAGGCGGTCAACGGATAACTAAACGTGGTCGTGAGATTAAAACCTTTCGAGCCACTCGCGGTAAAATTCCCCACGTTCCCTGGAAAGAATTGAAGCTGCCCGTTTGTCGCTACCGTACAAGTGCCGCCCGTGGTATATGCGCCATTGTCCCAAAGCGCTGGGCAAGCAACATTTGTCTCAGCATTCGGTCTAAGTGATATTGGAACGCCTCCGATAATAAAAAGTACCGAGTTCGATGTACCCTGTGCTGCCGGTATGGAGATCGTTGCCATACCATTCGCGACAGAGTAGACGGCCGTAACATTCGGAGGATTCACAGACCAGCCAGTATCGTAAGTAGGAGTGAATGTACCGGTTGCCACGCCGGTTCCTACGAGTTGAATATTTGCTCCATCGCCGTAAAGCTCGTACGGTGCCGCAGCCCCGAACTGTGGAACGATAATTCCTGTCCCGCTCGCCGTCTTGCAAGTGATCGAATATGCCCCCGTCGTATTGTTCACGACGAGCCATCGTCTCATCCACGTCGGAAAAATGATCTGCACGTTCCCGGTGAGCGTGCCCGCCAGCGTGATGACCGGCATCGCCGCCTGCGGCGCGGTCAGCGTCACGTTCGCGTTCGTGAGTCCGGTCACTGCGGTCACGCCATACGCTATCAGCGGGGACCATCCCGAGCTGGCGGCCGCAGTCGTATCGGGATTGTTCGAGTTCCCGGAGACCTGATTGATCCAGTATCCTGCGCCATTCGACATGGCGAGAATCGCCCCGAGCGCATAGCCGCCATTGGCCGTCGCGTAGGTCGAATTGAACTGATACCCCTGGCCGCCGGTGAGCGCGGCAAGGTTCGCGGTGATCGGGTTCAGGATGCCGTTGAAGTCGCGACCGTCTGGATTCAGGCCGCCGGCGGACTGCGCGGTCATCGTGATCGGCGGAAAGCCGAGCTGATACGATGCCGCGTAGGCGGGAGAAGTCGGAGCGGTCAGCGGGATCGTGTTGACATAGCTCGGACTCGCACCATTGGCCCAGGCGATTTGAATGAGCGGCGGTGTGGGTGATCCTGGCATATCGTTATCCTATACCAAAGCTACCGAGATATTCGCCGCCGTGATCGTCGGCTCCTGGTCAATTCCAAGCGTGACGTTTGACAGTCCCGCTGGCGATGAGAGCCCGACGAGCACGGAGATGAGGGAAATCGAATTCGGCGATATCGCAATGATCGGCGCGTAATACTGCGAGGCGAGCAAGAGCGCGCCAGCTCGCGCGCGCGGCGCACCGTTCGAGCCGGTGAACTGCGCGATGATGGCGTTCTGCACCAGCGTGGTGATATTCGACGGTAGCGCGGCCGAGTTCTGGATCTGCACCGCAAAGTAGATCGGCGTGTCGGTCAGGACGTTGTACGTGATGTTGTACGTCGGCTGCGGCGACTGGTATCCCGAAGTGTCCGTCACCACGACGGTCGTATTGCCGTTCATGTTGCAGCCGGGCGACTTCTTCGTGTAGATCGCCTGCGCAATCGCCGTCGCAGTGCCGCCCGCCACGCCGACGTAGATCGAATTCGGCACCATCGAATAATTGGTCGCGCCGACAATGATGGCCGCATTCGAGGGGTTTTCGTAGCAATAGGCGTCGATGACGCCCGAGACGCCGAATACCGCGCCATAGACCGATTGCAGCGCGCCTTGGGAATTCGAGGCGACCGAGGCTTCACGGCGGATCTCGAAGGCGGCTTGTGTCTCGACATCGGCGCCGAGCACGCCCGTCGTCGGGTTATTGATCGAGTCCCATCCGGGGATCTGCACGTAGATGTTGGTGAGCGTATTGGCCGGGCACGCGATGGGGCCGAGCACGATGTTCTCGAATGGCAGCGTGACGTTGCCGCTCGAGCCAATGACGCCCGCCTGCGTGCAGACGTAGACGTTGCCGCTCGTGTCCTGCGCCTGCGCGCCGACCGGAATCGGCGTACCGACGGCACCGGTGCACAGGCACTGCACGACGGTCGGCAGGCCGGGGTTGCGGTCCAGAAAGTAGATCTGCCCGATGCCGTCCTGCATGAAGCCGCTCGCGGTGAGCGGATTCGTCTGATTGACCATGTACGCAATGGCCGCATTCGCCGCATTGATATTCGCGGCCCAGGAGGCGGCGAGCTGCGACTGTGGCGTCTGGCCGTTCGTGAAATTGAGGTTGCCGCCGAAGGCGGCATTGATGTCCTGCTGAACGCCCGCGAGCACCGCCGCTGCGGTAGGCACGACGAGGCCCGCCGCCGTCCACTGGATCGTGGGGACGGCGCTCGTCACAGCGGCACCGTGACAGGCGTGCTGCTGTCAGTCGTGGTGAAGGTGATCTGCCCGGTCACTTTGCGGCCTGCGAACCCCGTGATGACGCACGACGCGGAGAGTACCCCAGGCACCGTTAGCGCCGCCGCTTGCAGCGCATCCTGCAGGACCGTGATGGGCGGCGCTTGCCCCAGGATCTCGCCCAGGTAGTTCACGCCCTCGGTCTGGTTGTAGTAGGCGTCGCCCAGGAATTCCCGGCAGGCGCTCGCCACGTCCTGCGCGGTCGAATACGGCGGCGTGGCCATGGCGATATTGCCGGCACTGTCGATCACGAGATCCCAGTTCGTGAGATCGAGCAAGAGCGTGTTCTGCGTGACGGTGTTCGTCATGTGGGGGGTCCTGAGTCGCCCGAGCCGGTCGTGACGCCGGAATGGACGTGCGTGCCGAGTACGACGCCCTTGGCGTCCGTGATCTCGCCCGCCGTGCTGATCTGCGCGCCGTTCGCATTCACCGGCCCGGTGAGATTGATCGCCGTCGAGCCGTTCAGGGCGATGGTGGGCGCGGTCAAGGTGATCTGCTGCGGATCGACGATCTCGACCCCGGTAGTGCTGAATCGCACCCAGCGGGTCGGCGCGCCGTTCAGCATGCCGCCCAGGTATACGCCATCCCCCCAGTCGTATTGCCGCGCCGTGGACGGATTAAAGAGCCTCCCGAGAGCAAGCCCGAGGCCGAGCGCCGCCTTGCGCACGAGCGAGCTGTCCCGCGAGGCGAAGAGCGCGAGCCCGATATCGCCGGCCACGGGGTCCAGGATCACGGCGCTGGTGCCGCCCTGCAGCCGCCAGTAGGGCATCTGCGTGATCTGCCCGTGCGCTACGGGCGCGCCGGCCCCGGCCATCTGGTTCACCAGCGGCTGAACCGTGACGGTGCCCACGGCAGAGGCTGCGCCCGAGTTCGAGCAGGATACGACCTGCACCCATGCGCAGGTGGCCATGCGCGCGATCGCCTGCGAGATGAGGAATTCCCAGGTCTGGTACTCGGTCGCAAAGGTCTGAGGCTGCCACTGGCCGGCGATCTGGGTCACGATTCGCCCGTCCACATGCAATGCACCGAGGACTGCCAGAGGCCGCTCGGCTGCCACGACTCAAGCGAGTGCGTGAGCGCGTACGGCATCCAAGTGCGATTCGCGGCCGGTACGTCCGAGCCGCTGACCGTGAGCCGCCCGGCCTGCACGATGGCCGTGCTGTAGAGCACGTCGAGCCCGATGCCGCCGACCTCGATGCGCGGGTAGCCGATGAGCCCGGAGCTCGGCGAGACCGTGACGGGCGCGCTCGAGGTGCGCGGCTGACCCTTGGGGCAGATCACGAGCAGCCCAGGCTCGGTGTAGAAATCGACGTTCGCGGCATGGCAGATCGTGCGCAGCTGCGTCCACGGCGCGCCGGGGAAGTACGACCCGGCCGGCAGCATCGCCGTCACGCCGTTGTTCTCAAGTGTGACGTTGAGCGCGTTCGCCACCGTCTGCAGCGCCGAGACGGCCGACGCACCATTCGGATAGCTGAGCGGCAGCCCTGGCGTGATGCCGGCGAAATAGCCAAAGCGGCCCTGGATGTGAAACGGCACGTTCGGGATGCCGCGATAATCCGGGCTGCCCTGCACGATGGTGCCGAAGAATACCTGCGTCCAGCCGTTGCCGCTGTTCGCCTCAAGCGTCACGGTATTGTTCAGCTGCACGCTCGGCGTGGGGCCGAAGAATAGCACCGTGAGCGCGTTCATATCCTCCTGGAGCATGCCGTAGATTCTGAGGTCGAGCTGCGCGGCAAAGCGCACTACGGCCTGAATGGTGGCATTCATGCGCAGGTTTTCGACGATGAGCGTATTGTCGCCCGTGCCGGCGAACTGCGCACCCGGCGCGCCGAGCGTGAGCGTCGCGCGCAGCTGCTTGGTGGACTGGAAGCTCTGGGCGCCCACGCTCATGTTGCGAGATCCGCCGTCGAGAGGTACACGAGCTGGTACTGTCCGCCGAGCCCCGTGTAAACCGGCTCGGTATTGGCCTGCGTATCCACCATCACGAAATCGCCGCTATAGCCCTGATACCCGGCGTCGAGCAGCCAGCGGATGCCGTTGCGCACGATGCGGCAGGCGATGATCGACACCCCCGCGAGCAGCACGTCCGCGTAGAGCGCGGGATAACCCTGCAGCTCGGTGGTCGCGCTGCTGTTCGCCGGGTTCAGGATATCCCCCGGCGTCTGCAGGCTGTAGAGGTTGATCTGCGTATTCTGGCCGGCGAGCACGACCGAGAGCGTTTGCGAGGGTACCGCGAGCAGAGGGATGCTCTGCATGGCTATGGCGCTCCCACGCTGATGGCCGCAGTGGCGAGCGACGATGCCGAGGCGGACGGCGTCCCGGCTGTCACGGTGCCCTGATTCACCGCGCTCTGCGCCGTGGGATCGGCCGCATTCGCCGTATTCGGCAGCGCGGTGTTCGTGTACTGCGGCGTGGTCTGAATGATCTGGATGAAGTACACGTTCATCTCAGCGAAGAAGTACGCCCCGCTCGCGCCGCGCCGGGCATATTCGACGCGGGTTACATTGCAGTTCTGATACGCCTTTTCGAGCGTCAGGATCGTGTAGAGCGCCGTGGTGCCAGCGATGCTCTCGATTTGCTGAATGAACGCCGCGCGGGCGGACTGCGAGCCGCCCTTCGTCATGCGCACGCTCGTCTCGAACGGCAATTCCACCTTGTTGTAGTTCGCAAAGCCGGTCGGATTCGACACGCTGCCCGACTGCACGGGATAGCGCGACACGTCGTAGGTCTTGTGATAATCGAAGTCGTACACCGAGTCCGGCGTCACGACTTGCGTGCCGCTTGAATCGAATATGCCCCATCGCACCGTGGCCTGCGAGGACTGCCACAGCGCCTGCTGCGTCGAGGCATTCGCAATGCTCGGAATCGCTTGCAGCACCACGCCCGGCAGGCGCGGCACCTGCGGCACACCGGGGAGATTCGGCACGTTCGGGAAAGGTAGCGGCATCACGACATCCCATTGTCGGCCTGAAACGTGTTGGCGATGCGCGAAAGTTCGGACTGAATATCCGCCGCAATCCCCTTGGCGTCGAGCGCGCGCGTGTTGATGGTGATGGTGTCGATGTGTACCGCCCCTAGCGCGCCCATCTGTGCCTGCGTAGGCGCGAGCGAACGCGCGAAAGCCGAGAACTGCGCGACGGCGGAATGCTGTGCGATGCTGCCGAGATTCCCCGGATACGTTCCATGCGCCGCGTGGTACTGCTGAAGCTGGCGCGCTTCCCGATCCATGGCTCCAGTGGTATAGGCCATGTACGGGTGGCGCGTTTCGAGCGAGCGCTGATACAGCGCGCGCGCGAGGATCTGGCGCGGGATGCCATATTGCGCCGCGACCGGCAGCACTTCGGTCGCAAACTCCTTGCGGTCCACCGCCGCCTTGCGTACGTGACTGCTGGCGTTCGTGACGATATCAGCCGCCGTGTGGCCGATGAGTTTCGCCGGATCCACCAGCAGATACCGCGCGGCCCGGCCGATAACCTCGAACGAGTCCGCAAGCCCTTTGACGGTCGCGCTGAGTTCGTCGAAAAACGTCTGCACCTGCGGGCCGTGCGACCGCACCCACTTGGCGATTTTGTCGATGGCGGCCGGCGTCACGCGGTCGAGTTCGGCGAGTAGCGAGCGGATGGCTGGCGTGAGCGCCGTGAGCAGAGAGCCCGCTGCGCCTTCTACGCCGTACTTCAGGTTGCGCCACGCCCGCTGTAGCCCTTCGGCCGCGCGCGCCCCCTGCGCCATCTGGCGAGCCGAGGCGCGCTGCGAGTTCACCCATCGGTCATAGGTCTCGCGCGTCGCCATCACGGCATTTCGGATGCCGTCCGATACCCCGAGCGCGGTCAGGATCTGGTTCTTATCGACGTTCGGCATCCCCGCCAGATGCTCGCGCAGTTGCTTCACCATGGCGAGCACGTCGATGCCGCCCTGTGCATTCACCGCAGGCAGGCCGCCCGCGAAGCGCAGCCACGAGGCCATCTGCCCGGACATCTGCCCCATGTAGCGCAGGCTGAACATGCCTTGCTCGAGGCTGCCCACCATCTGCGAGACGCCGGCCGCAGTGCCACCGAAGCCGCCCGCGATCTGCTGGTAGAGCCGCAGGTTCGATGCGCTCTCCCCGAGCTGACGCGAGGTGTAGCCGAGTTCGGCCATCGTCGAGTTCAGGTCGGCGAACTTCCCGATGATGTCCCCGACGCCCCGGATGCCGAAAAAGAGCCCGGTGAATTCGAGCCCGATGCGCCGAAACGCGCTCGCCATGACGCGCGCGTTCGCTTCCATCGTCTTGCGCATGGTCGCCACTGACTCCGACGCGCGCCGCTGTTCCTTCGTGAACTGCGAGGCATCGAGCCCGAGGGTGACGACCAACTCATCGATGACGTTTTTCTCAGCCACCGCGCTACCTCGGCTTCACGCGCTCGCGCGCACGGCGCTCATTGGCGTGATCGACGAGCACGATTTCGAGCAGGTCGTAGCCGTCCTCTACGCCGTAGACCGTCTGTAGTTCTGCGAGGGTGGCGATTTTCGAGGACACCAGCACTCCGGTGATGCGCGGGACGTTGACGTACTCGATGACGCCGGGAACGGGGGTTATGGTCCCGATGTCGGGGAGCTTGCGTCCTGAAAAAAACCCAGATGCAGACGCAGCACCTCCTCGCGCAGTTTCTTGCGCGTGCGGATTTCCTCGATCTGGCACGCATCGCCCGCCTGGATCTTCTGCGGCGGATGCTGCGGATTGTGCAAGTACTCGACGTAATCCCACATCGAATCGAGCGATGGATCGAGCAACGCCCGCTCCTGCGCGATGGTGAGAAAATCGACGCCCGTGGTGGCCGCGAGCCCCGCCATGCCGGCACCCTTGGCGTTGTCCGGCACGTTGACGCCAGCCTGCGCGAAGAGATAAAGCACCTGGGAGGCCCACCGCTCGCCCACATCGGAGGGCATCTCGGTGATGACGAACGTCTTGCCCTGGTCGCGCCCCTCGTCCGAGATTTTCACCAGCTGCTTGCGGCGCATGAATTACAGCCCCAGGGCAGCGAGCGCGGTATAGGGCTGCGGCGCGTAGTAGTTCCAGTCGATCTGGTACGACTGCGGGCCGAGATACTTCTTCGCGTTCGGCGTCGGCGTGAGGCGCGTAATCACGCCGTTGTAGAACACGTACGACTTCGACAGGCTCGGCAGCACGATGGTCGCATTCGCCTTGTACTTCTGCTTGGTCGCCGTCTCGGCCTGAATCCACGTCTCCATGGTGTTCGGGATCGAGAGGCTGTCGGCTTGAAAGACGATCGGCATGTGGATGATGTACGGCAGGTACGCATACGACATGATGCCGTCCACGCCGAGCATGGTCTCGCCGATCTCGATCTCCTGCGTCGAGAAGGCATCGTCCGTGGCGAAGCCCTGCAGCGTCTGCGGCGATGTCCCGAACACATCCGGCACGTTCAGCGTGAAGATTGCGTTGGCACTGGTGATATCAGCCATGGTGCACCTACTGCACGTTGAGCGAGTTGAGAGTGATCTGCTGCACGCCGCCGGCATTGGTGTACCAGAGCGTGGAGGGCATCGGACCGCGCTGACCTTGAACCGCCGGGCTCGGCAGCGAGATCTGCAAGTACCAGCCGGTCTGATACAGCACGTTCGTGATGGTCGCGCCCGCCGCCGTATTGATGGCGACCTGCTGCGCACCCGTGAGCGTGATGCCGGTCTGAATGCCGCCGAAGTCCACGCCCTGCTGAATAGCGGGCTGGAACGCGGCCTGCTGCATACCGATGCCGGTGGAGTTGTACGGGATGTTCTTCACCGTGTTGATGAGGTTCGCGCCCGCGAGTTGCAGCTGCGAATTCAGCCACACCTGAAAGGCGTACTCGTCGATCCAGTCCCAATTGCCCGAGACCTGACCGTTCTGGAACCACTGGAACGTGGCATTCGCGGTGGCGACATCGGCGTAGCAGCTCGCGCCATTGGCGATGATGTTCTGGTACGTGGTCTGATTCGTGACGTTCGGCGTGAGTAGCGAACTCGACTTGCCGGCGAGCACGGCGTAGCCGTTCGTGGCGGTGTACGCAATGGACGCGATGGCACCGCACACGAAGGCCGCGATGGTGCCGGTGGAGTCGTACACCGTCGCGCAGCCGTTGTAGTCGAGCACGATCTGCGCGTACAGAGTCGGTTGCGGCGGCGCTTCGGTGTAGAGAACGTTCGAGTCCCAGTTGACGTAGAGATACCGCTGATTCATGCCGTTCACCCAGGTGGCGAACGCTTCCATGACCGATTGCGTCGGCTGGAAGGTAGTCATGAAGCTGAACCAGTTCTGCGTCTGCGTCACCGCCTGATTCATGACGCCGGCCGGGGTCGCCGCCGCCGCGCCGGGCGAGAGCACCGCCCCCGTGGCCTGCGTGAAGTAGAGGCTCGGGGAGAGCGACGTGTCGGTGCCATAGCCGACGCTGCTCGACGCTCCCGTGGTCGGAGAGGTGATGACGAACGCTTGGCGCAGCGTGTCGTACGTCACGGTCGGCAGCAGCGTGACGGTCGCCGCCGTCGGGCCGGCCGACGCGGTAGCGTTCGCCGAGACCGTGATCGTACCCGTGCCGCTCGTCGTGGTATACGTGCCAAACGACAGGATGGTCGTATCCGCCGGCAGGTCCGCACTTACCAGCGTGTCGCCGATGTGTAGCTCACCACTCGTGGTCGCGTCCACCGTCACCGATGCGCTTCCGGAGGTGGTTGTGATCGTGCCGCTGAATACGTTGCCGGTCTGCTGCAAGCCGGTCTGAATTAGCGTCGCGGCATTGCTCTGGCTCGTCGCGCTCGCGAGGTTGATGGTGGCCGAGGTGATCGTGTCGCCGTTCACGGCAATGGTGATCGTGCCGGAAAGCGCCTGCAGCTGCGAGAGCGTGAGCGCCGATACCGAGCCGCCGCGCATGTAGCCCGCCACCGCGGTCGTGTTGTACTGCGTGAAGTAGAGCTTGCCGGGCAGCTGCTGGCAGCCGTTGAAACCGCCGAAGTACACGGCGGCGAGCGTGGCCTGATTCGAGGTCGCGCCATACCAGTTCTGCACCGCCGTCAGGCTCGGGAAGCCCTGCACGGTACCAATGGGGATGGAGGTGTCCTCGTCCACGAAGATCGCATTGAGCGACAGAGGCGCGCCCCCGACGCCGACGACACCCGGGATGATGTTCACGAATTGACTGGCAGGTATGCTCATGTGTCGGCCCTGTGGATCATGTTGCCGGGTACGATTGATTGACGTTGACGACGCCGATCTGCGTGCTGCCCGCGTAGGCTTGCGTGATCGTCGTCACCGGGTTGTATTGCAGGCGCGCATCGAGCGACCAACGCTGCTCGTACTGCTGCTCGGCGTCGATGAGCGGGATCATGCGCGCCTCATCGGCATAGAGCGGCTGGCAGGTGGGCGCGAGCGCATTGCAGCCGTATTCGTCGCGCCACAGCGTCGAGATCGTGGTCGCGTAGTCGAGCGATGTGGGGCCGTAGAAGTCGAGTTGCAGCCACACCTCGAGCGCCTGCTCTTCGGTCATGGTGACGGGCGGCGGCGTCGTGTTCTGCCACGAGTCGATGTTCCACCGCAGCCGGCGAGCATGGATGGCCTGCATCAGCACGAAGCCCGGTACCGGCGGCGGCATGGGGGTGCGATTCGAGAGCCCCTGAATGACGGGTACTGTCGAGCCGAGCGCGCCAGTGATGAAGCCGTAGACCGAGGCGTACACGGCTTGCAGCGTGGGGGTGATGGTGATGCTCATGACGGCCGATCCGTCTGCAGCGTGACGATGAGCTTCGTCCAGCCGGTGAGCCCGACATCCCAGGTCTGATCCACGTACGTCACGAGCCAGTTGTCGACGGGCTCGCCATGGAACTGCGGGAACTGCAAGAGGTCGCCGCCCTGCACGTTGATGCGATCCACGGCCTGCGGATTCGAATACAGGAACACGGTACGCACGACGCCCTGCAGGTTGAGGAATTCCATGTGCTGAAGATCCCGGCCGCTCGGGGGCTGCACCTGAATCTGCACGGTCTTCGCCTGCGCGTAGGTCGCCACCTGCTGGCCGCTGGCGTTCAGCGTATACCCGGTAGACTGCAGGTACGTCGCGCTGATGTCGGCGTTCACCGCCTGGATCATGCCGCGCACCGCGCTGTGCAGGTTAAGCGACACCGCACACCTCGATGCTCACATTGTTGGCGAGCCATGCGGCCCACGGCCAGTCGTGCGCCTCGACGGCCGCGATGTAGCACGCGATCCACCAGGGTGCGAATCGGAGACTCACGAGGACACCTCGTAATTCACCGCGCGCGCGAGCCGCATGGAGTCCGAGAGGCCCTTGTTGAACCCCTTGATGTAGTGCGTCAGCTCGCTGTTGTCCGCCGGCCAGCCGTTGATGGTGTCACGCACATCCTCGGCCATTCGGAGCCCGGTGCGGCCGAGAGACGTGGCCACGTCGAGCTTGGTGTTCACCATGTTCTGCGCCAGTACGCGACCCCACTCGGCCGACTGGTTCGCAATCGTCGTGCGGAAAAACGGCCTCGGCCCGTGGTTGCGCGTGCCGAACTCCATCCAGAACGCGACCTGCGCCACCGAGAGCGAGCGGGGATGCTCGGCCGCCCACTTGGCCCATGCCGCGAGCCGCGCCGCCCACTCGGGATGGCCGTCCCGTTCAGCCGTCTTGGCGCGCTCAGCGAGCCGCGCGCCGCCGTCGCCGCGGTCATAGGTCTCATCGCGCAGAAATCCGACCTTGACGTGCCGCTTGGTGGCGAGGTCACGCGCGAGCTTCTGCAGCCGCGCCTGCATCTCTTCGCCACCCTTCATCTTGAGCGACGAGGTAATCATTGCGGCCAGTCGTTCCATGCGCCTACGGTGTAGCCTTCCGAGCTGGCCGGCGGGATGTACCGCGCGGTGCGGTACGACACCGTGGACTGCCAATAGGTCGCGCCCCACTGCGTCTGCATGTAGTACGCTGCGGAGTTCGACACTGATGCCGCCCACTCTGCGGACAGGCTCACCGAACCCTGCGTCGCTGAGGAAATGCGGCCCACCACTCCGCTTGGTGCCTGTCCATTGACGCCGTTCAGCAGCGCGGTGATGTGCGCGGTGATGAGGTACAGGTAGTACAGGCGCGTCGGCGCGTCCTGCACTACGGACGCCGCCGAATTCTGCATCTGCAGGCAGGCGAGGTTGAAATTCGCCTGCAACGCCGGGGCCGGCACCGCCGAAAACGGCGGGAACATCGTGACGAACTCCGGGGCGCTGAATACAACGTCCCCCGGAGTGATCGTCGGATAGGTTGCCGGCCCGACTGGCATCGCTCAGATCCCCATCGGCTCCGCGAAGGCGTCGTTCTGCACCTTGCTCTGCAGGCGCTTATCGACGGGGCGGCCACGGTCATCCACGGTGCCATTCAGCGGCTCGAGGCCAGTCACGACCGCCACGCGATCCTGCGCGATACCGTTCGCGCGGTCCTGCTTGTCGGCTACGAAAACGAACCCGCCGGTCACGCACGAGCGGTCCTTGTTCACGCGAAACCACTCGTCGGCGAATTCCTTCGGGACCGGAGTGAACGCGAAGTCGTAACGCGCAAGCGCCTTCTTCGAGTCCCGGTTGCGCAGCGACGCAGCACCGGCAATCGTGAAGCGCTTGCCCGGCGGCGTCGGCTTCATGAACGTCTCTTTCGTGGCCTCGGGCGGCAGCTCCATGATGAAGCCGTGCGGGAGTTTGCAGCCTACCAATAGCATCTCGGACATAACGACCTCACGTTGATAACGCCGGAACCAGCGTCGAGATCGGGAGCACCGCATTGGCACCCCCTGAGCCCATGACGGTCCACGGCGTCAGGATGTAGGAAGGATCGGCCTGCGAGGCATACGGCAGGCCAGTGTTGGGATCGGTCCACACCAGGGAGCCGATCTGCGCGCCCAGGATGAACTTAGTGTTGAAACGCCCCATCGTCGCCGGCACTACGGGATTGCCGGGGCGAATGACGTGCAGTGGGAAGGGCGCGGTGTTCGTGTACGGGTCAGTCGGGAAGCCGGAGATGTTCTCGTCGCTCCCGGCCGGAAACGAGGGATACGCGCGCTGCCAGTTGTAGCCGTCGAGCACCGGCAGCATGAACGCGAGAATGCCGCCCGCCACCTGGCTGTTGGTGGTCGTACCATCAGGCGCGACCCACCCGAAGATGCCATGCGCGCAGCCCGGAGCGCCCGCGACCGCGGCCCCTGCGCCAGTCGGCAGGCATGCCAGCGGAGGCCGTTCGTAGCCGATGGCTACCGGCCAGTTGAATGGGGTTCCTGCGCCGAACCGCCTCGCTTGTATGCCGGCACCGTACACGCATCCTCTCTCATGCAATCATCTGCACCATTGCGAATCGCCGGTAGTAAATCGCGCCATATCCCCCCGACCATCGCTTCTGGCGCCAGCTGGTGAGATCGACGATCATGTTGCCAGCCATCAGCTTGGTGGAGAACGCGCACTCGACGGTACGCTGACCGTCGATTTCCTCGCAGATTAGCTGCACGAGTTCGCCCGATGCGTTGTAGGGCGTGCCGTATTCCGGCGCGGTCTCGAAGCGGATGTTCGGGAAATACTGCTCGAGCAGCGCCTTCACCGTCATGGTGTTGTACGGCGTGATGGCCATCAGCGCCGCGGACTGCTTCGGGCTCATGGCGAGCACCATCGGGGCATCCATGCGAATGGTGCCATCCGACTGCGCCTGCAGCTGGATGAACATGCGCACGATGTCCTGATAGATCGAGGCAGCGGTGGACGATGCGCCGAGCCACACGTTCGCCGCGATCAGCGCCGGGGGCAGGTACGGGTCGTTGATGAGCCCGTAGTTCTGCAGGCCCGCCACGCCGTAGAAGTAGACGTTGTTCAGCGCCTTGTTCAGCGTGAACGCATTCGACTCCATCTGCTTGGCGGCCCAGTCGATCTTGGCAAGGCCCATGCGCCCGACTTCGAGCTGGCCGTACTGCATGATCGACTGGAACAGGTAGTTCTCGCGCTGCGGGAAGTTGGTGTTGACCTGCGTCGAGCCCGCTTGGCTGTAGTCACCGTAGCTCGCGGTGTCGCCCACCGGCTCGACGGTCGCGAACATGGCGGTGACGGTGAGCCAGTCGCCCTTCATCGACTCCCCGGCGATGACCGCGGCCATCATGGGGGCGAAGATGATCGGAATCAGCTTCGGGTCGAACCAGTTGGCGAGGAACCACGGGATGCCTCCCGAGGCGGTGGTGATGGTCGGCGACTGCACATCGTCGAATGCCATCGCCTGCTCGCGCGTGAGAAGCTGGATCTTGCCCAGGTTCTCATCGAACGCGATGCCCTTGCCTTTGGCCCACTGAAGGATGTCGCCGGAGCGGCCGGCCTTGATCTGCCGTTCGACCTTATCGTAGACCGAAACTTGGTCGTAGGCGAGTGCGTGACTGGGTCGTGCCATGGCGTTACTCTCAGTTTGCGGCCGTCACGATGCTTGAGATCTTGCCGACCTGGCCGGTGACGGCCTGGAAGGTCGAGGTCGAGGCAATCGTGTAGTAGGTGTTCGTGGTCAGGTAGGTGCCGTCTCCGCCTGCGGTGCCGGTCAGCTGCTGCAGGATCTCGACGTTTGCGGTGGACGGCAGGCCAGTGGCGTTGATCCACTGGCCTTGGGTAAGGATGCCGGACGCCACCGCAGTCACCGTGAGCACGCCGAATGCCGCGCCCGAGGCCGGGGTGGCGAGCGATGCGGTGAAGCTCGCCGGGGCCGGCACGTTCTGCAGCACCGTGAACGGGGTTTCCTGCACGCCGTACGCGGTAATGCTCGTCGCCGTGCCGATGGCCGGGATGGTCGCGCCGTCGAGATTGGCGAGCGTGATCGTGTCGCCGATGGCAGAACCCGTGACCGCCGTGGCGTAGGTGCCCGCCGGCAGGCCCGCCATGACGATGATCTGGTTCACCGCGTAGGTGCCCGAGGTCGGTGCCGTAGTGAGCGTGAGCGTCGTGCCCGAGACCGTGCCCGCGCCGCCCGTGACCTTCACCGAGTTGCCCGTGGTGTTGCTCGAAAGCGTGCCATAGAGCGGATCGGCGTAGACCTTCTGCGTGACGGTGGCGCCGGCTGAGAACAGGCCCCAGAACTCGCCGAGGTTCATCAGCGTGACTTCCATGCCGCCGGGGATGGACTGGCCCGCATACCCCAGGAATGGGGTGATGATCGCCTGACCTTCGCGGTGCACGAAGCCCTGGAAGCTGTTCGGCCGGTAGTAGTTCGAGCCGATGCCCGCAGTCGGGTCACCGTAGGCCATCGCGCCGATCAGCGTGCCGGCGGCCGGCGCGACAAATGCACCGGCGCCGGAGATGATGTTGGCCTTGATGTTCGCGCCCGCGAAGTCGCCCGCCACGCCCGGTGCGGGCATGCGGACAACGGTGGTCTGGAAGCCGTCGGGAGAGGTTACTGCTGGCATGACGTTCTACCTCAAGCCCGACGACGCGGGCCGAAAAATTCGGTGTCGAAATCGACCACGTTGCCGCCGCCATCGTGCGCGTGCGTGACCGGCTTGCGAGCGCGTTGCGTTGCGCCCTGATGCGCCTCGAGGACGGCCTTGTAGGCGCTCGGGTGCACGCCCTCGGTGTTGATCCCGAGCGTGTCGAGCGCGAACTTGTACACCGAGTCGGCGGAGTCGAGCGCCATGGCGACCTTGCCCACGATGGGGCGCACGGCCTCGCGGGCCGCGTCGAGATCGCGCAGCTCGCCCATGAGTTCGCGCTTGATGTCTGCTCGCATCGCATCCACCGCCTTCGGGTTGAAATCTTTCCGGTGATCGTCCTGGCCACCGACCCCGTTACCGCGAGCGGAATCTCCGCCCTTCACGGTGCCGATGTCGCGGTGCGTGGCGTCTTTGGCGCGGGCATCCTCACCGGCCGCCTTGCGTTCCTCGTCCCGAGCGGCGCGGCGCTTATCGCGCGCTTCGGCACGGGCATCGCGCGCACCGGCCTTGCGGTCGCGGGCGCGGCGGCGGCTGTCACGCGCCTTGCGGCGGTCACGAGCGGCAGCGTCGTCTTTCTCGGCATCCTTCGCGGACTCTTCCTCGTCGCGCTCTTCCTCGCTCGCGTCCATCGCCGCGTCCTTGGCGTCGTACTCTTCCTCGGCGTCGTCCTCTTCGTCCGCCTTGTCGCGGGCGCGCTTGGCGTCGGCGGCGCGGGACTTGCGATCCCGAGCGCGCGAATACGCTTCCTCGCGCTCTTCGTCGGTGAGTTCGTCCTTGCCCTTGGCATCGCGCGCCTCTTTTTCGGCCGCGTCCTTCTCGTCCTTCGAGAGCGTCATGACGGACTTCGCGGGCACCTGCCCGAGAATCTCGTCCATGGCGAACAGGTCGGCGCCGGGGCGGATGAAGCCGCGCAGTTTTTCGAGCAGGGTGGCGTTACGCATACGCTTGATTACCGTAGGTAGTTCGTCTGCAACGTGCACGTCGTGACCGACGCGCCCTTCAGGAACGATGGCGACGTGATTGCCGCGAATGTTGACCATGCGCCCGTCGAACTTCTCGCCTTCGGGCGAGACGCCGGGGACCATGAGCGCATCGTAGCGATAAGCCGAGGACAGCTCGCGCTGTTCCTCGCTTTCGATGAGGTCGATGGCTTCCTGCGTGAGCACCACGAGCGGGCGGGCCACGAGGTACGGGTGTTCGTAGGTGACTTTGCCGACCGTGCCGACCCACAGCTCTTTGCGCGGCTCGTCGGCGTCGATGGCGACGTGACGGATGAGCAGCGGCTTGCCCTCGAAGCTCGCCGCCCCGAGACGCAGCTCGTCCGGGTCTCGATAGAGCCGGTAGATGCGTTCGGGATCAAGGCCAAGCTCCTGCGCACGCGGGATCTCGCTGCCCTTGTAGGGACACACGTTCGCCTTCGAGATACGCGATTCCTCGACGCGCATGTGACCGTCCTGATCGACGGAGCGCATCGAGTCGAGTGCAAGTTTGACGGCGCGGTTCCAAGGCTTCATGGCGTCCGATTTCACCTTGCGGCGCACACTGCGGCCGTTAGCGTTAGCGGGTCAACCTCGGTCACGCGCCACTCAGTGAATTCACCACGAGCACCGCTGGCAGGCCGGGA
Source organism: Gammaproteobacteria bacterium (assembly GCA_027452045.1). Taxonomy (GTDB): domain Bacteria; phylum Pseudomonadota; class Gammaproteobacteria; order Steroidobacterales; family Steroidobacteraceae; genus 13-2-20CM-66-19. The sequence continues at coordinate 16,806 of DAIDHH010000139.1, forward strand.
AGAACTTGCGCGTTCAGCGTGCCGCAGAGCACCACGATGAGATACTGGTTCTGGTCGTTCTGCACGTAGAACGGCACGTTCACGATGGTGTTCGTCGAGTCGAGCGAGGGCGACCCGTTGAGGATGCCGGACGGATTCGTGTCCGTACCCACCAGCGTCGTGACCGTGACGGTCGGCGTACCTGAGAGCGTATTGCCGGACGTGAGCCCGGCGGCGAAGTTGAAACTGAGCACGTTCTTCTCGCCCGGCACCACGGGCGGGAAATACTGCAGGCTGACTTGGTTCATGGCGGGACTCGTGGTTAGGTTGGGGCGCTATCTCAGCACTTCAGCGTGACCGTGAATTTCCGCGCCGGCAGCGTGACCGTGAATTTCCGCGCCGGCAGATACACCATCATGCAGGGATTCGGCGTCGAGCCGATGATGCCGGCGGCCGTCACCAGCGCATCGGGCACCGCGATGGCGATATTGGCCGACACCACGAGCTGCGTCTGAATGGCGGCTGAGGCTGTCGGCACCCGTAGCGCAGCACTCAGCACCGAGCCTGATGCGGTGCTCGCGGCGGCGCGCGCTTCGGCGTCGGGTATCGTGGTCTCGACAGCCCCTGCAATGCTGAGCGCGCCACGGGCAGAGACGGACGGCGTGGCGGCGGTGATCGTCCCAGTCGCTGCAATGCTGAGCGCGCCCGTGGCGCTGATCGCGCCGGTCTGCGCGACGATGGCGACAGAGAATACCGAGCCGGTGCCGGCGTTCGCGCGAGCCATGCCGGCCGGCACCGTAGCGCTCCCGGTGAGCGCGATACTGAGGGCGCCGCTCGCAGTGGGGGATACTGGCGGCACGGTGGGTGACGCCGTGGCGACGATGCTGAGGCTGGCGCTCGATTGCGGGATGCCGTGTTGCGCCGTGAGGGCCGCCGTGAGCACTGCGCCCGAGGATAGTGCGGCGGTAACGATGCCATCGGGCACCGCGATGGCGACGCTGCCCGTGATGGCAAGCGCCGCACTCGCCTGCGCGGTTCCAACGGGCACCGTAGGCGCGGCAGAGGCGGCGATGCTGAGCGCGGCTTGGGCGGCGACGATGGCATCCTGCATCGTCGGCGAGGCGGTGAATACCGAGCCGGTGCTCGCGATGATCGAATAAAACCGCCGCCGCTTCCAGTAGAGCTGCCAGGGGTTATTCGCTAGGAGGTCGTGCTCGCCCGCAGACAGCCTGCGCCTCCAAAAGTAGTGTACCCAATAGTAGCCGTCGGTGGTGTACGGGCCGCTGATGTTGACGAACAGCGCAAGGATGCTCGCCGTAGTGCCGGCAACAGGTGCCTGTGATGCGAGGGATGCGCCGAACGCGCCGTCCACGTAAGCGTAGGCGCCCGTTGCGTCACCGGAAAGTCCAACGACGTGGGCCGATCCGAAGGTGAGCGCCGGTATAGAAACTTCAGTGGATGCATTATAGCCGGAGGAGGACAGATAGAAATGAGAGCCTGGCGATCCACTGGAAGCCAGCCGCAATCCGCCGGCGGATTCAGCGGTTCCCGTCGTGCTCCCCATCAGCCGGCTATAACTCGACGTGCAGTATATGGGATTGAACACGCCGACATGCGTGAGCTGCGCCGGAGCGTAGCGAGCATCTGACGACCGAATGAACTTGACGCCTGCGCCGTCCTGCGCGGCGGCCGGGCTCGTGTCAAAAGACGCGCCATACGGCGCGTGAATTGCACCTAGGGCAACATCGAGGGTTTGCCCATTGTACGGCACCAGGGTTGCCGGCGTGCCCAAAATCTTCGAGCGCGGCGTGCCGTAAAACTCAATGACATCGACCAACCCCAGCGCAAGAGGGTTGCCCCAATCAATCGGCGTCCCGTCGGGGGGCTGAACTGTCCACGGCTTCCAACCGCGCATGCCGCTAGCCGTTCAGGTTGAACTTGTCGGACGCGAAGCTGATCGTGTTGGCGCTCGCGGCGAGGGCATTGCCGATGTTGTTCACCACGGCGAGCTTGAACTTGTTGGGCGGAATCTCGGCAGAAATCTTGAACTGGCCCGTCCGCACGGCAGCGGCGAGCGACGCGGCCCACGTTATTGAGCCGATGTAGTAACCGCCACCCGGCAGCACGGTGCCGCTCACGGTGCCATCGCCGTAAGTGGTGCCGTCCTGATTGAGCGGCAGCAGGTAGAAATCGAGCGACGGCGAACCGGTCCCAGTGGCGACCGATCCCAACGATGCGCTGATCCAGCCGTCCGTGAAGAGGTTCGAGGTGTTGTCGATGATGACGGAGGACACCGCCACGCTACCGGCCGCGAGCGAATTGATCTCGGTGCCGAAGGCGGACGCCCACGAATAGGGCGATGTGCCTAATGGGCCAGCCCAGATTGCGGTGTTGGCCATGGCGTGCCTACTGTCCGCCCGCCGAGATGGTGAAACTCGACACCGAAACCGTAGTCCCGCTCGAAATCGAGGTGTTCGGGATCGACATGTCGCCGCCGAAGGTGATCGTCGCGCCCGAGGCCACACCGGTACTGGTGACGTTCTGATTGAGCGTGATGGTGGTGCTGGTCACGTCGAGCACGTAGGTGTTCGTCGGGATGTTCGTGCCGCTCACGGTCTGCCCGGCGACGATGCTGCCGGTGGCGGTGAAGGTGAGGACGTTGCCGCTCGCTGTCGCTGCGGAGGTCGTGAGCGTCGAGGTGGCGTAGACATTACCCTGCGCCACGCAGGTCGTGCCGGCACTCGAGGTGCAGATGCGCCAGTACCCGGCCGTGCCGGTGGCGGAGGCGGCCTCGGCCGTGATCGTGGACATGGTCAGCGTGGGGCCGGAGACGGTGCCGATGGGGTTTGACATCGGGAGCGAGGCGAGCAATGTCCCGCTCGCCGCCGTGGCGCAGCTTGCCGGCACCGCGCCGGTGTAGATCAGCAGGTACGCCGTGGTCGAAGCGACCGTGACGATATCGGTGACGTTGTCGGTCTGGACGGTAGCATTGACCTGCAGCATGGCGCGAACCTCCGGGTGAGCCGCGCCGATGTTGCGGCCGGGGCCGTTAGCGGGTCAAACTCGGCGGCTTGGCATCGAGGGCCATGCGCTGGCGCTGCTTCCACCAGGTCCAGCGGACCACTTCGGCGGATACCCCGAGCCGCGCGCCGATCTGCGGGGCCGTGAGTCCGCGTGCGCGCAGCTCCTGGATCTTGCGAAACCGGGCCGGCATATCAGGCATGTCGCGCATATCAGCGGGCCTCAAAACCGGGGATGATGGAGCGGCTTGTGCAGCGGCAGTTTATGGGCGTTCCCGGCCACACCCATTCCTGATCGACCTCGGACCACATGCCCTGCTTGATGGCGTACCGCTTCTTCTCGCGCCCCCATCGGACGTGTTCCGGTCGCGGCTCCTTGCCGGCGTGGCTGTGAATCCAGATCGCCTCGGCGATGCCGAGTTCGTCGCGCCGTGCTTCCTCCATCACGGCCTTGGCCTTGTTCGTCTGATCGCGCGCAATCAGCGCCGCCCGCCGCCAGCTCACCTTGTACGTGTCGTGAATGGTCTGCGAGAGCGTGCCCGTATCATAACCCTTCGTCACGGATTGCCACACGGCGCTCTGCACATCGGTGAGGAATTTCTGCGGGATGGAGCGGATCAGGTTCACGTTCTCGGCGGCAACGGCGCGGTAGGACTCGCGCATCCGCTCGCTCATCTGGAACTTCACGGTGAAGCCGGCCTCGCGCAGCAGCTTGCGAAAACGGGCATCGAAGTCGCGGCCACTGCGCGTAGCGAATGCGTCGGCCACGTCCTTCGCCATCTTGTCGAAGCGCGCGGTCCAACGCTCGCCCCATTTGCGAAACGTGCGCTCGAGCGCCGCCGTCGGGCTCTCATCGACGCCGAAGCCGATCTCGACCGGAGAGCGGCGCAGGCTCGCCCGCACATGAACCAGCATCGAGCGGGCCATATCCTCGATCAGAGCTTGGAGCGTGCGCCGATACCATACCTCGATGCCGGCGTTAGGCTTCAGGTCGCGTAGGACGATCTCACCCTCGCGCGCAGCCAGCGGCTCAGGCACGGATGCGAAGCTCCGTGTTTACGTCCCCCTCTTCGAGCAGATCGGGCGCATCGGGCTTCTTGTTCACGTCGAGATTGTTCCAGCCGGAATCGCGGTCGCCGGCCAGGAATTCTCGGCACTCCATCTCATCCACGATGCCCTCGGCGTGCAACGCCACCATGTTCTGCGTCTTGGTGTTCTGCACCTCCCACATGCCTTTGCCGGTAACTTCGGCCAGCGGCTCGAAGTCGAAGGTGATCTCTTCGTCGATCTTGCCCCAGAGGTGAAGCTGGACGATCCGCAATGCGCGAAACAGCGCCGGCCTGTAGTTCTGCTCCTGATAGGCGTGGCACCAGTTGTGCCAGATCTGGATCTGCCCCTCGCTCGATGCGTTGAGGCCCGACGGTTCGGTGCCGGTCATCACGACCAGCGGCTCGTGCGTCGGATAGGCCATGTGCTCAAGGGCCTGCTGTTGCAGTTCGGCGAGTTCCCCGATGCTGACCTGAATGTTGCTCAGTTCCTCGGCCGCTTTGTCGAGCAGGAAAACGCCTTGATTGTCGCGGTGTTTCGTGAAGAGCTGCATGCGGTCGAGCAGGCCCTGATACGCCGTCGGGTCGCCGCCCGAGAGCACCGCGCCCATGTCTGTGGCGAGCGTGATGATCGAAAAATTGTTGATGAGCTGATTGACCGAGCCCACGGTGCGCAGCCAGCGCTGCACATACGGATCGATGAGCTGCGTGAGGGAGATGCCGCCGAAGTTGTAGGCGGGCTTGATGATGTCGGGCACCTCGCGTGAGATAATCTTCAGGAGGCGCGTATGGTGCACCTCCATCCCGAGCACCATCCACTTCTCGGGGTTGTAGAACGTCGGCACCGTGGGGTCGATGGAGTTCCACACGAGCGGCGTGATCCACATCGGCTCGACGGTGTTGAACCCTTCGAGGTCGCCCTTGCCGATGCTGCGCTCGTCGATGAGCAGCGGCTCGTTGCGATGGCCCACGTCGCCCTTGAGCTTGACGTAGATCATGCCGAGCCCGTAGTAACCGTCGTGCTCGGTGACTTTGCGAAAGAGCTGCTGCAGGCCGAGCCGGTCGCATTCGTCCTGCAGTTCCTCGATCTTGGCCTTCTTGTCGTCCTGACTTGTGCTCTTGAGTTTGATCCACCGCCGCGTGCATTCCTTGGCCAGCGTCTCGACCGGCTGGCGGTACTCGGTGCGCTGCGCGAGTTCGGCGAGGTACGGATAGCCTGGGAAATACAGGCCGAAGCCGAGCTGGCCCGCCACGGTCTGCGTGTTGAGATACCCGCCATAGGGATAGGGCCCACCGTCGTCCATCGCCATCTCGGCGGTCGCGCCATCCTGCGCGATGACTTCGGTGTGCCGCTTTACTGGAAACGGCGTCGCTGGCAGGCGCAGCTCGTGGCGGAACGGGTCGGGTTCCTTCGGCACCGGCATCGAGACGAGCCGGCGCGAGGCGCCAGGATCAGGCCGTTGCGGCTGCGGCGAGGCGGCAGAACGCGGTGCAGATCGGCGATGGCGCTTACTCACGGGGTGCCTCGGCGGGCGCTTTGGCGGCTTCACGTTCGCGCTTGGCGATCTCGCGGGCGTACTCGCGGCCGATGTGGTGGCGCGCGATCTCGAGCCGCACGAATGCGGCGATGGACTTCGGCGCGGGGATTTTCGGCTCGGGCTTCACGGCGTACGGCCTCGCTTGGCCTGCTTGCGGTCGCGGCCCCCGACGTATTCCCCGCGCATCAGGCGCACGGCCTGCTGCTGCGCCTTCGCCTCCTGCTGGCCGGAGATGATCGCCTTGCGCAGCATGTCGCTCGAGCCGCCGCGCCAATTCACCGGCACGACGCGATGCGGGGCGGTTGAGTTCATGTAGAACGCGCCGCCACGGGCGTCCTTGGCTGAGCGCTGCTCGCGGTATGCGGCGGCGACAGCTTGCTTTTGTGTATGACCTGCGTTCACCATCTCACGCACGTTGTGCGAGAAGGCTTTGCGGGATGTGGAGCGTTCGAGTGGCATGGCCTACCCCATCGTGAGAATCACCGGGTTGATCCGCAGCCCTCGCTGCTGTGCGAATACCATCATCACGGCATCCGCCATGTTGGGCGAGGCTTTGCCGTCGGGCACCTTGTCCACCATCAGCTTGCCGGTGCCTGAGATCTTCCACTGCGGCTGCGAGAGTTCCCCGCAGAGCTTGGCGAGCGCCGGCATGGTGGAGTCGAGCGAGACGATCATGTCGGCGTCGTACGGATGGCCTGCGAGCGCGCGGTGCGTTTCACGGAAGCGGCACATCAGGTTGTACCATGACTGCGCCTTCAAATTCTGGAACATGTCCCCTGCGGTGCGGTCGGTGCCCTCGACACGCCGGTCAGGATTCAGCACCGCAGCGCTGCCGCGAAACTCGCCCACGTCGATACGCCTCAATCGCTGCTCGCGCCGCCGGGTCGAGATGCGCGCGGCATCGCCCCGCACGCCAGCACCCATGCCGTCGGCGTCGTAGTCGAAGCCATCGAGCTGCCACTGATCGCAGTAGAGAAACGCCTTCTCGGTGGTCTCGTACAGGTAGCTGCCGCCGCCCGACCACGTTTCGCAGCGGTGCACGAGGATGCCGTAGCGGCCGATGAGCGCATTGAGATCCCGCCCCTGATCGGCCACATCGAGCGCAGCGCGCTTGATGCCGGACGGAGTGAGGTTGAGCTTCTTGTGCGCGTCAATCGCTTCCTGCACCCACTCGCTCGGAATGATGATGCCCTCGACGGACGCGGCATAGTCGATGTCGAGTTCCTGCGCCGTCGTCACCGAGCCCCATTGCGCACGAAACTTGTCGTAATCGGCCTGCGTGAACATCGGGTTGTCACGCCAGTGGAACACGAACTGCCGCGAAATCCCGTCGTGCATGCGCTCGGCGAACGTGTTCTGCATCCCGCGCACGCTCGACACATCGATGCGGCACTGTGTGTTTTTCGACAGCGCCATGTCCACGATGGTGTCGTGCTCGAGGTACGCGGTTTCATCGACGAAATAGATCGACGTGCGCCCACCGCGACCGATGTTGTCACCCACCTCGCCGATGATCGAGCTGCGCGAGGCCGGGAAGCGCAGCAGCCGCTCGCGCGAGTCGTCCTCGCGCACGTAGCCGCCGCGAAATTCCGTCGGCAGGTGATCGAGGTAATAGCGGCCCTTCTCGAACAGCGAGCCGATGTCGCCGGGCTTGTCCACCTTGTCCTGTTTGAACGATCCCCACCCGACCGTGACGCCATCGAACAGCGTCGCCATGCCGAGCGAGAGCGCCACAAAGAGCCAGGAGATGCCGACATCGCGGCTCTTCGGCGTGCCGCCGTATTCGAGGTCGCGCCAGTTCTTCACCGCCCATTGCACCCATTCGCGTTGCTTCGGAAACAACACGAACGGCACGTCGGCGATACGGCCGCGCGCGACGTTGCGCGGGTCGTAGGTCATGCCCCAGTCGGAGATCCAGTCGTCGAGGTGGTCGCGGTAGTAGGCGCGCAGACTCGGCAGCATGCCGGGCTTGTCGCGGATCATGCGCAGCCGATCGAGTCGGCTCTGCAGCACGGGGCGCAGGTCAGCGTCGCGCCAGTCGAAGTGGGACTCAATCCGCTCCACCCGCTCGGCCAGCGCGCCTTGGGCCACGGGTTATTTCCCGCCGATGAGCTGCTGGTACACCCGGCTGGCCTCAACCGGGTCTGTCGTGGTCAGGTTCACAGACGCGAGCGGTGCGCCTTCGGGGCCGGAGAGCTCGACGGCCTTGCGGTCTCCGTACTTCTTCGGGTTACAGCACGCGAGCAGCTTCAGACGCGTCTCGACGCGAAGCTTCGAGCGCTGTACATGCTCGCCGTTCAGGCGATACCGTGTTTTCGCCTCATCGTCGCCGAATTGCTCGACCCAATCATTGGTCCCGTCATCCGCGATCTCG
>DAIDHH010000140.1 GCA_027452045.1 Gammaproteobacteria bacterium
CGCGAGCGAGAACGGCCGCGCATTGGCGATGATCTTCACGATCTGCCCGTTGGCGCCGATGAACAGCATGTCGAGCGGGATGTAGGTGTTCTTCATCCAGAAGTACGCCACTTGCGGCGGGCGCATCGGGAAGATCATGCCCTCATCGGCGGGCAGATCGCGCACGAACATGAGTCCCTGCGCCTCCCGCGTCGGGGTGTTGGCGATCCAGACCCTGAAGCGCTCGAGGTGGCCGCCTGTGGAAATCGTCAGCGTGGCGCGCGGGAAGCGATCCAGGTTCTCTATGGGCATCGATTGCGCGAGCGCGACGCCACAGAGGAGCGAGGGCACGAGCAGCGTAGCGGCCCGGAATGACGCGAAAGAGTGGCTCTTGCGGGAATTCCCTGGCATGTCGGACCTCGATTTCCGAAGGAATCAGGATCTGCGTACAGTTTAACCACAGAGCGCCGAGGATGCCGAGCCGGCGGGTGCGTGCGATGCGCACAAATCGCTGGATTGATCGGGACGCGGGCCGCGCGAAGCCGCTAGACTTCGCGGTCTGTTCCAGCTCCCATCGCCACGCGCCATGCGAAACGCCCTGCTCGAAATCGTTCCCGTCGCCCCCGAAGCGCTGTCGCGCCTGCGCGAGCTCGCCAGCAACCTCTTTTTCAGCTGGCACCGCCCCATCCGCGCCCTGTTCGAGGACTTGGATCCGGAGCTCTGGAGCCAATGCGGCGGCAATCCGAGACTCATGCTGCGCATCATTCCGCAGGCGGCGCTCGATCGGGCCGCCCAGGATCCGCTCTACCTGGCCCGCTACCACGAGGCCCTGGCGACGCTCGATGCGTACCTCGCCGCGCAACCGCAGGACGGCGACGAACCTCTGACCGCCTATTTCTGCGCCGAGTACGGCTTCCACGAGAGCTTTCCGATCTACTCCGGGGGGCTCGGGGTGCTCGCGGGCGATTACTGCAAGGCCGCGAGCGATGCCGGCGCCCGCTTCGTCGCCGTGGGGCTGCTCTACGAGCAGGGCTATTTCACCCAGACCGTCGACGATGACGGGGTGCAGCAGGCCGAGTATCGGGCGCACGATCCGCGCGACCTGCCGGTCGATCCCGTGTACGGCGCCGGCGGCGAGTGGGTCAAGATCAGCGTGCGCATCGCGGGCCGCGATGTGGTGGCCCGCATCTGGAAGGCCCAGGCCGGCCGGATCGCCGTCTACCTGCTCGACACCAATACGACCGAGAATGCGCCCTCCGACCGCGACATCACCCGCCGGCTCTACGGCGGCGACGAGGCGACCCGCATCCGCCAGGAGATGATCCTCGGCATCGGTGGAGTGCGCGCGCTGCGCGTCCTCGGGCTGTCCCCCTCCGTGTGGCATCTCAATGAGGGCCACGCCGCCTTCCTCATTCTCGAGCTGCTGCGCGAGCACGTGGCCCGGGGTCTGCCGTTCAATGCCGCGCTCGAGGCCACCGCGGCGGCGTGCGTGTTCACCACTCACACCCCGGTCGCCGCCGGCCACGACACCTTCGGGCACGGTCTGATCCTCGATCACTTCCACGACTTCATCCACGAACTCGGCGTACCGGTCGAGCGATTCCTCGATCTCGGCCATACGCCCTCGGCGCCGGGTTACTTCAACATGACGCACCTGGCGCTGAATGGCGCGCGCCACATCAACGGTGTCAGCCGCATCCACGGCGGCGTCTCGCAGCGGCTCTGCGCCAATCGCTGGCCCGAGATCCGCCCCGAGGAGAACCCCGTTGGCTTCGTGACCAATGGCGTGCATCTGCCGACCTTCCTGCACAAGCTCTGGGCGGAGTTCTTCGATCGCGAGCTCGGGGCGCAATGGCGCGAGCGCCTGAATGACACCCCGTTCTGGGAGAAGCTGCACGAGACCCCCGATGAGTACTACTGGGCCACCGGCCAGGCGGTGAAGACCCGCATGCTCGAGGCCGTGCGCAATCGGGTGCGGCGGGAATATGTGCGCAAGGGCTCGAGCCTGGCGCAGCTGCGCCACGTCACCCGGTTCCTCGACCCCGCCAGACCCGATGTGCTGACGATCGGCTTTGCACGCCGGTTCGCCACCTACAAACGAGCGACGCTGCTGCTGCGCGATCGCGAGCGTCTGGCGCGGCTGCTGAAGAACGCCGATCGGCCCGTGGTACTGCTGTTCGCCGGCAAGGCGCATCCGGCGGACGAGCCGGGCAAGCAGGTGCTGCGCGAGATCCGCCAGCTCATGACCTCCCCGGAGTTCATCGGCCGCATCCTCCTGCTCGAGGACTACGATCTGCAGCTCGCCCGCTCCCTGGTCTCGGGCGTCGATGTGTGGCTCAACAATCCCGTCTATCCCCTGGAGGCGAGCGGCACCTCCGGCATGAAGGCGGCGATCAACGGACGGCTGAACCTGAGCATCCTCGACGGCTGGTGGGCCGAGGGGTGGATGCAGGACAACGGCTGGGGCATTCCCGCGGCGCACGTGGGCGACCCGGAGCGGCGCGACGCGCTCGAGTCGGCTCTGATTCTCGATACGCTCGAGGAAGAGGTGATTCCGCTTTACTACGAGCGCTCCACCGACGGGTATTCGCGCGAGTGGATCATGCGGGCCAAGCGCGCCATGAGCACCGTCATTCCGCGCTTCAGCATGGGGCGGATGCTGCGCGATTACTCCCGGAATCTCTATCGGACGGCGGACCTGCAGTACCGCCGGCTCGCCGCGGAGGATTTCGCCGGCGCCCGAAGGCTTTCGGAATGGACACAGCGGGTCCATCAGGCCTGGAGCCGCGTGAGCCTGCGGATGCTCACGGATACCGCGACCGAGCTCACCCGGGGCGAGTGGCTGCGGCTGCGCGTGGCGGCAAACCTGAACGGTCTGATGCCCCAGGATGTGCGCGTCGAGTTCGTGGCGCGGCGCCTCCTGCCCGCGGCCAACCTCGAGCCGCCACCGCTGTGCTCCTTCGGCCAGGACGAGCGCGAGGGACTCTGGAAGGCGCAGCTTCGGCCCACCGGGGAATGGGAGGGCGATGGCGCGGCCGTCTTTGCGCTCGATGCCGAGCCGCCCGGATGCGGCCAGTTCTCCACCGAGGTGCGCATCCACCCCTGGCACGAGATGCTCACCCACGAGCACGACCTCGGGCTGATGAAATGGCTTTGAACCGTCCTGGAGACTGATACGATAGGTCGCCGACCAGCGAGCCTCGGGGCCCATGATGCGACAACCTGCGCGCGCCTCTTCCGGACGTTACGTCAGCCGCCTGACCGGCGGCACGCTTGCGGTGATCATGGCCGGGGGAAGGGGCGAGCGCTTGAAGGACCTCACCGCCAATCGCTGCAAGCCGGCCACGCCCTTCGGCGGCAAGTTCCGCATCATCGACTTCGTGCTCTCGAACTGCGTCAACTCCGGCATTCGCCAGATCTCCATCCTCACCCAGTACAAGGCGCAATCGCTCATCGCCCATGCGCAGCACGGCTGGAGCTACCTGCGGGGAGAGTTCGGAGAGTTCGTGGAGGTCGTGCCGGCCCAGCAGCAGTGCGGCCCGGACTGGTACCGGGGCACCGCGGATGCGGTCTACCAGAACATCGAGCTCATCCTCTCGCATCGGCCCAAGCATGTGCTCGTGCTGGCGGGCGATCACATCTACAAGATGGACTACGGTCCGATGATCGCCTACCACGTGGAGAAGGGCGCGGACATCACCATGGGTGTGGTCGAGGTTCCGGCGAGCGAATCGCGGCACTTTGGCGTGCTCACCGCCACGGAATGGAACCGCGTCACCAAGTTCACCGAAAAGCCCGCGGTTCCCGATACCCTGCCGGGCAAGCCCGAGAGCATCCTCGCCTCGATGGGCATCTACGTTTTCAATACCCGCCTGCTCGAGATGCTGCTGAAGGAAGACGCGGCCAGCTCCTCGTCACACGATTTCGGCAAGGACATACTGCCGAAGGCCATCGCGGGGACGCTGCAGGTCTTCGCCTATCCGTTCCAGGACGTGCAGACTCGGGCGCAGAGCTACTGGCGCGACGTCGGCACGCTGGATGCGTACTACGAGGCGAACCTGGAACTGGTGCACGTCGCGCCCGAGCTCAATATCTACGACGAGGACTGGCCCATCTGGACCTACCAGGTCCACCAGCCGCCGGCGAAATTCATCCTCGACGAGGAGGGTCGGCGAGGTCTTGCGATCAACTCCATGGTCTCCGGCGGCTGCATCATCTCCGGCGCCCACGTAAACCAGTCGCTCCTCTTCTCCAACGTGCGGGTGGAGGAGCGCTCCACCATCGAGCGCGCCGTGATCCTGCCCAACGTACAGATCGGGGCGGGCTGCGGCGTGCGCGGGGCCATCATCGATGAGGGGAGCGAGATCCCGGATGGCATGCAGATCGGGGTGGACCTGGAGGCCGACGCCAGGCGCTTTCTCGTCACGGAGAAGGGCATCGTGCTCGTGACTTCCGAAATGCTGCGCCGACTTCCCCCTTGAGACACTCATGACTTCCACTGCCCGTCTGCCGGTCGTCCTCTTGTGGCACATGCACCAGCCGCAGTATCAGGATGCGCTCACGGGCGAGTACGTGCTGCCTTGGACGTACCTGCACGCCATCAAGGATTACACGGACATGGCGGCGCACCTCGAGGCCAACCCCGAGGCGCGCGCGGTCTTCAACTTCACGCCCGTGCTGCTCGAGCAGATCGACTCCCTCTCCCGGGCCGTCGAGGAGCACCTGCGGTCCGGTCATCCGCTGCCCGACCCCGTGCTCGCGCTCCTCGGGCCGGGCCCGGTTCCCGCCGATCCCGCCGGGCGTCTCGCGAGCATCAAGGCCTGCCTGCGCGCCCAGCGCAAACAGATGATCGAGCGCTTCGGACCCTACCTCGAGCTCGCCTCGATCGCCGAGACACTCGCCATGCCGGAGCGGGTGAGTTACGCCTCGGACCAGTTCATCCACGACCTCGCCGTCTGGTACCACCTCGCCTGGGTCGGGGAAACCGTGCGCCGCACCGATCCTCTGGTGAGCCGCCTGACCGAGCAGGGCCGCGGC
>DAIDHH010000141.1 GCA_027452045.1 Gammaproteobacteria bacterium
CCAGACGCTTCCGGCGCATCGTGTGCAGGTCGGCTATCGCGACTCGATGGCAATGCGGCAACTGGCGTGGCGAAGACGTCGCGGTGCGTACGCTCATGCCGTGGATCACCGATTTGTCGGATCTCATATGATCGGATACCCAGTCCTTGACCGAGGCGGGCGCCCGGGTGGCCTCGGGGCGGCCCGATCACTGCGACGGCCGAAACTTTTCCATCGCGAAGCGTCCACTTGTGGGAGTTGACGCGACCTGTTTTCCGCCGCGGATCGACCCGGTTGGCACATCGCTGTAGCGTCGCGTGAACTTGGCGCTCAATGTGAGGCACCGCACCGACGTCGTTGCATTCCTTGCAGCACGCTTGCCGCCTGGTGGGCACTTGCGTCCGCACGGCCCGCAATACCGCGGGTCGGAGCAGCCTTGACCGGTGTGCCGGCGGGTTGATGTAACCCCAGGCCGGTCTTGGTGGGACGGTGGTGTTTAGAGTGAATGGGGTTCGACCGAAGTCCGGCGTGGACCCGTACGATGGGGTGGCAGAGTGCGACACGGAGGAATTCCGGATTCCTGGCTCGCGTAGTCCACCCAAGCAAAGGAGAATTGGAAATGTTACGCAACATGAATGATCTCGATGGCTATACCGTCAACGCCCGTGACGGTGCCATCGGAAAAGTGAAGGATTTCTATTTCGATGACGAGGCATGGGCAGTTCGCTACCTCATCGTCGATACCGGCAGTTGGTTGTCGAGCCGCAAGGTCTTGATCTCACCGATGTCGATGGGCAAGCTGGACCCGAACGGCAAGGTGCTGCCCGTTTCGCTCACGAAGGAGCAGGTCAAGAATAGCCCGGACATCGACCTCGATAAGCCGGTATCCCGGCAGCACGAACTGGAGTACCTCGGCTACTATAACTACCCGATTTACTGGGGGGGCGCGGGAATGTGGGGCGGCGGCGCCTATCCCGGTATGGTGTCGGGCGTGGGGTTCGATGCGGCATCGGCTGAACACCGTCTTGCGCGGCCGCAAGATGAGCCTGTGGATTCCGTCAACGGACCACGCGAGGCGCACGATACTCATCTGCGCAGCTGCAAGGCGATCATGAAGTACGACATCGAGGCGACTGACGGCGACATCGGTCATGTCCATGGTCTGCTGCTTGACGACGACACGTGGGCCGTTCGCTACCTGATCGTGGATACCAGCAACTGGTGGCTCGGTCATAAGGTGCTCATTGCGCCGCAGTGGATCCGCGAGATGCGGTGGTCCGACAAGACGGTGAAGCTGAACTTGACGCGCAAGGCGATCAAGGAGGCACCGCAGTACGACCCGGCAATCACCGTCAATCGCGACCGGGAAGCGCTCCTGTACAAGCACTACGATCGCCCTGGGTATTGGGCGAGCGAAGGGCAGCCACCGCCGCAGTCTCGGGTCGGGGAGCCGACCATGCCGCCCACCTTGCGTCAGCCGGATGGGAATGCCACGCGGGACGAACGCCATAGCCGTTGAAACGCGGTGCAGGTGCGGGGGGATTCCGTTCCCCCCGTTCTGCGTGGCGGCTCGGCTATCCCATCAGGTACTGTCACTCGCCGCCGTACTGGAGCTGGGGACGATCGGCTTACGGGGCCGCTTCGCTGCTTCAGGCCGGGCCTATGGATTCATCGGGGTGCAGTGGCTCACGAGGCGCGGGGCTGTCAGTGCCATCATGTCCGCCTCGGCTGAGTGGGTGCTCTCGAGCCCTCCCGTATCGCTCATGGCAGCGCTTGTGTGCGCAGTCGCCAGCAGCTCGCGCATGGGAACCGGAGCGAGATCGCACCATTCGATCCCGACCCCATCTCTCACTCTGCGCGTCACGAGGGCCGAGACACATTCCCCCTTGTGACCTGGCATGCGGGGCAGAACCATTTCGACTTGGATTTTTACCCACAGCGGCAAACGGTCCGCGGTCCGCACGAATGCGCCGCTGATACTGGCGTTCACCATGCGACCAACCGCCGGCGTGCGCGGCTCGGCGAGCAATCGCACGGGCACATCGAGTAGGACACGTTGACCCCATCGGTGTTCCATATGACACTTCCTCTGGCTGCGTCGCTCCGGATACGTCGAATTGCACTTCGCGCGACTTTTTCGTCCGCCGCAATACGCATTACTACCAAGGGAACTTGGGGCGGGTTCCACGGCGGGCGCACGTGCGGATCGAGCCCCTTGCACACCTTGCAGTCCTTCCCGTACGCGGCCGATGCGGTGCGAGGGCGGGCAGGCAAACAGGCCGACCTGATCGTTCTGACGTTTAGGCATCGCCAGCCGATTGCGCCCAACCGGGGAACGCGAATCTGCCTTCCTCCGCCACAATGAGCTTGGAGATTCACGGGCGCGTCCTTCTTGCGCGCAACGATCCCAGGCGCCGGGCCGCTCTGTCGGGATCTACTGCCACGCCCGCACTCGCAACCTCGAAATACGCACTTCTGCTCATATAAGCAAAAATTGACAACGGCCCGGTGGCAGGTACGATCACCCATCGTGGAAGATGAAACACTGAACCGCCTGCTGGCCGCGGAATCCACGGCCGAGCGGATCATTGCGCAGGCCGACCGGGAGCGCACGACTCTCATCGAGCAGGCCAAGCGCGCTGCGCAGGAGGCGCAGGCACGGCATGCACAACACACCGCCGAACTCCTTGCCTCCTTCACGACACAGGCGGAACAGCGCGCCGCGCAGACCATCGAGTGACGTCCCCGCGCGTTCGCCGTCACCACGGATAGCACCGCTCCCGGCGCCCGCGGCCCGGAAAGGCGCTCCTTCGTGAAGCGGTTCCCGCGCGTTTGGCGCGTACCAAGCGAAGCGCGAACTATCAGGGGGAATTCGCATGGCGGTCTCGAGCAACTCACCGATCCGCTCGCGGGAATGGCGCGGCATCATCTTGGCCTTGGCCATCCTGCCGGTCGTCGCACTGGCCAAGGCGCACTACCAGGACCCGCAAGGACGGTACGATCTCGAGGTGCCCGCCGGCTGGCAGGTATATCCGGACAAAGCTGCGGATCAGATCATCGTGCGCCGCGGGGCCGTGCAGGCCATCGTCAGCGTGACCCGCCAGAACGACAGCAACGCGATGACGGGGGCACAGTTCGTCGCCATCACCGCCCGAGAGTTTCGGCGCCAGTGCCCGACCTTCCGCCAACGCAAGAGCGGCACGCTAACGCTTGCGGGGGCCCCGGGCGTCTACGCGCTCTTCACGTGCGCGGACCCGAAGTCCCCCGCCGTTGCGGAGACCGATGCGGCGCTCACCGGGAACGAGTTCCTGGTCGGCGTTACGCTGATCGCACCGCTCACCGTCTATTACGAATACCTGCCGGCGTTGGACAGCATTCGCAACAGCTTGCACGTGACGGGAACCCGCAGCGTACCGGCCGCCTCCGGCAAAGCCGGGTCACAGGCGATGAGCGATCTCGATAAGGCCTGCCTGGTCGGCGCCTTCACCCAGGAAGACTGCGGCCGGCGAATTGCGATGCTTCTGAGCCGCGAAACCAAACCCGGGACGGCCGCCTCCGCAGCGATGCAGGGCCGTGTGTATCGCGACCCGCAGGGCCGGTTCACCGTGGAGATTCCGCGGCACTGGAACGCGATTGCGGAAGGCCATAATGGCGGTCTCGGCGTACAGCTACGCTCCGGCGCGAACTGGATCAACCTCATGCCCTCCGAACCCGCCGCCAACCCCAGCGGCGTCGTACTCGACGAGGAACGAAAGATCGCAGCGCGCTCTCACTCAGACCGCCCCGCACCCTTCGGGCCGGCGGGTCTGCTGCAGATCTTTGGCAATGGTCTCGAGGTTGCCTACGACGAGTTCACCGCGACCTCGCCGCAGGGCGGCGCAGTCGACAGCCATATCGCCGGCATCGGCACCATCGACGGCAAAGATCCCGCATTTCTGCTCATGGTCGAGTCCTTCCATCCCCGGAAAAAGGATGCGGCGGACGACCCCTTTCTGTCGGTCGCGCAAAGCGTTCGACTGGCCACCCACTGAGAACCGCCCCGATGCGCAGTCGCTCGCTGACCGCCTCAATCGGCGTAATCACCACTCTCGCGGCGGCCCTTTCGGCGCATGCCGCATCGCCGGCCGCGCTGTGCGCTCGCCTCGGAACGAGTGACCGGCTGCGTGCCCTTCCGGTTGCGCTCGTGCCGGCGGCGGTGCGCATCTTCAGGCTCGGGGCGATGCCCGCCGCCCAGGTCGAGCGGTCAACGGTCTTCCGTTGTTTCGATCATCGGGTGCTCCTATGCAACGAGGGCGCCAACTTGTCCTGCGGCAAGGCCAATGGCCGCCGGGACCTACCGGCGGCGTCCGCCTGGTGTGCGCGCCACCCGGGATCGTCCTTCATCCCGATGTACCTGACCGGACACGACACGATTTATGCTTGGCGCTGCGCGGGGGCGCGGGCCGCCACCGGTGCACCGCGGTGGCGGGTCGATGCCCGCGGCTTCATCGCCTCCCATTGGCGGCGGATGGGGAAGACCGTGCCGGCCGCCCGGTCCTTGGCCCCTCCGTTGGACCACACGATCATCAAGCAGAATCGTGTCCGCGACCCGGAAAATGCGTCAGTGAGCCATTCGACCGAGCATTGACGCGAACCCCGGTGGACCAATCAAAACCGGGGTTGACGCCAATGGATATCAAGGTCGCGAAGTTCGCGGGGATCGCCGGCCTCGTGCTCGCGGTGCTCGTCACCGGCCGCAGCATGGCCGCCGGGTTCGGCTTTGTCACGCTCACGGATCCGGCGCTTGGCGGCATGGCCGCCGGTCAGTTGGCCATTCCGGCGGGCTGGACGGGCCACGGGATCGTGGCGGTCGACTCCTGTCATGTCTCGCAGGCCAAATTCCCGGTGTTCCGCATCCATTCCGCCGACGGCAAGATGAGCGCCCAGGCGTTGCAAAATTATGGTTGGACCTGGGTCACCGGCAACCCGGGTCTGAAGGCCGCCAGTGGCTGCCTGCCGCTCCAGGGTCCGGTCTCGCCAACCAAATTCTTGCGTCTGTTGGTACAGCACTTCCTGCCGCAGGTGCACATCGTAGGTCCCGTGCCGCGGTCTTCCCCGTCGGGGGCACAAGGCGGCAAATCGGGCGCCTTGCGAGTCACCGTGGGATCCGGAGCCGCGCTCAACGATGGGCTGATGAGCGCGTTCGTTTCCTGTTCGGCGCGTACTGCCACCGACGGCTCCCCGGCGGGGGGTGCCTGTTATGCCCATGCCACGATCTTCTTCGCGCCGAGCGGCGAACTCGACTCTCTGCTGCAGATGGTGCAGCACGTGCCGCCGTTCAAGGTGAGCCAGCGCTGGCTGACGGCAGTCAGGCACTCCGCGGCGCATCGGTGAGTCATTTCGCCGCCATTCGACGCGATCCTACAGAGGCCGGAATCTCAGCAGGGGAGAGGCAGCATGAATCGAGGCACTGAAGCGGCCAGACGGAATGATCGGCACCACTGGCGCCCTCGCGTCGAAGGCCTTGCCGGCCTGCTCACCGCCTGGCCCGCGTGGCTCGGGCTGATGCTGCCGGGCTGCAGCGCGGCGCAAGGCTACGGTCACCTCGTGCTGACCGATCCTTTTCTCGGCGGCATGCAAGCCGCCGTCGTTGCCATTCCGGCCAGTTGGAAGGCTCACGGCAGCCTCGGTCGTGCCACCTGCGGGATGCTGGCCGGTCAGCCGGGCGGTATCCCGGTGGAATTGCTCAGCGAGGAGTCCCCGGACGGGCAAGTGCAGTATCGCTTGCTGCCCGCGCTCGGCTGGCAGTGGACCCACAACAACACTCCGTGGGGTCGCAACCTTCGCCCGCATCCAACCGCGGGTTGCCTGCCGATCTTCGCGCCCGTCAGCGCCGCCCAATTCTTGCGCCTCTACGCGCAGCATATGCCGGGCGTGCACATCGTCGGCCCCTCGCCGGTTCCGCCACACTTGCAGGCGGCGGTCGCCAAGGCCGCCGCCGAACAACGACATAATCCCCCGCAATACCGAATGCAAGGACCGCTGTCCGGAACGAGCACTCTGGATGCGGCGGCGCTGCAGGTCGAGTCCGGCGCAAATGGGCGACGGCGGGATGGACTCCTTACCGCGATCGTCACGTGCAAGACGACGCAGTTTCATCTTCCCAGCGGCTACAGCCAAAGCAGCGGCAATTGCCTCGCCAGAATGAGCTACCTCGTGACTCCACCGGGAAGGTTTGCGGAGATGAGCCGGGTTGTCGCCGCCTTGCCGCCGATCAAGTGGAACCGGCATTGGCAGGTTGTGCACCGCAGAATGCTGACGCGCGAAGGCAACCGGGTGCTGGAGGCTACCCAGCGGGAGGGGACCGAGAGACTGCGCCGTGCCTACCGGCAGGATCAGGCACGGTCGATCGCGAGTCATCGGGCCTTCATGCAGCAGCAGGCGACTCAGCAGCGGAATCACGAGGCATTTCTCGGCCAGATGCAGTCCGCGACCCGGAGCTCGATGAACAACGCCAACGCGGCGATGAACGCGCGCTCGACGGCGGCCTCGGACTGGCAGGACTACTCGTTGAACCAGCAGACGGTGCGCGGGGCCAATGGCACGTACAAGACCTCGAGCCAATATACCAACGTGTGGTCCAGTCCGAACGGCCCGTCGCCATCGCACAGGCGCACCTTCGGCTCGACCGACAACAACGCGAACCCCAACTCCGCCACCGACAACACCTGGACAAAGGACAAGAAGGTCCACGGCAACGGCAAACCCCGGTAGCGCGCAAGGCACTACGAACCGCGACGCGGTAGCCATGCTGTATCGCACGGCCGGTGGACCGTAAGAATCGTGCCATTGCCCGAAAGCCCGCCGCAGTGGCCGCCGGATCAGGACGAACAGCCCGATGAAAGCCCGGCAGTAGTCGCGGCCCCGCGCAGTATCGCTTGTGCCTCCCGTTCCACGTGCAACCCATAGGCGGAAGCGGCCGACTTCGCGAGTATGCGCACCGCCAGCACGGCGTGGGGGCGCGCCGCGGCATAACATTTTTCGCCGACCAAGGCTTGAGCGAGCGCCATTTGGCCGAGCCCGAACATCCGCGATCCGGGCGCAAGTCGATTGCGCAGGCTTTTGAGAAATTCCTCCGCCAGCGGCTGCGCGTCGCGATATCGTCCGACCGCCGAATAGGCGCGAGACAGATAGTAGAGAATCTCAACCTGATCCGACCTGTCCCCGAGGGCGCGCCGCCAGGTCGGCAATGCGCCCTCGAGCAGCTTGACCGCCTCGGCCGGCCGTCCCGCGCGGATCAACGCGTCTCCCCAATAGGGCACTTCTTCCAAGGCCTCTGCGCTCGCCGGCCCCTGGCATTGCACATAGCCGTCGTAGGCCTCGCGAAACAACGGCAGACTCTCGCTGATGCGCCCGCTCTGATTGTCGATCCAGGCCAGCCAACCATTCACATTGGCGCGATCGCAAAGCGCCAATGGATCGTCTCGATAACGCTGCCGCAACAGCGAAAAGATCCGTGTCGCGGTGGCGACATGTCCCTGCATATCCGCATCAGCCGCGTAATCAAGGAGCGCCAGGTCTTGATCGTTCCGCGGCAAGTGATCGGCGATGGCCGCATGCGCGCTCTTTCGCAACAGTGCGAGGTTCCCAGGCTTGATGTAGCCGTTGTTGTCCTCGTTGAACGCATAATAGACATCCGTAAGGATGCGCACCCGCGACGATACCGGGTATGCGTGGGCGAGCCGGAAAGCCTCCGCCGAAAGGGCTCGTCCGGCCGGAACCTCATTGCGGTCGAAATCGATGACCGCAAGATAGATTTCCGCTTCCACACGACTCCCGATCGCCGCACTGCCGTGGGACAACGCCAGCACCTGGCGCAACGCCGCGCGGGCATCGTCCGTGTCACCGCTCTCGTACATCGATTCCGCGAGTCCGAGCATCGCTGCACGGAGGTCGGCGGGATCTTGAATATAGGCCGGCAAATTGCGCACCCCGGCGCGCAAGAATTGCGCCACCGTAGCGACCGGCTTCGCCGTGTAATCGGGATTCGCCATGCGGAACAAGCGATGCATGAAGTTCTGCATGCGCACCGCGCGGTCTGCCTCGCGCAGGGCACGCGCCTGTCCCACCCATGCGTCCGCGAGGCTCGCGCCGGACACAGCCACGACCAGCACCGCAACCACCAGTGCCACTCGATGGCGGTCGATGAACTTGCGCATGCGATAGCCCGTGGTCTGCGGACGCGCCTTGATCGGTTGATGCGACAGATAGCGCTCGAGGTCGTCCCGCAATGCCTCGGCGGAGCTGTATCGTTCCCGCGGATTACTCCGCAGGCAGGTTTCGAGGATCGTCGATAGATCGCCGCGCAGTTCCTGGTGAGCGCGCCGCGCGGCGCGATCTGCTCGCGGCCGGGCGTCCGCCGCCGCGCGCGCAAGGGATTCCGGTTCCAGGCCGCGAAGGGCCTTCTCCATGCGCACGACACCCGAGATGTTGCCGAACGGCGCCCGCCCGCAGAGAATTTTGTATAACGTCGCGCCAAGCGCGTACACGTCGCTCGCGGTGCTCACCGGACGATTCAGCAGCTGTTCGGGGCTTGCAAATGCCGGCGTCGCGACCAAGGTGGCCGTGGACTCACCGTTGGCCTGGGTCCATTTGGAGGTACCGAAGTCGAGGAGTTTGACTATGCCGCTCTTCGCGACCAATACGTTCGAGGGCTTCAGATCGAGATGCACGATCAGGCCGCGATGTGCGGCGCTCACCGCGTCGCACACGGTCAGGAAAAGGCGCACCCGGGATTCGATATCGAGCTGACCTTCGTCGCAATAGCGATCGATCGGTAAGCCATCGACGTACTCCATGACGATGTACGGCTGGCCGTCCTCGGTCGTCCCGGCGTCGAACAAGCGGGTGATGTTCGGATGGTCGAGCGATGCGAGCAGTCGCCGTTCGCGGTGGAAACGCTCGACGAAGGACGCATCGACGGCATGCGGCGCCAGCACTTTGAGCGCCGCACGAACCTTCGTCTCGGCCAGGATCCGTTCGACCAGATACACGGTGCCGACGCCGCCGGATCCGAGTTTCTCGAGCAAGCGATACGGGCCGATCGAGACCGGCGAGAATCCCGCCGCTTCGCCGGCCGAGGTGTCCGGCGTCGTGAACGCCGGATCGGAGGTGACGCACCGTGCCGAACGCAGCAACGAGCGCACCCGTTCACGCAAACCGAGATCCGCGACCTCGTTCGCAAGCAATGCCTCGATCGCCGTGTCGTCGAGGCCGTCACAACGATGGAATAGCCGCTGCAACTCAGCCCAATGCGAGGCGTCGTCCGATGCGTGCTTGTCCATAGGAGCCGGTCACTCGCTTGCGCAACACCTCATCCGGCCGGCGCCCCGCCTGCCAATCGTTCGATCAGCCAGGCACGCGCGAATCGCAAGTCGCGGTCCACTGTGGCCTTGGACATCTTGAGCAGATCGGCGGTCTCCTCCGCGGTCGCACCCAAGAAGAGCCGCAACTCCACCATGCGGGTCTTGCGCGCGTCGATCAGCTCGAGTTCTTCCAATGCCCGGTCGATGTCCAGCACGTCCGCCGAGGGGCCGACGGTCGTGCCGGCGGTTTCCGGATCGAGCGGAATGCGAATGCCTCCGTCGCGTTTGTCGCGTCGCTCGGCGCGGGCTGCGTCCACAATGATACGGCGCATCAGCAGCGATCCAAGACTGAAGAAATGTTCGCGATCGGTGAACTGCAGTCGCCGCTGTTCTGCGAGCTTGAGGAACAATTCATTGACGACGCCGGTTGGCTGCAACAAAGTGGCGGGCGACTCGCCGCGAAAAAGCGCTCCGGCAATCTGCCTCAAGCGCGGATAGACAAGAGCGAAAAGCGGGTCGAGTACGGCCGCGTCACCATCACTCCAGCGCCGCAGCAACAAGGTGACATCGCCGTCCGAACTCACGAATCCGCGCCCCAAGCGTCGTTGCCCGGCCTCCCGGCGGCACGCAATGCAATGACCAGCGGCAGTGACATCGGCAAGATGTTAACAGCTAAAGGCGCCAAGGGCGTGGCGAAATCGAAAGCCCATCGCGGGTTCCCGCGTGGCCGGCATCCGTGACGGACAGCCTGCCGACGGAATTTTATGTCGATAATTCAATGACATGGGAGCGACCACACGGAACCGCTCCTCTCTTCGGCGCGAGCGGATACGACATACCGCCCGAGGCGTCGTGAGTCATTTTTCGCTGTCTCGGCGCCTACCATGCTGACGGACCTGACGTAGCAAATGCCAAGTCCTCCGCAATGAAGCCTGCACATGATCGAACTATTGAAACTTCTCATGGACGGTCTCGTCCTCCGTGACACGGCCCGCAAGGGTTTGCTCAATTGGAAGGTCGTGCTCACCGGCTTCGGCTTCGTCATTTTCCTCTACGGCACCGGGCTGCCGGCCGGACTCCTATACCAACGCAACCCGCGCTACGAGTGGCTATTCATCGCGACGCTGTGCGTCGATGCCATCGCCTTCATTCTCGTTATTGTTTTGGGCACCCGCTGGTACTTCCGAGCGACGGCAGCCCGCAATGAAAAGAGCCCCACGTCGCAATAGCCCCTGCGCCCGGGCCTGGTCGCAGTACAACCCGAGAATTCAGTCTGGATGACTCGCATGAACAGGCGCGCATGATCTGGCTCTTCTTCATCGGGCTGCAGGTGTTCATTCTCACCAGTGGCATCCGTCAACGCGAACATGACGGCACCTGGAGCTGGTCCATGTTCGCGTTCGCCATGGGCTTCATGGTCGTCGAACTCCTCATCCTGCTCCTGCCGCTGCGGTTCGGCATGGTCGGCAGCCGCAATTTCGCGGTCGCGTGGACCGCCGCTTGGATCGTCGCCGCTCTAAACTTCATCTGGTTCCTCGCCGTCTGCCGCCGCTGCAAGCCCGGGCGACGCAGCGGATGACATCCGGGCAACGACATTGACAATACCACAGCGCCATTTCGCGTCGAGAACGCGAAATCCGGCACCGATACCGGCTGCAGTGCGAGCGACAGAAAACCAGCCTTTTTGACATCCGCTCCGAGCGCGACCTGCTCAGCCATCCGAAATGCGGCGCATCCTGGGAAGGCTAAGTGCTCGAGGAGATCTTGAAGAGCGCCATATCGTCTATCCCGGATCGCGCGCCCACGAGTCGGCGCCGGGGGTCAAAGTCGTGCCGGTGAGCGCGAACCCTGAGCTCAGCTCATGACGAGCGCGCTGAAGGAAATCGCACAGGAATTCGGCCGGATCATCGTCGGGCGCACGTTTGCAACGCGCCATCATGCACGACCTTCCCCGACGCGCGCAGCGCTATCGGCCCTGAAGCGAGCGCTGCAGCTTTGGGCGTATGAGCGCATCCCTTTTGCAAGCCATTTGCAGGAACTGCCCAAGCCTTACCCAATGGCGTCCGTGTCCTGCGCAGCTTGACAGCGCTCATGCCCGCGAGCAGTATTACGAATAGTTAATTCCGTAATACTGCTCCTGCCGCCCCGGGAGGCACTATGAATGACGCGACCGTCCCACAGCTTGCACGCCTGAGCGTCAGCCTGCCGAGCGAGCTGCTCGGCGAGCTCGACGCCATGGTGAGCGAGCGTGGCCTGCCGAGCCGCTCCCAAATGATCGCCGAACTCATCCGGCACGCATTGGCCGAGCATAACGAGGAGCAAGATGAGTCCGTCCTGGCAGGCACGCTCACGCTCATTTACCGCGCGGAGAGCGGCCGCGTCCGCCAGGCGCTCGCGCAGACTCAGGGCTCCTACGTGGTCGAGATCATCTCTTCGCAGCATGTCCTCCTCGAAGACGACCAGTCCCTCGAAGTGCTATTGGTGCAAGGGCCCTCCCGGCGGCTGCACGAGCTTTGCGATGACCTGCGCAAGGTGCGCGGAGTGCAGCAGGTCAAGCTGGTCACCACGACGGCCCTGCTCCCTCCCCTGCACTCCCATGGCGCCACCGAACCCTCGGCGAGCCCGCGCGCATCCCGGAGTGCCCGATGAGCGGCAGCCCCACGAACAGTCCCGCCGGCGCACGCGCCCACGCCCGCGCGATGAGCGGAACGGTGGTCGAAGCCATGCCGACCGTTCCCGCAACTCTCGGGCGTGCCCCCCCCGGTGTCACTTCCGATCGGATGCTGTGGGATGAGACGGTGGGTCCCGGAGGGTACGCCTCGAAAGTTCTCAATCGCGGCGCACACCTCTGCCTTCAGGATTTGCGTGGCGATGCCTGCGTGTCGATGCTGCTGTTTAACGCCGAGCAGCCGCTCGAGCGGCTGAACGTCGCCGATACGATCAAAGTGCAGTGGAACGCCTATCTTTGCGCCGGCCGGGTACTGCTTTCGGACATGGGACGGGTACTAGCTAGCATCCTGGAGGACACCGCCGGGACGCACGATGTCTTTTGCGCTCCCTCGAATGCTGCGATCAACACTCGCCGCTACGGCTCGGGAGAGAACTGGAGCGCGCATCCCAATGCGCGAGATCGGCTGCTGCTGGGGGCCGCCAAGCATGGCCTGGGCCGCAAAGACCTCCACCCCTGCGTCACCTGGTTCAAGGGTGTGAGCGTCGCCGCCGATGGTGCGGTACGCCTCATCGAGGCGCCCGCCCCGGCGGGCCGGCAGATCACGCTGCGCGCCGAGATGAATCTGATCGTGGTCCTGGCCAATTGTCCCCACGTGCTCGACTCGCGCTCGCGCTACACGGTAACGCCGGTACGCGTGCTCGCGTGGCGCGGACCCATCACTTCCAGTGACGATCCGATCCGCAACTCGGCGCCGGAAGTAGCGCGTGCATTCCTCAATGTCGAGGAGTATTTCCGCCGTTGACCGGCCGTTGGAGTTTCCGGAGACCGCCCAGTGAATGACGCCTTGCCGCCGCTCGAGGGGCGGATCATCCTCGATGAGATCGTGCCAGCTCGCGCCGCATGGGACCACATCGTGCGTCGCGGCGAGACCTTGCGCATAGTCGACCTGGAGGGCAATCAGTCGGCGGACTTCCTGCTGTACGCTCTGCACGATGACGCCGAGCGCTACAGCGCCCAGGACACGATCGCCGCTCAGCGCAATGTCTATCTGACCACCGGAGCGCTCCTCTTGTCCAACGAGGGAAATCCGATGGCCCGCCTCGCGAGCACCACCGTCGCTCGCCACGATACCATCGGTGGCGCGTGCAGCTGCGAGAGCAACACGCTGCGCTACGGGCACCACACCAAATCTCACCACGCCTGTGTGGAGAACTTCCTGCAGGCGAATGCGCGTCACGGTCGTGGCAAACGCGACATGGTCTCAAACATCAACTGGTTCATGAACGTCCCTATAGAACAGGACGGGAACCTGGGAATCGTGGACGGGATATCGGCGCCGGGGTTACACGTCGATCTGCTTGCCGAAATGGACGTGATCGCCGTGATCTCCAACTGCCCGCAGATAAACAATCCTTGCAATGCGTTCAACCCGACGCCGCTTCGCGTCATGATCGCCGCGCCCTTGCGAGTTTAGACGTGTTCGAGAAAATCCTGATCGCGAACCGCGGGGTCATCGCCTGCCGCATCATCCGCACGTTGCGCCGCATGGGCATTGCCTCGGTCGCGGTATTCTCGGATGCCGATGAGGGAGGGCGGCACGTCGAGCAGGCGGATGAGGCGGTGCGGGTTGGTCCGGCGGCGGCCGCCGAAAGCTACTTAAATGCCGCGGCGATTATCGAGGCCGCTCGCCGCAGTGGCGCTCAAGCCGTTCATCCAGGCTACGGGTTTCTCAGCGAGTCGCCAACTTTCGCCGCGCGCTGTGAAGATGCGGGCCTCGCCTTCATCGGTCCGACGCCGCAACAGATCCAGGCATTCGGACTGAAGCATGCCGCTCGAGCGCTCGCGCGCCAGACCAAGGTCCCGCTCATTGAAGGCACTGAGGTGCTTGCGGATGTGGAGGCGGCACTCGAGCAGGCGTCCCGAGTCGGATATCCGGTGATGCTCAAGGCGACCGCTGGCGGTGGCGGCATTGGCATGCGAGTCTGCGACGATGCGCAGGCCCTTCGCGATCAGTTCCAGGCGGTCACGCGCCTGGCGAGCAGCCATTTCGGCGATGGTGGACTCTTTCTGGAGCGTTACGTCCGCCATGCGCGCCATATCGAGGTGCAGATCTTCGGCGACGGCCACGGTCGCATAGCCGCGCTCGGGGAGCGGGACTGCTCGCTGCAGCGGCGCAACCAGAAAGTGATAGAGGAGACGCCCGCGCCGGGGTTGGACGATGCTGCGCGGGAGCGCCTGCGGGACGATGCGGTGCGATTGATGAAGGCCGTGAGCTATCGCTCGGCGGGCACGGTGGAGTTTCTTTACGACAGCGAACGCCGCGAGAGCTACTTTCTCGAGGTGAATACGCGTCTTCAGGTCGAGCACGGCGTGACCGAGCAGGTTTCCGGAATCGATCTGGTCGAGTGGATGATCCGCTGCGCCAACGGCGAGCGGGCCTTCCTCGAACCGTGGCTCGAATCGTCGGCCTGGGCGAGCCGCGCTCGCGGCGTGTCGATTCAGGCACGACTGTACGCGGAGGATCCGGCGCGGGACTACAGGCCCTCGGCTGGCACGCTCTCCAAGGTCGAATTTCCAGCCGGAATCCGCGTGGAATCCGCCGTGACCGACGGCAGCAGTATCACCTCTCACTACGATCCGCTGCTCGCCAAGATCATCGTGACGGCGCCGACACGCGCCGCCGCGGTGCAACAGCTCCAACAGGCTCTCGATCAGACCAAACTCAGCGGAATCGAAACCAACGTCGAATGGCTGCGCGCGGTCGCACGCAGCGAGTCCGTCCTACGGGGCGAACTCTCGACGCGGGTGCTGCAGACGGTACGGCATGAACCGCGCACGATCCGCGTGGTGAGCGGCGGTCTGTGCACCACCGTACAGGACTATCCCGGCCGTTTGGGCTACTGGAGCGTGGGCGTGCCGCCTTCCGGACCGATGGACGATCTTGCCTTCCGGCTCGGCAATCGCCTGCTTGGCAATCCCTCCTCGGCTGCCGGGCTGGAGTGGACGGCCACCGGTCCTACCCTCGAGTTCGATTGCGCGGTGACCCTGTGCCTCACGGGGGCCGACAGCGCAGCGAGCCTCGATGGCCAGCCTCTCGATCGGTACCGACCCATCGAAGTCGCGCCTGGTCAGCAGTTGAAGCTTGGTCGGCTGCGTGGTCCCGGGATGCGAGGTTACGTACTCGTACACGGCGGGATCGAGACGGCCGAATATCTCGGCAGCCGCTCAACGTTCACCCTTGGGGGTTTCGGCGGACACGCGGGACGCGCGCTGGCAGCGGGCGACGTGCTGCATCTCGGTCCCCATCCGGGCTTCGTGCCCGAAGCCACCCTGCCCGCGGCGCTCATTCCGCAGCTCAGCCGCGAATGGCGGGTGCGCGTACTGTACGGTCCGCACGGGGCCCCGGACTATTTCACGGATGAGGATATTCACTGCATACTCAACGCCGCGTGGCGCGTGCACTATAACTCGAGCCGTACCGGCATCCGGCTGCTCGGGCCACGGCCGACTTGGGCCCGGCGTGATGGCGGGGAGGCAGGGCTTCATCCCTCGAACATTCACGACAACCCGTACGCAATCGGCGCCATCGACTTCACCGGTGACATGCCGATCATCCTCGGACCCGACGGTCCCTCGCTCGGGGGGTTCGTCTGTCCGTTCGTCACCGTCCGTGCCGATCTTTGGAAGCTCGGACAACTGGCCCCCGGGGACATCGTGCGCTTCGAGAGCATCGATGAGCCGGCGGCCGCCACCGCCGCGCGCAAGCGCGAGAAGATGCTCACGACGCTGCGTCCGGTGCGGCCCCCGGCCCACGCTACGCGTGCGCCACGCACTGCCGTGCTGGCTGAGTTGGCCGCGAGCCCTACACGGCCACGCGCACTCTACCGGCGTCAGGGCGACAGCCATGTGCTCATCGAGTACGGCGCGCCGGTTCTCGATCTGACCCTGCGCATCCGTGTCCATGCACTGATGCTCGAGTTCGAGCGGCAACGGCTCCCCGGCGTCATTGATGTCACGCCCGGTATCCGCTCGCTTCAAATCCATTACGACAGCTCCCGCTTGAGCCGGGCTCGGCTGCTTGATTGCCTCATGCGCACCGAGGAGCGTCTCGGTTCTCTCGATGCGTTCGAAACCCCATCCCGGGTGGTGCATCTGCCGCTGTCATTTCGCGATCCGGCCGTCGAGGAAACAGTGAGCCGGTACATGAACTCGGTGCGCGCCGACGCCCCCTGGTGTCCGGACAATATCGAGTTCATTCGCCGCGTCAATGGTCTCGGCAGCCCGGAGGACGTGCGACGCATCGTATTCGATGCGAGCTATCTTGTCGTGGGGCTCGGGGATGTGTATCTCGGAGCTCCGGTGGCGGTGCCACTTGATCCCCGCCACCGCCTCGTCACGACCAAGTACAACCCGGCGCGTACCTGGACACCGCCGAACGTCGTCGGGATAGGCGGCGCATATCTGTGCATCTACGGCCTGGAAGGCCCGGGAGGCTACCAACTCTTCGGCCGCACCATCCAGGTCTGGAACAGTTACCCGCGTGCCGGAGTTTTCGGCGATGAGCCCTGGCTGCTCAGATTCTTCGATCAGATCCGCTTCTTTCCGGTTACGCCCGAGGAGCTGCGCGCGTGGCGGGCGGAATTTCCCCTTGGGCGACGCACCTTAAGGATCGAGCCCGAGACTTTCCGACTGGCCGATTACCGCCGCTTCCTTGCCGAGAACCGCGCCGATATCGACGCGTTCCAGAGTCGCAGGCAGCATGCCTTCGACGCAGAACGCGACGCGTGGCAGCGCGATGCAGCAAGCGCGCCAACTCAGTGCGACAGCACCGATTTGGTGCAACAGCCGATCAACGTCCCTCCGGGGGTAGAGCTGGTGGAAGCGCCGCTCGGCGGCAGCATCTGCAGGGTTCTGGTCGAGTCTGGAGATCGGATCGAGCGTGGCATGCCCATTGCATTAATAGAGGCGATGAAAAGCGAATGCAGCGTCCCCAGCCCCATCAGCGGCCACGTGCGCGCCGTGTACGTTCGTCTGAATCAGCCGATCACCCCCGGTGCCCCGCTGGTGGCGATCGAGCCGGTGGCAAATGTGTCCCCCACGGGAGACTGAGCGAATGCGCACCGATTCGCTGATCGACATTGCCAAGGCGGTCGCGGGGCGCGAAGCGAGCGCCGAGAAAATTGCGCTGCAGGCGCTGCGCAAGGTCGAAGAGTACGACGCGGTGCAACCGCAGGCGTGGATTGCGCGCTGTGGCGCCATCGAGGTCCTGGCGCAGGCGCGCGAGGTTGACGCCAGGATCGCCGCCGGAGAAAGCCTGGCGCTGCCGGGCGTGCCCTTTGCAGTGAAGGACAATATCGATGTCGCCGGCATGCCGACCTCAGCGGCGTGCCCGACCTTCTCGTACCGTGCCGAGCAGTCCGCGGTGGTGGTCGAGCGACTGCGCGCCGCGGGCGCGATCCTCCTCGGCAAGACCAATCTCGACCAATTCGCCACCGGCCTCACGGGTACCCGCAGTCCCTATGGGATCCCGGGCTGCGTCTACAATCGCGAATACGTTGCGGGCGGCTCGAGTTCCGGCTCGGCGGTACTCGTGGGCGCAGGCGTGGTGCCGCTCGCCCTCGGATCTGACACTGCTGGCTCCGGCCGGGTGCCGGCCGCATTCAATCACCTGGTGGGCCTGAAGCCGACCCGCGGCCGCTGGAGCACCCGCGGCTTGGTGCCGGCCTGTCGCAGCCTCGATTGCGTGTCCGCTTTCACGCGCACAGCCGCCGAGGCCATTGCGGTCGATCGAGTACTCACGGCATACGATGCCGAGGATCCGTATTCGCGCCGGGTCGCCTCGAATGCTTCGCTCGGCGCCGCCTTCCGCCTGGGTGTTCCTCTCGAAGCGCAGCTTTCCTTTTCCGACGCAGAGACGCGCGGGCTGTTCGCGGCGGCGCTGGAGCGAGTGCAGAGCCTCGGCGGCATGGTGCACCGCATCGACATCCAGCCGCTGCTCGAGTGCGGACAGCTTCTCTACGAGGGACCATGGCTCGCCGAGCGCGCGCTCGCGATCGAATCCATGCTCGCCTCGAGATCGAGCGCTCTGCACCCTGTGGTACGGGCCATCGTGCAGGCCGGCTGCGGGATCGGCGCCACCGAGGCGTTCCGCGGGCTGCACTCGCTGAAGAGCCATGCCCGCGCCGCGCAAGCGATCTGGGAGCGTGTCGATGTGCTGCTTGTGCCGACCACCACGCAAATCCATCGCATCGCCGAAGTGCTCGCCGATCCATTCACGCTTAACAGCCAGCTCGGTCGTTACACCAACTTCGTCAACCTTCTTGACTTCAGTGCGCTCGCCGTGCCTGCGGGCTTTCGTACCAATCGCACGCCCTTCGGCGTCACTTTGATGGGTCCTGCCTGGGCGGACGATGCGCTGCTCGAGCTCGCCATGCGCCTTGAGCACACCCGGCCACTCGAGCCCGCGCCGCCGCTCGATCGGCATGCGCATCCATCCGGCACCCTGCTCGCCGTGGTCGGGGCGCACCTCTCGGGCATGCCGCTTCATTGGCAGTTGAGCGCCCGCGGCGCACGCTTCATCGAGCGTACCCGAACCGCTGCGACCTATCGGCTCTACGCGCTGTCTGAGAGCGCCCCCCCGAAGCCCGCTCTGGTGCACACGAGTCAAGGCGGCAATGCTATCGAGGTCGAGCTCTACGAGCTCGATCCGCCCGCCCTTGGCGACTTTCTCTGCGAAGTTCCGCCGCCGCTCGCCATCGGCACGGTGCACCTGCACGATGGGCGAATGGTGCGAGGCTTCGTGGCCGAGCCGCGAGCCCTGGAAGGTGCACTGGACATCACCGCCAGCGGGGGATGGCGCGCCTATATGGCGGGTCGCGGGAGTTTCTCATGACGCCAGATCGTAGATCCGCATGACTAGAGGTTGCATCACCGTGAACGAATCGATCACAAGCCGCGTGCGCCCCGGGGCTTTCAACCACGCCCGAAGCGCGCGTCTTCTCGTGCCGCTTCTGTGCCTGCTCTTGCCCTCCTTGGCGCGCGCCACCATCAAGGTTGGTGTCTCGGACTGGACCGGGTGGGTGGCATGGTACGTGGCCCGCCAGGAAGGGTACTTTCAGAAGTACGGTGCGCGGGTGCGGCTCATCTGGTTTCCAAACTACAGCGATTCGATTTCGGCGTTGTCCACGGGGCAGCTCGATGCAAACAGCCAGACCTGGTCCGATACACTGAGCCCGCTGGCGCGCGGATTGCCCCTTCAGGTCGTGCTGGTAAATGACAACTCTTCGGGAAATGACGCGGTCATGGCGGGTCCCGCCATCCGTTCCATAGCCGCCTTGAAGGGGCGGACCGTAGCGCTCGAAGAATACAGCGTGTCGCACTTCGTGCTGTATACGGCGCTCGCACGCGCTGGGATGACTCCTTCGGAGGTTCATCTCGTCAACCTTGATGCGGGCGACGCCGCCGCTGCGTTCATGACCGGACGGGTGGACGCGGCGGTGGTATGGAACCCGTGGATCAGTCGCATCGAGGCGAGCGGCACCGGGCACGCGCTGTTTACCTCCAGACAGATGCCCGGCCTCATTCCGGACCTGCTCGTCGCCCAGCGCGCCTCGATCGCTGCGCACCGCGCCGACTTCGTTGGCATGATCCGTGCCTGGTTCGCCACTGTGGCCTTCATTCACACCCACCCCAACCAGGCAGTGCGCATCATGGCGAAGGTGGTGAGCATGAGTCCCGCTCAGTACAAGGTGTTCCTGCCGGGCACTCGCCTGTTCGGCGCTCGGGCGAATCTCGCCGCCTTCGACCCGCACAATCCGACGAGTCTCGTGGCGGTCGAGCCGGCAATCGCCAAGTTTTTGCGCACTTATCGGCTCATCGAAGGATCCCCGGACCTCGCCCACGCCATCGACTCCGCACCGCTCGAACAGGCGTTGCACCGATGAGTTCCCCCGAGTCGATCGGTCAGGCCCCCGCCGCCCCCCGCTCGGTCTCGGCGCTCGGGCTTCCGCCGCCGATGCGCCGCGATCATCAGGGCCTGTGGGTGATCCGCGGCTCGATGAGTTCGCGCCGCTATTGGTGCCTCGCCGCCATCGGCCTTGCCCTGCCCCTGGTCGGCTGGTTCGCGCTTGCGCGCTTCGGGACGGTGAACCCGGTCTTCTTGCCCGGACCGGCCGCCGTCGCGCGCAGCGCCATCCATTGGCTCACCCGCGGCAATCTCCTTGACGATACGCGCATCAGCATCTACCGGGTGGTCGCGGGCTGGGCGCTCTCGGCGCTCATTGCCCTGCCGCTCGGACTGTTGATCGGGACCTATCGAACGATACAGGCACTGCTCGAACCGCTGACGGATTTCATCCGCTACATGCCGGCCGCGGCGTTCATCCCGCTCGTCATGCTGTGGGTCGGCATCGGAGAGAGCGCGAAGATCGCGATCATCTTCATCGGTACGTTCTTTCAGATGGTGCTCATGATGGCCGAGGACGTGCGTCGTGTGCCGATGGCCCAGATCGAGGCCGCCCAGACCATGGGCGCAACGCGCGCCGAGATCCTCGAGAAGGTGATCCTGCCGTCCGCCAAACCCGCGCTTCTTGATACGCTTCGCATCACGATGGGCTGGGCCTGGACCTATCTGGTCGTCGCCGAGCTCGTTGCCGCCAATACCGGACTCGGCTACGCCATCCTCAAGGCGCAGCGCTTCCTCGAGACCGAGCGAATCTTCTGCGGCATCATCATCATAGGCCTCATCGGCATGGCGATGGACCAGATCTTTCGCCTCGTGCACCGGCTCGCCTTCCCCTGGCTCCAGACGAGGACCTGACGTGCAAGCGATCAGCTGTCGCAAAGTCTGCAAGGTATTCGGGCCCGCAGCCAAGCCCATTGTTGCCTTGCAAAACATCAACCTCGACATCGCCGAAGGCGAGTTCGTTACGCTGGTTGGCGCCTCCGGCTGCGGCAAATCCACCCTGCTGAGAGCCCTCGCCGGTCTGGAGAGCCACTCCAGCGGGGAGATCTATGCCTCCGGTGCGCCGGTGACCGGCCCGGGTATCGATCGGGCCATGGTCTTTCAGCACTACAGCCTGTTCCCGTGGCTCGATGTTCTCGATAACATCAAGTTCACCCGCCAGATTGCCGCACACATCCGCGAGCGCACTTCGGCGGAAGTCGAGATGGCGAGCGGTAGGGCCCAGGCGCTCTTGCAAGTGATGGGCCTGACCGATGCGGCCCACGCCTATCCCAACCAGCTCTCTGGTGGCATGCAGCAGCGCGTCGCCATCGCCCGCGCGCTGATGGGCCGTCCGCGCATTCTGCTCATGGACGAGCCGTTCGGGGCGCTTGACGCCCAGACCCGCGAAGTCATGCACGATCTGATCCTGCACGTCTCGCAACTCGAGCGCTGCACCGTCGTGTTCGTCACGCATGACGTCGAAGAGGCGATCTATCTTGGGCACCGCGTAGTGCTGATGGCCCCGCGCCCGGGACGCATCGAGTGTGAATACCCGGTACCGCTGCCGGAGCTGCGCGCGCAACACATGAAGTACACGCCGGCCTTTCTCGAGCTCAAGTCGCGCATCATCGGACAGATTCGCGCCACCTCGGGCATCAAGACCGATAGCGAGCTGCTCGAGAAGCTCGCCCGCCGCAGTGCCTGACGGCCGCTTCGGGCCTGCGCAACAATTGTGCGTCCCGCCCACGCATTGCGCCGCGATGGTGCGCCAGGGAGTCGAGGAACTTCGGGCAGCCGCGCTCGGCGACAGCCAACGACACGCTAAATCCCGGATTTCGCACGACGTAACTTGCGGCGCACGTCGTCGTGATCGTTGGCATGTAGTTTGCAAGTTACTCATTGGATAACGTGCTTCTAGGGTTCCGGTCCCCGCAAATGGGATGTCTGGTCCGAGAGAGGCAGTCCGTTGTGGCAGCGGCAGATCGAACGGCCGCTCTACCCGGATACACGGCGGGATAAAAGCCCGGGAGATCTTCTGTCGAGGAGGCTTGGCATCCTCGGGATGGTCTTCCGTTTTGCGGCCGCGCCATCCCGAATGCGACCTCGCTCTCCTCGACTGTGCGAACAGTGCATCAGAATTCAGGAGACGACTCGCTGTGAATGCAAATGTCCCCCGGCTCTTCAGCGCCACCTGCCGCCCACTCGCCCGCCGCCTCGCCCCGCTCAGCGCCGCGGTGCTCACCGCGCTCTACGGTGCGCACACGCTGGCCGCTGA
The DNA here is from genome assembly GCA_027452045.1 of Gammaproteobacteria bacterium. GTDB lineage: Bacteria > Pseudomonadota > Gammaproteobacteria > Steroidobacterales > Steroidobacteraceae > 13-2-20CM-66-19. The sequence goes on from DAIDHH010000141.1 coordinate 22,215, forward strand.
CGCCCCGCCGGATCCGCCCACACGGTTGCGTGAAGTGATGGTCACCGCAACCCGACACCGGATTTCGGCGCAGGACCTGCCGCTCAGCATCACTGCCGTTACCGGCTCTCAGCTGGTGCAGCAGGGTATCGGCAACATATCCGGCCTCGCCCATTCCCTGGCCGGCGTCAACTTCGCTGACAAGGGACCCTTCGGTGGCGTCAACGGCTCGACTCTCATCATCCGCGGCTTGAACAGCGAGGCAACCGCCGGACAGCTGGCCCTCGCCACGCCCATCGTCCCGCCGGTCTCGATCTATGTGGACAATACGCCGCTGTTCGTAAACCTGCGCCTGCAGGATCTGAAGCGGGTCGAGGTCCTGCGAGGTCCCCAGGGAACCCTCTACGGGTCCGGGGCGCTCGGCGGCATGATCCGCTTCGTACAGAATCCGCCCGATCCGAAGGCGTTCGATGCCCGCGCGGAAATTGGGGTTAGCGACACCGCGCACACGCACGAGCCGAACGAAGAAGCGAGCGCCATTCTCAACATTCCGCTCAGCAAGGACCTCGCCGTGCGGCTCGATACGAGCTGGTCCGAGGACGCCGGGTTCATCAACCAACCGGATCTGTACAAGCTGGACTCCTCCGGCGCGCCGGTGCTCGCCCAGCCCGGGAACCCGCTCTCGAGCCCACCGGTCACATACGAGCAGAAGGGAACCAATCTCTATACGTACAAGGCCGCCAGAATCTCGACGCAGTGGCAACCGAGTTCCCGGTTCACCACCCGCCTGTCGTACTATTACCAGCTCTCGGTCGCGAGCGGCTTCCCGTACTCCTCGGTGCGCCTGGGAGTGGACAACCTCGCGTCCACGGACCATACGCTCGCCTCGGCGAATGACAAGGTCGATGTCGCCTCGCTCAGCCTGGAGTACGACTTCGGCTTTGCGACGCTCAGCTCGAATACCTCCTGGTCCCGGCACGATAACCTCTCGAGCGGCGATTTGACCGCCTTGTACGATGACTTCTCGTTCTATCCCTCGCTCTACGGGGCGAGCCCGCGCGTGCTGGTCACCGGGCACGATGAGCTCTATGACGAGCCCTGGACCGAGGAGCTGCGCCTGGTTTCGCCCACCGGTGGCACCTTGGAGTGGGTGGCCGGATTCTATTACCAGAACGAAAAGACCGATATCCGCGAGCATGAGTTCTACCCCGGATATCTCAACTACTTCAATGCCTGCGCGCCCGTGTACGGAGTGAGCAATGGCGACGGCGTCACACCCTCGCAATGCGGGATCGGGGAAACCGCCTACAGCCCGGCCCCCCTCAACTACGTGGATGGCATTCCGATCATCAAGGATCAGGCGTACATCGGTGACTTCGAAACACGCTTCAAGGACATGGCGGTGTTTGCAGATCTGACGATCAATCTGACCCACAGATGGAGCGTGACCGGTGGCACACGCGTCTTCAGGCAGACGCTCTCTCAGGCACAGCAGACCGGTCTGCTGTTCGACGGTCCCGGATCCATCGCCAATAACACGCTGCGCGCTGCCTGGCAACGGGCGCTGTGGAAGCTCAATACCGCCTATCATCTGAATCACTCGACGCTCGCCTACGCCACGTGGTCACAGGGATTCCGTCGCGGCAGCGTCAATGCCCTGCCACCGACGGAGCCGGCCGTGAACTACGTGACCGACCCGCGCCTGTATAAGGTTGCGCCTGATACCGCGGACAACTACGAGCTCGGGCTGAAGGGCACCGTCGATGATCTGCTGAGCTACTCGGTCGATGTTTACGACATCCAGTGGCACAACGTGCAGGAGGGGGCGCAGCTCACGCCCCTGGTGCTCCCCGGGGCGATTAATGTCGGCGATGCATTCAGCCGGGGCCTTGAATCGGAGCTGTATGTCGGCTTCACCGACAATCTGACCGGTACGCTCGATTACACCTATGACCAGACTCGTCTCACCGCCCTCACCCCCTACGCGATCGCGGGACTGGCCGTGGCACCGCCCGCCGTCGGCGCACCGCTCCCTGGAACCCCGAAGAACAGTCTCGCCGTGGGACTCAATTATGGCTTCGGGCTCGGACGGGCGCGGATGCACCTGATGCTCGATGCCCACTACCAGAGCTCGCTGGTGCCCGCCCTGTCAGCCACCATTCCGACCGTTGCCGGATATACTCTGGTGAATGCACGTCTCACCTACCATCGGGCGCATTGGCTGATCGCCCTGTACTGCGACAATCTGACCAACCGGCTTGGAATCAACTCCTATGAGGATCCATTCAATTATGGGGTCGACTATCAGGCGCTGGTGACGACGCCGCGAACGATCGGTCTCACCGTGGCGTATTCGCTGCGGTGAGGGTTCCTGGTGAGATCGGAGGGCGGCGCCGATGAGCCCGCTCGAGAGCCCGGCCGAGCAGAGACTTCGACAGATTGAGCGGGCGCTTAAGGTGCGGGCGGATCCTTCGCTCCTGCTGCGCCGTGCGCATTGCTTGCTCTCGCTCGGGCGCGTGGTGGAGGCGAGGACGGCTGCCATGCAAGCCTGGTGTTCGGCGCCCGCGCAAGCCGGTTACTGGGACGCGCTCGGCACCACGCTCAGCCGTGCCGGTGAGCAGCATCGCTCGATCGAGGCCTACGATGAGGCGCTCAAGCTGCATCCGGATGAGCCAAGAATTCTCTTCAACCGTGCCGCCGTGCGTCGCTATACGGGAGATCTGGCCGGGGCGGAGGCCGACTACGATCGGGTGATCGCGCTGAATCCTGGCGATTACGAGGCCTATAAGAATCGGTCGGACCTGCGCCCGCAGACGCCCGCCAGCAACCATGTGCGTGAACTCGAGACATTGCTCTGCGGGGCCCCTTTGCCCTGGATGGCGCAGGTGCACGTGCACTACGCACTTGCCAAGGAGTACGAGGATCTCGGGCAATACCCGCTATCATTCACTCACCTCACGCGCGCCGCGCAACAGCGTCGCGCGCACCTGCGCTATGAAGTCTGTGCGGATGAGCAGACCGTGGACTGGATTATCGAGGCTTTCGATGCGCAGGTTCCGCCCCCGCCGCCCGACGCTGCGCACGCGGACTCGCAGCGGCCGGTATTCATAGTCGGACTGCCGCGCAGCGGCAGCACCCTGGTCGATCGGATTCTCGATCGTCACCCGGACATCCACTCGGCTGGAGAGCTGCCGAGCTTCGCGCTGACCCTCGTCGAGCTCATCGGGCGCACAGAGGGCGGCTCGTCCTTGCCCCGCCGTGCGCTCATTGACCGCTCCGCCACCATGGATTTCGAGGGCCTTGGCCGCCACTACCTGCGATCCGCCCGGGCGGCCGGCGCCGCACCGGGCCGATTCACCGACAAAATGCCGCTCAACTTCCTGTATTGCGGCCTGATCCGCCGAGCCTTACCCGGGGCACGCATCGTGCACGTGACCCGTGAGCCGATGGATGCCTGCTACGCGATGTACAAAACGCTGTTCGACGCGGGCTATCCGTTCTCCTACGAACAGATCGAACTCGGCCGCTATTACGCCGCCTACCATCGCCTGATGCGGCACTGGCAGAGCGTGCTGCCTGGAGCGATTCATGAGGTGCGCTATGAGTCGCTGGTCACGGCCACGGAGCATGAGATCCGCAAGCTGCTCGCATTCTGTGGGCTCCCCTGGCACCCCGATTGCCTCGCCTTCCACGAAAATCCTGCGCCCACTATCACGGCAAGCGCCGCCCAGGTGCGCCGTCCCCTCTATCAGTCCTCGCTCGGCAAATGGAAATGCTACGAAGACCAGCTCGCCCCGATGTTGCGCACTCTGCGCGCCGCACACGTGCACGAGTAGGCGGCGGCCTGGCTCACCGGATCTTCGAACGCGTGTCACGCTGCCCCGCCCAGGGTGCCCGAATGCCGCAGGCCCGATATCACCTGCAATGGGATGCACGCTGGGGCGAATTGCTAAATCGAGACGCTACGGTTGGGGCCCTGGGCGCGCCGGCCTCCCATTGGTCGCGGCACGGCGAGCACCCGCCCGATCATATTGCACGGACCTTGCCGCTCATCCATTGCATCAAGTGACGCATGGCCTGCACGCGAACCGTTTCGACCGGATCGTCATGAATCTGCCAGTGCCAGTGCAGTACCTGCGGATCGTGGACTTCATGCGCCTCCAAGAAGTCGGTGATCGGACACGATGCAACCTCGCCCGGAAAGCGCAGATACAGTGTGTCGTGCAACATCATCCATTGATATGCAAGAGCGCCGACCCAGCTCTGCAATCCAAGTTCATTGGCTCCGCGGAATGCTCGGGCTTTGACCCATTCCACCAGAGCCGCGGCCGGCATCGGCCGCGCGAGTCCATAGCCCTGACCCAGGCTGCAGCCGAGCTGACGCGCCGCTTCGACGATCCCCTCATCCTCCAGGCCCTCCGCCACCACCTCGCGCCCGAGATCCCGGCCGATCTGCACGATGGTGCGGATCAGGCTGAGCGCCTTGAGCGGGTCGCAGGCGAGATCCTTGACGATGTTCTGGTCGATCTTGATCACATCGAACGGCAGCTCCCCCAGGCGTTTCAAGTTGCTGAACCCGGCTCCCAGGTCATCGAGCGCGATCTTCACGCCCGTCGACGCCAGACGGGCGAGGGCCTCATCCACCGTGCCGGCTTCGAGCGCCTGGCTCTCCAGCAGTTCCAGGGTCAGGTGCTTGGGCGCCACCTGCGCCTCGCGCAGCGCCTCCTCGATCCAGCGCGCGCAGTCCGCATGCCGCAAAGTGCTCGGAGCAAGATTGATCGACAGTTTGACGTCGAGCTTCCCGTCGCGCCAGCGACGCAGATGGCCGAGCCCTTGCGCCAGGGCCTGCCGGAAAAGCGCATCGAGGTCCGCCTCCCCGAGCGCTGGCAGGAACTGTCCGGGGAGCAGCAGCGTGCCATCGCGCGAGCGCAGCCGCGCCAGCGCCTCGACTTTCACGAGCGCGCCGTCCGCCAGATTGACGATGGGCTGCACATGCATCTCAACGCCACCGCCATAGAGCAGCGCGCGGATCTGCGCAGCCTCGCGTGCATCGACCGCATTTCGTCGGCTCTGGGACCGCGTCGTCATCAAATCCCAGCGGTTCTGCAGCGACAGGCGCCAGGTGTGCATCCAGCTCGAGGAAAACTGGTTCGGGTAGGAACCGAACAGCATCAAGACGGCATGAACAGCGCCATGGCGGTGTGCGGGAAGAGTTACTGCGCTGCGAATACCGAACTCCCGCATCAGCTCCTGCCAGGGTTGCGAGCGGCTCTCATGCGCAAAGGCGGCAGTCTCCTGCTGGGAATCGGTCATCCAGGTCGCTGCAACCATCCCCTGGCCACGAATATCGCGTGGATCTAGCGTCGGATAGCGGTCGCGCACGCGGAAGGCGTCGACGAACTGGTCAACGCGCTCTCCGGCTGCCCGCTCGAAGTTGAGCCGATTCTGAGCGTCCGGTCGCCACACCACTGCTGCACGGATACCCGGCAGCGCCGCCAGGGAGTCGAGCTCCCCCTGCATCCAGTCCGAATCCATGGCTCGCTCGTCCATAGGGCGCGCAAGCAGCCTCTGGTACCGATCGATAATGGACTGCATGGCAAGCAGCTGGTTCTCGATGTCCAACTGCAGCCGGGCATCGGCCGCTTGCAAAGTGCGGTAGCGCGCGTCTACGGTGAGCAGCGATGCCTCCAGATGGGTACGCAATAACTGACGGTACAGGCCCATCGCGCGCGTCATCCATGCTCCCGAGATGCCGATGAGGGCATGGACGATCCCCAACCTGTGCGCGGTCTGCGCCACTGACCGCTCTGTGGTTTGGGCATCGAGCAGAAAGCGCAGATGGTCTGCCTGTTTGCGCGCGAGATCTTTGAATTCCTCGGCGGAGAGGCACGCAAGGATCGTGGCGCTCTCCTCGTGAGTCTGCAACTCGCGATAGAATGATGCCGAAAACTCCTCCGCAACAGTCTGAAGATGCGGCGCCAGCCCCCGCATCAGCTCCTGCGCCTCGGGGCCGAACGCATCGAACGAAGTCCCGGCGATCTGCTCCGGCGTGTCATCGCCGCAGACACGCCACCACTGTCGCCGCTGCCTGCCGGTCTGCCTGGCTTGATACATCGCCGCATCCGCCTTGCGCAGCAACGACGTCGGCTCGGGTCCTCTCCCGCAAGACAGCGCTACACCCATGGTCATGTCGATCGACACCGTTTCGCTTCCGGCGAGCGTGAACGGGGTTTCGACCGCGCGGTGCAATCGCTTCAGTGCCGCATCGAGCTGCGGCATCGCCTGCGTCGCATCGAGCTCTTCCAGCACCACGACGAACTCGTCGCCGCCCAGGTGGGCAAGGAAATCCGAGTTCCCCAACCAATCGCGCAGACGACGCGATAAGCACCGGAGCAACTCGTCCGCGGCTTCGCGCCCATACCGCTCATCGATGGGCTTGAAGTCCTCGAGTTCGATCACGCCAACGGCGAGAAGCGAGCCGCTGCGCTGCGCGCGTGCGATGGCCTGCGGCAGGTACTCCTCGATCGCCACGCGGTTTGGCAGCCCGGTGAGCGCGTCGGTGCGCGCGATGCGCACCTCTTGCTCGTCTGCGGCCCAGTGGCGGTTCCGGGCATCCAGTTCATCGAGGCCCTCACCCAAAAGGCCCGCGATTCGCGAACACACCTCGATCGCGAGCGCATCGAAGCAGTCGCGCCAGGGCGAGGCGACAACCATCATGGCCCACATCCGTCCGGTCCGCATGATCGGCAGGGCGAGCATGCTGAGCCAGCGATGTTCGGCAAAGCTCGCGTGCCATGGCCGCAATGTCGGATCGGACAAGGTATCGTTGCAGACAACTGGAGATTGCCGGGTCCACGTCTCGAGCAGCTTGCGCGCGGCCTCCTGATCCGTACCCTTCTGCAGTGCCGTTCGAACCGCACCGGCGCCCTCGCCGGCCAGCGAGAGAATGTCGAATTCGCCCGATGGGCAGCGCTCGAGGATGCATGCCGCGTCGAACACGACATCCTGCACCAGATGGGCACAGAGTCTGTCTATCATCTCCTGAGCGGAGCGGCATTGACTCATCACCTCGCCGCACTGCAGCAACGTTCGGTACAAGGCCTGCAGATTCATCATCTGTTGCCGTTGCCCGAAGAACTCAAACGTCCGCTTTCCCAGGCGCTCGGTAAACTGGCTCACAGCCTGCGCCACCTCGTGCTTGCCGTCCTCGGACGGCTCGAGCACGCCAAGGGCGCAAGCGTCGCCCGCCTGCAGATGATGGATGGCGTGGGCCATCCGCCGGTCGACGTCCATGATGTGGTGCAGCAGCCATTGCGTCAGGAAGGCCAGGAGCTCTACGGTGACCTGCGGTGCATGCTCGCGAGCGAACTCCCGGGCCTGGCGCAGCAATCCGCGGAAGCTCTCATGGGCTTGCAGATGCATCGTGCGGTGTCCGGAATCGAGCCGCGACTGCCGGATCAGCCGCTCCTCTTCCCGGAAGTGGTAGCGGGTATAGTCCTCCAGCTCATCGAGACACGCGAGAACCGTCTCATGCGAGGCATCTTCTGCCGGAATGACTGCGATCCGATTGAAGATCTCCAGCAGGCATTCATGCTGCTCATCGACCGTGGCGATGCCCGTGGCCATGGCATCGTTCCACCGCAGCGGTCTTGCTGGATCAGACATGAAGATTTGCCCCGGGATCGAAGCAGGCACCGGAGGGCTCCATCACGGGCCTCGGGCCGGCTTGACGGAAGAGGCAGTGTTCGCCGAGGGAAGTCTTGCCTTCGAATGCCGCGCCAGGGCAAGAGCGACGATCACCTGAGGTCCAGGAGCCGGCCCATCCGAGACTGCTGGGGGTGCTGTGGGGGCAGCGTGGAGTACGGCGTTGCGGCGGCGAGTGGCCTTTCGAGCAATCCCGGCTTGCGCAGTATCGTCTCTTCACTTCGCGCAGCTCCTGATCGGCTGACGGCCCGGCCACGTGACATCGGTCTGAGCCCCATGGCGCAAGGCAGAACGTTCCCGGGCTCGCTCCGGTGGGCGGACGCCTGGGCCAGGTGTGATTCCCACCTGCAGGCAGTATGGCATCATCCAGCTCGGCATTTGCCCCTAAACCCTTCCGATTTCACCCTGCGACTTGCACCTTTCCCCCAATGTCCTGAGCAGCGGGTCCAGCTGCACCATGGTTTGCCCTGGGATTATGTCTTTGCGCTTACCTAAGACACCTAATACCTCGGTCCGGCCCGGCGGGCAAGGTCAAGGTAGTGCCTCCGCCCCTTCAATATGACTGCGAAAGCGCGAAACGTGAGCCAGTCCCGGTTTTGCTGTGATCCTCGCTGCGCAATCCCACCGCTTGCTCCGCCTTTGTGTGCGCAAGGTCGTAGAGGCGGATCTCCTCATCAACACGATCGCGGTTCTTCATTACCGCAGCGGCTATCCCGGATCACCGAAGTGCGCCCGCGCAAAGAGCAGCGCACCCGGTCCGCGATTGCGCGCATCCCGTCCTTCTTTGCCTCTCTGATCCGGCCTGCGACAGACTTGGCAACACGTGGTCTGCGAGGAGCTCAAGCACCGCTGACACAGGGACGAGCAGCGTCAGCGGATTGCCAAATTTCTCCCGGTTACGAAGCCGTATTCTTTCGCCGCGGCAGGAAGATCGGGCGGCAGGCCCGTGACGGGCTGGCTGGCTGATCCGCGTCGAGCCTACGGCTCAGGTCGAGCCGGGACCGGTCCCTGGATGAGGCGCTGAGGCCGTTCGATAGTCGACACCCTTGCTCCTGTAAGCGTTTTCATATAGGGTATCTGAAAACGCTTACAATCGAGGGGGCGATTCCTTGTCCGCGAGCATCAAAGACGTGGCCGCACGGGCTGGCGTGTCCATTGCGACCGTTTCGCGGGTAATGAATGCCTCTTCGCTGGTAAAGGGCAAAGCGCGCGAGGCCGTATTGCGGGCCGCCCGAGAGCTCAATTACACGCCCCATGCCGCGGCCCGAGCCCTGAGCACCGGCCGCAGCCACACGATCGCCGTACTGCTGCCCGACATGCACGGCGCCTTCTTCTCCGAGCTCATCCGAGAGTTGGACCAGAGCGCCCATGCGCATGGTCAACGACTGCTGGTGGCGAGCCTGCACGGAGATCTCGGCGAGACGGCCAGGGTCATCGGCCTCCTGCACGGTCAAGTCGACGGTGTGATCCTGATGGCGCCCTTCATCGATGCGCCGCGACGCCTGGCTGACCTGCCGCTGACAGTACCCACGGTGCTGCTCAATGCGCCCGAGCCGATCCGGGGCTGCCCGGTACTCAGCGTCGACAACGCCGGCGGCGCTCGGCAGGTCGTCGAGCATTTCGTCTCTCAGGGGTACCGAGAGATCGCGCATATCGAGGGGCCCGACGGCAATTTCGATGCCGCCGAGCGGTCCCGTGGGTTCCGCGAGGCGATCGAGCAGGCTGGGCTGACAGCCTTGCGCAATATTCCAGGAGACTACTCGGAAAAGGCCGGTTACGAGGCGGGCAAGCGCATTGCCGGCTCCAGGAGGCGCCCGCACGCGGTTTTCGCGGCCAACGACAACATGGCCATCGGCTGTCTCGACGCCCTGCTTGAGGCCGGGGTGCGCGTGCCGCAGGACGTGGCCATCGCAGGCTTTGACGACATTCCTGTGGCGCGATACACGCGCCCTCCTCTCACCACGGTACGTTCGCCAGTTGCGCAACAGGGTACCGAAGCATTCGAGTGGCTGGTGCGCGCGATCAATCGCAAACCCGACGGCACCATACCGGTGCAATCGGTCCATCCGCCGCTTGCCACGTCCCTGATCGTGCGCGGGTCGAGTGAAGCGGGCGCGTCTTCTCGGCAGCGTTCGCGCAAGAACATCGCGAAAAGGAGCGCTCCAAGGTCGCGATGAGGGAGTTTCGAACATAGTCGAATCGCGGGCGTTTTCGGTGCGACCGGACGTGCGCGAGCCAATTGCAATCCAACGGGGGGAAACGATGACCAAGCCAATCGCATATCGCCGCAAGCTCATCGCGAGCTTCGTGGCATCCACACTTGCGGCAAGTTCCGCCGCGCTCATTCCGCACACGGCCCAGGCACAGATAGCCAACGCGACCCTCGAAGGCCATGCGGATCCGGGCACGAAGATCGTCGCCACCAATATTGCCACGGGCGCGCGCCGTGAAGCGCAGGCCTCCAAGTCCGGCACGTACATCCTGATCGGCTTACCTCCCGGCCGCTACCGGGTCCGGGCTGGGAGCGAGGAGCAGACCCTGACGCTCAGCGTCGCCTCGACGATTACCTTCGACTTCACCAGCACGAAGCTTCGCACGGCGACGTTGGAGGAGGTGTTGGTGACCGGCCGCCGCCTGGTCGAGGTACGCACGCCGGCAGTCGGGGGGCTCGTGTCCCAGCGGACCATCGAGACCATCCCGCAAATAACGCGCAACTTCCTGGAATTCGCCGACACCGTCCCGGGTGTCACCTTCACGGTCGACGGCAACGGCAATACGGCATTTCGCGGCGGCGCGCAAGAAGCCCAAAACGCCAACGTCTACATAGACGGCATGAGCATGACCGACTTCGTGCAGGGCGGCATCGCCGGCCAGTCGGGTCCGACGAAAAATCCCAACGTGGGCGATCCCGGGAATCCTTTCCCGCAGTCGGCGATCGCCGAGTACCGGGTGATCACCTCGAACTACAGCGCCCAATACGCGCAGGTCGCAAGCGCTGCCATCGCCGCCAAGACCAAGTCGGGCACGAACCGCTTCCAAGGCAGCTCCTTCGTCAGCTTCACCAATCAGAACCTGCGTGCGGATACGCCGGCCGAGGCGAACTCGACGAAGCCGGGCGACCCCAAGGCATTGGGGGGGCAGAGCCTGGAGTACGGCGCCTCCTTCGGCGGCCCCATCGTGAAGAACGTCGCGCACTTCTTCGTCGCCTACGAGCACAAGGACCTGGCTCTGCCGAATACCGTGTTCCCGCCCGGAGGTGGCGTGCCTACCGTCGCCGGCCTTCAGTCGCTGCTGCCCGCGAGCGTCTGGTCGCAGTTCGGTCCAACGACCAATCCCTTCACCGAGAACCTGCTGTTCGCCAAGCTCGACTACGAGCCCACGGAGAACGACCGTCTCGAACTCTCGGAACTCTATCGTTTCGAAAGCCAGATCAGCGGCGCCAATGGTCAGACCGCGGCCTCATCGGCCAACTCGGTGGACAACCGCTTCAGCCGGGTGGGCCTCTATTGGCTGCACGCCGGCGACAGCTGGACAAACCAGGCGCGCCTCAGCTACGAATCATCCGGTCAGACTCCGTTTTCGAGCTCCACGGCCCCGCAGGACACCTATGTATGGTTCTGCAATCCGGCCGACACGGGTTGCACCGGCAGTCAATCGACGATCATCAACGTCAATGGCGAGAACGTCTATTCCCAGTTCAAGAATCAGCAGCAGGTGTGGACGTTCTCCGATGACTTCACGCTTGCCAACCTGAACTTCGCAGGAACGCATACGCTCAAGATGGGGGTGAGTTACAGCGGCACCAAGCTCGCCTATCAGGACGCGGGTCAGGGCTCGCAGTTCTACTACGCGGTGGATTCCACCGGCACTTACGCGACGCCCTATCAGGCGAGCTATACGGCCCTTTATCAGGGTAACAAGCAGGTGCGGGCGGACTCCAACGACAACCTGTACGGGCTCTACTTGCAGGACGACTGGAACGTCAATCAGCACCTGGAATTCAATCTCGGCGTACGCTACGACTACGAGACCGTGCCGGCATGGGAGCATTTCGTCACACCGCAGACCGTCGTCGGCGACATCTACGGCCCGTACTCTGCCGGGTCGAGCGTGACCTACGCGCAGGCGCTCGCACTCGGTGGTGAGAATATCGCCAATTACATCAGCAACGGCCACAACCGCTCGCCGCAGAGCAACGAGATCCAGCCGCGGCTCGGCTTCTCCTACGACATCGAAGGCAATCAGCGCTACGTCATATTCGGCGGTTACGCGCGCAGCTACGACCGCAACATTTTCGACCTGATGTCCCTCGAGCTCACCAAGTCGGCCCTCGCCGAGCCTCAGGTGAACTTTTACGGCGGCGGATACAGCTTCAACAGCTGCGTGACCGCGGCCAATGCCGGACCAAACTGCCTGGCGTGGAATCCGGCCTATATGAGTCTTGCCAATCTCCAGGGCCTCAACACCACCCCGTTCGGCGAGATCGATATGGTGAACAACCATATCAAGAGCCCCTATTCCGACCAGTTCAGCCTCGGGTTCCGCACCCGACTCGGGGAGTGGGACGCGAGCATCACGCTATCGGAAGTCAAGAGCTACAACCGTATCGTGGGGCAACTTGGCAACCGTGCGGCAAATGGCGCTTACTACGTGCCATGCAGCTGGGGCAACGCCGGGGTCTGCCCCGCGTGGGGCGGCGTGCCGGGAACGACCGGCAACCTGGTGCTCTGGAACAACGGCGGAAAAGACACCAACAAGGAGGTTTTGGTGTTCCTCGACAAGCCCTATACGCGAGCCTCCGGCTGGAGCGCCACGGTCGCCTATACCTATTCGGACGCGTACCAGAACGACTACTATTCGTATTTCACCAATAACAACTACCTGTTCGACCTGCCGAAGGTGTCGATGTATCCCATGGTGCCGAGCAGCGTCATTCCGAAGCACCGCGTGGTGATCACCGGCTCGATCAACGGACCCTGGGGCATCGTTTACGGCGCGAAGCTCACCCTGGCGACGCCGGTCGGGTTCGGCGGCTCTGCGCCCTGTCCGACTACCATCCAGCAGTGCCAAGGTTACTGGGACTTCCCCATGACGGGGTTCCCGCGCGACGCGTGGGGCGAGCACAATCTCGACCTGCAGGCGACCAAGGACTTTGGCTTGCGTGTGTACGGACTGAAGGGGTACGTCCGGCTCGATGTCCTCGATCTGTTCAATACGCCGCAGTATGCATCGGCGACCTTCAGCCCCTCGCTTGCCGGCGCGCCGCCGCCGCAATACGTCACCAACGGGCCCATTTACGGAGTGCCTCTGACGCTGAAACTCACGGCGGGAATCAATTGGTAGCACGACGCACGGCCGCCGGGGTGCTTGTCCCGGCGGCCTGCGGACTGCAATATGCCTGATGTCATCTCCCAGGGGAGCGCCTCCCCTGGGATTCTTTCGGCGCGCCGTGGCGCGCGCACGCTCGAGCAGTGCCGGAGAGGGGCAATCAATGAATGAGCAGAGCATCCGGCGGTTGGTGATCGTTGGCGGCGGTACGGCAGGCTGGATGGCGGCCACGGCGCTACGGCGCCTCCTCTACCCGGGTCTTTCCATCGACGTGGTCGAATCCGAGGAGATCGGCAGCATCGGAGTCGGCGAGGCCACCATCCCGCCGTTCCGTGTGCACAACGCCCTGCTCAAGATCGACGAGCGAGAGTTCGTGCGGGGAACTCAGGCGACTTTCAAGCTCGGTATCGAGTTCCGGGACTGGACGCGGCTCGGGGATTCGTACATTCATGGCTTCGGCAAACTCGGGCTGGACCTGGATGGGCAGCCCTTTCACCTCTACTGGACCCGGGCCATGCAGGCCGGCATCGGCAAGGATCTGGGGCTTTATTCCTTCAATGTCCAGGCTGCCCGCCAACACCGCTTCATGCCGACGCCCACGGATGCGCCGAAGAACACACCGCTCGAAGACATCGTTTACGCGTACCACTTCGACGCGGCGCTCTACGCCCGGTATTTGCGGCGCATCGCGGAGGCGGATGGCGTGCGGCGTATCGAGGGGCGGATCGTGGATGTGCGGCTGCACCCGGAAAGCGGCTTCGTGGATTCGCTCGTGCTGCAGGATGGCCGCACCGTGTCGGGAGATTTCTTCATCGATTGCTCGGGCTTCCGCGGCCTGCTCATCGAGCAGCACCTGCACTCCGGTTACGAGGACTGGTCACACTGGCTGCCGTGCGACCGCGCCTGGGCTGTGCCGTGCGAGAACGTCGTACCGCCTGTGCCCTACACGCGCGCAAGCGCGCGCTCGGCAGGTTGGCAATGGCGAATCCCATTGCAGCACCGTGTGGGCAACGGGCATGTATTCTCCAGCCGCTTCATGAGCGAGGACGAAGCGGCGGCGGTGCTGCTCGCCAGTCTCGAAGGCCGGCCGCTCGCCGAACCCAGGCTCATCCCCTTCCACGGGGGCAAGCGGCGGCGCGCCTGGATCCGCAACGTCGTGGCCATAGGGCTTTCGGGCGGATTCCTCGAGCCCCTGGAGTCGACGGCCATACACCTGATCCAGACCTCGATCGCGAAGCTGGCACTGCTGTTTCCCGAGCGTGATTGCAGCGAAGCGCTGCAGAACCGCTACAACGCGCAAATGGACTATGAATTCGAGCGGGTGCGCGACTTTCTCATCCTGCACTACCACGCAACGGAGCGTGCCGACACGCCGTTCTGGAACTACTGTCGCACCATGGAGATTCCGGAGTCGCTGCGTGAGTACATCGCACTGTTTCGCGACAGCGCCCGCATCATGCCTCGCAGCGATGAACTGTTCACCACCGTGAGCTGGGCCCAGGTGATGATCGGCCAGGGCATCTCCCCCCGCCGCTATCCTCCCGTCATCGATCGCTTGACCCAGGCGGAGCTCAAGCAGTTCGTCGATCACGTCGAGGAGGTCATCGGCAGCTGCGTTGCGCTCGTGCCTCCCCACGAGGCGTTCATCGCGCGGCACTGCAAGGCGCCACCGCCCTGATCCGGCCGCGAAACGTCTCATGATCCACAGGATCCCCACAGGGGCGCGCGTTGCCCTGGCGGTGCCGAGTGCTTTCGCTGCCTTTTTGCACATCGCGCAATCGGCGGCAGGCACCGCCGCGCCTCAGCCCCGACCGCCACATTCACGGCAAGAGCAGCTATCGCCTTCGCCCCTCTCTTCGCTCCCCCGGCCTCACGTGTGGCACCTCGGGGCGCCACCGCCAAGCCAGTATCGCGAAATCGCGCGTCGTACGGGCGATGAGTTCTGGAAGAGGAAGAATCCGTTCATGGGGCTGGCACGGCAACTCACTCGCGCGCGTAATGCACTCAGCGCACGAGCGTGCGATCCGCCGGGGCCGGCGACCCCGCGCAAACCCCTTGCGCCGGTTTCTGAAAGATGCGTGCAGTGGATCACCGCCGACACTCAACGCATGTATCGGGATATCGAGCGGCGGACATTCGACTATTTCTGGGACACCGCCGACCCGGTTACCGGATTGAGCCCGGACCGCTGGCCGGCGCGCGCTCCGGCCAGCATCGCGGCCGTCGGCTTTGCGCTGACGGCCGACGTGATCGGCGCCCACCGCGGATACGTCACCCGAGAGGCTGCCGCCTCACGAGTGGTGAAGGTCCTCGCGTTCCTGCTCACCCGTCCCGAGGGACCGGGGCCGAGGGGCTATGCGGGCTACCACGGGTTGTTCTATCACTTCCTCGACATGCATACCGGTCTGAGGTACGGCAATAGCGAGCTGTCCACCATAGATACCGCCTTGCTGATGGCGGGAGTGCTCACCGCGGAAAGCTACTTCGATCGTCCCACCAGGCAGGAACGGCGGATCCGCCGATTGGCCGACCGGCTGTACCGTCGCGTCGATTGGGGGTGGGCTGCGCCGGGGCTGAATCCGCTCGTGAGCATGGCCTGGCTTCCCGGTCACGGCTTCTACAAGGCGCGCTGGGCCGGATTCAACGAGGCGTCCATTCTGTACATCCTCGGTCTAGGCTCCCCCACCCACCCCTTGCGCGACAATGCCTGGAGCGCCTGGATGGCCAGCAACGGGCGCGACTGGCGGCAGCTCGACGGTCAGACGCTGCTCGCCATCGGTCCCCAGTTTGTCTTTCAATACACGGCCGTGTGGGTGGATATGCGGGATATCGCCGATCCTTTCATGCGGTCCCACGGAGAGAACTTCTTCGAAAACGATCGCAGGGCGACTCTCGCCCAGCGCCAGTACGCCATCAACAATCCGCACGGCTGGGCGGGATACGGGCCCGACATCTGGGGGCTCACCGCCTGTGACGGGCCGGGAAATGTGCGCGCCCCGTATCGGGGCCGGCTGCGGCAATTTCACAGCTATGACGCTCGCGGAATAACCGATCAGGACGATGACGACGGCACGCTCGCTCCGACCGCCGTGCTCGGCTCTCTGCCGTTCGCGCCCCGGTACGTGACCGCGGCGACACGCGCGCTGTTGCGTCAATACGGCGACATCATCTATACCCGCTACGGTTTTCTCGACTCCTTCAACCCGAGCTTCACCCAGCCCGGACTGGCTCGCAAGGGGCACGTCGTGCCGGGCCGCGGCTGGGTCGATGACGACTTCATCGGGATTGACCAGGGTCCGATCATCGCAATGATCGAGAACCATCGCAGTGGCCTGATCTGGCGGATCATGCGACACAATCCCTACATCCGCGCCGGACTGCGGCGCGCCGAATTCACGGGCGGGTGGTTCAGTGCGGCTACGGCCCGCGCCACGGCGGGACGTCGGCCGTGAGGCTCGCCGCCGCCAAAGGTCTCTTGACTGCCGTCGCCGGTGCGGCCGTTCTTGCCTGTGCGGGCTGCGCGCGCTCATCATGTGGGCTGACGGTTTGGGCGATCGGTTCCGAGGCGGAGGCGCTCGAGCAAATGGTCCCCGGCTTTGAAAGGAGCCGTCCCGGGGTGCACGTCTGTGTGCAAGAGCTCGCCTGGAGCTCAGCCCAGGTAAGACTCCTGTCGGCCGTGGCGGCCGGCGATCCGCCGGATGTCGCACAGGTGGGTGACACGGACTTGGCGATGCTGGTCACGCTGCACGCGCTGCGGCCGCAGCGGCGGATCGCGGACGACCTCTTCCCCGGGGCGCTCGAAGTCACGCGCTTCGATGGGATCTCTTACGGCGTGCCCTGGTATGTCGACACGCGGCTGCTCT
The DNA here is from genome assembly GCA_027452045.1 of Gammaproteobacteria bacterium. Lineage (GTDB taxonomy): Bacteria > Pseudomonadota > Gammaproteobacteria > Steroidobacterales > Steroidobacteraceae > 13-2-20CM-66-19. The sequence continues at coordinate 39,089 of DAIDHH010000141.1, forward strand.
TCTACCGCCCGGACATCCTGCGGCGCGCGGGCTTCAACCGGCCGGCCCGGACCTGGAGCGGGTGGCTGAGGCAGATGCGTGCGGTGAAGCGTCTTCTCGGTCCCGGACAGTACCCGCTGCTCGCTCCCACCAACGAGTACGAGTTTCTCGAAGTCCTCGCCCTGCAGCAACCGGCCCCGATGTTGCGGGACGGCGATCGCTACGGCAATTTCGAGAGCACCTCGTTCCGGCAGGCACTATCATTCTACAAAGGGCTGTACCAGCGGCATCTGGCGGCACGAATCGATGATCGCCAGCTCGTCAACCTGTGGTGGGAGATGGCGCGCGGAGACTTCGTGTTCTACGTGTCAGGCCCATGGAACATCGGTGAATTCCGTCGCTTCCTGCCGCCTCGGGACGAAGCCCTGTGGATGACCGCCCCGATGCCCGGGCCCGATGGCCCGGGCGCCTCGATCATCGGCGGCTCGGATTTCGTGGTGTTCCGGGCCTCTCACCGTGCCTCCGTGGCGCACCAGTTCATCCGCTACATGCTGGCCGATCCACAACAGGTCCGGCTGTACGAGATCACGGGCGATCTGCCGTCGCGGCGCGGCGTGTGGCGGCTGCCACCGCTTGCCACGGACGTCAAGTTGCGGGCGTTCCACACGCAGCTCGAACGCGTGCGTCCCTTCGAGGCGATTCCGGAGTGGGACGAGATCATGGATGGCATGCGTCGCATGGCTGCACGAGTGGCGGCCGGCGATGTCTCGGTGCGAAGCGCGACGAGGCGGTTCGACCACGCGGTCGATGACTGGCTCGCCAAGCGTCGCGAGCTTCTGGCGCGCTCCATGCCCGCGACGGCGACGGCCCCCCACGGCCGGGAGCCCCCGGTGGACTCGCCATGACGCGCAAGCACCCATCCGGCGTGCTGTTTGTCCTGCCGGCGCTCTTGCTGCTCGCGCTCTTCGTATTCATCCCGCTGATCGGGGTGTTCGGGCTCAGTCTGACCGACTTCGATGTCTACGCGCTCGCCGACTCAGCCAACCTGCACCTGATCGGCGCCGCCAACTATTGGCATCTGCTTCGGGATAGACAGGCTTGGCAGGCGCTCGAGGTCACTCTCGTAGTGGTGCTGGTGGGCGTGCCGGCGACGCTGCTCCTCTCCCTGATCTCCGCGCTGATGATCGAATCCATCGCCGAGCGATGGCGCGGGCTGTTTCGCACGGCGCTGTTCGTGCCCGTCGTGTGCTCAACGGTCGCCATCGCGATCAGTTGGCGCTATCTTCTCAACACCCGCTTCGGCCTGGTCAACCACCTGCTTGCACTGCTCGGCCTCGGCACTCCTGACTGGCTCGGCAGCCCGAACCTGGCGATCCTCGCGATCACCCTCGTCGTGGTCTGGAAGGGGTTCGGGTACGGGATGATCATCGTGGCCGCAGCGCGTAGGGAAATACCCGATGAGTTGTACGATGCCGCCCGCATCGAGGGCGCAGGCGTGCGCCAGCGGCTGCTGCGCATCACGGTGCCCATGCTCGCCCCAACGCTCGGCCTCCTGGCTCTGCTCGATGTCAGCGGCTACTGGCAGCTCTTTGCCGAACCCTATGTGCTCACGCAGGGCGGCCCGCTCGGCAGCACCACGAGTCTGCTGTTGCTGATGTACGAGCGCGGTTTCCGATGGTGGCGCTGGGGAACCGCGAGCGCCATCGCCATGGCGCTCACCGCCGTGATGTGGCTGTTCGCATGGGTACAGCGGCACACCCGGGCCGGCTGGCGGGGAGAGTGAGGTGAGTCTGCGTACCCGCGCACTGCAGGTCACGACCTACCTGGGGCTCGCCATTCTCGCCATCGCCACCCTCTTTCCGCTGTTGTGGGTGACCTCGATCGCGCTCATGCGCGCGCCGGAGACCGCCGCCGGCACGCCGCCCCTCTGGCCGCACCATCCGACGCTCTATAATGTCGTCGACATCATCCGCCGCCAGCACCTCGGCCGGTATTTCTTCAATTCAATGGTCGTCGCGGCCGCCACTACCGCACTGTCCGTGCTGGTCGCCGGCTCCGCCGGCTATGCGCTGGCACGCGTCGACTTCCGCGGCAGGCGCCTCGTGTCATGGCTGGTCATGCTTGGCGTCCTTATCCCGAACCAGGCGCTAGTCCTGCCGCTGTTCGAGATGTTCCGCGCGGTGCACCTGATCAACCATTATGCGGCGCTGGTGCTGCCCGCCGCCGCCAACCCGGTCGGTATCGTGCTGGTGCAGGCCTACATGCGCGGCATCCCCGCGGAAATTCTCGATGCCGCGCGCATCGACGGCGCTAGCGAATGGCGCATCTTCCGCTCGATCGTGGTGCCGCTCATGGCCCCGATGCTGGCCGCGGTGGGGGTATTGATTTTCGTGGTGAGCTGGAATGACTTCATGTGGCCGATGATCGCCATGCAGCAGGAGGGCATGCAGACCCTGCCGGTCGCCCTGGCGGCGATCGACCGCGAGCACTACCAGGACATCGGACTTATGGCAGCGGGGGCGACCGTGACCATACTGCCGATGGTCTTGGTGTTCCTGGCATCGCAACGCTATTACCTGCGGTCGGTGATCGCGGGAAGCCTCACGGACTGACATGGCCGCTCTCGAGATCGAGAATGTCGGGAAGATCCTGCGCGACGGTCAGGCAGTGTTGCGCGATGTGACCTGCGCGGCCCGGGACGGGGAACTCCTCGCGGTTGTCGGACCCTCGGGTTGTGGAAAGTCCACCCTGTTGCGCATGGTCGCGGGGCTCGAATCCGTTACCAGCGGGGTCATCCGTATCGGCGGGCAGACGGTCAACGAGCTGGCGCCCCAGCAGCGCGACGTCGCGATGGTGTTCCAGAACCACGCGCTATATCCGCACATGACCGTATACGAGAATCTCGCGTTTGGACTGCTGGTGCGTGGCACACCGCGCGCGAACATCGACTTGCGGGTCAGGCGGACCGCAGCGCAACTCGGTCTCGAGGCGATGCTTAGACGCTATCCACGCGAGCTCTCCGGCGGCCAGAGGCAGCGCACGGCCCTCGGCAGGGCGATGCTGCGTCAACCCGCTGTGTTCCTCCTCGACGAGCCGCTCTCGAGCCTCGATGTGCCGCTGCGCGCTGAGCTGAGGCGCGAACTCTCCACCCTGCACCGCTCCCTCGGCACGACCATGGTGTACGTCACTCACGACCAATCCGAGGCGCTGTCGCTAGGTGAGCGCATAGTGGTGCTTGCCGGCGGACGGGTGCAGCAGATCGACACGCCGGTCCAAGTCTACCACCGGCCGGCAAATCGCTTTGTGGCCGGATTCGTCGGCTGGCCACCGATGAACTTTCTCGCAGCCGAGTCCTTTGACGATCCCACGCGCGTACCGGCCGGCGAAGGCGCACTGGAGTACGGCGTGCGTCCTGAATGCTTCTGCGCGCGACCCGGAGGTGCGGATGATCTGCCATTGACCGGCCGCATCGAGCGGATCGAGTCGCAAGGCAGCGAATGGCATCTGGAACTCACGCACCGGCTCGGGCAGGTGCTGGCGCGCCTTCGCCCCGAGGAGGCGCTGCGCGTCGGGGAGCAGGTTCGACTCTGGGTCAAACGGGAGGATTTGCATGCCTTCGATCGCGCCAGTGGCTTGCGTGTGGAGCTATGACCATGACCGTATCTGAGCGTAATCCGGCAGCCGCACTGCGCATTCGGCAGATGGCGGCGGCGCTGGTGCTCCTTGGCCTGGCGCTCGCGCCAGCGCGCGGCTCCTGTACAAATGGCCCGTCCGGTGTGCCGGCCGCGGCCGGCGTTCCCATATCTCTGTCACCCGATGCGGTCATCGCCACCGGCAACGACTGGATCGCGCTCCCCGAGATCCGAGCCAACGACGGCGCACTCGTGAGCTTCAACGTCCTGTCGATGCACGACCGCGGTCTGCTTCAGGTCCAGGGCTCCTCCAGCGTCAATACGCAGCGCGAGCAAGCGCTGACTCCCGTTATTTCGCCCTGGGTGTCTGGTGGACCTGGACCCGCGGGGCTCCATGTGACGGGATGGCGCCTGATCGATGACTGGATTCCCGTCGCGAAGGCTCGCACCGGATCTGTGCGCGTTACGCTCACGTACGCGACCCCGCCCCGGGCTCGGGCGGCCTGGATCCACATGGTGGTTGTGAACGAGGGGACCGCCCAGCGCACCGTGCGCTTCGGCATCACCGCCCGCTGGGGCGGATTGGCACGAGTCGTGTATGCGCCCTCGATGATCATCGGGCAACGGCTGCAATCGAGGGCTCCGCCGTGGATACCGCGCACGCACGTATTCAGCTTCGTGGAGAGCGATACGGTATTCGCATGGGCGTTGGGCCATCCGGACTGCGGGCGCAGCCGGCGCGCCGGCGATACCTACACCGTCGAATGTCGGCGAGTGCTTGCCCCCGGGGGGCGCGCCGCGGCAAACTTCATCGTCTCGGTCGGACTCGAGGAGTCGAGCGCAGAATACGGCTCGAAGGTGCTCGCGGCGCAGCTCGTGCACCGCGGCGCCGGGACGGTGCTCGAGCAGGAGCGCGCCTGGCTCGCACCACGCCTGAGAACCACCGGCGATCCGGCGCTCGATGAGTTCATGAACCGCAATCTACTGTTTTCCTCTTTCTTCGCCTGGGGTCGCACCTACGATACGGAGCAGTTTGTCGGAGTGACCTCGCGATCGCCACGCTACTACGTCTCGGCGGCATACTGGGATCGTGACTCCATGCTGTGGAGCTTTCCGGCATTGCTCGCAACCGACCGCGCGCGCGCGCGCAGGGCGCTCGAGGTCGCCCTTGGCATGCAGTTGCGCGATACCGGCACGCATAGCCGCTTCATTGACGGGGTCACGCTCGAGCCTGGTTATGAGCTCGATGAAAATGCCGCGCCACTCATCGCACTCACATCCTATTGGCGAAAGACGGGCGACACCGCCTTCGTGCGCCGGCACCTGGGGGCGCTGCACACGCTGCTCGCGAAGCTCGCCGCGCATCGCGGGCGCGCCGGCCTTTACTGGACCGAGCAGGACTCGCAAGATGAAAACCGGCGCTCGCGCTACGAAACGTACGACAATGCGCTCGTGTGGCGCGCATTGCGCGATGCGGCCGTTCTGTACCGTGCGTTGGGCGATCCGGCGACCGGGCGTGCCCTGGACGGCAAGGCGCGGCGTCTGCGTACTGCAGTGATGCGAAGGCTCGTCGCCACGGGCGCGCCGGGCGCGCGCGGTCCGATCTTCGCGTTCGGCTGGGACGGCAGGCACTACACGTTCGATGACGTTCCGCCGGGCTCGCTCATGAAGCTGCCGGCCCTGGGATTCATTGACGAGGACGATCCGCTCTTCATCCGCACCTACCGCTGGCTGCATTCGAGGCATTTCAAGTACTCGAACGCCGGCAAGCCCTATGGACTGCCCGGAAGCTACAGGTTACCGGCCACGACCAGCTGGTCGATTGCCGATCACCTGCGCCTGCGAGCCGGACAGGCCCTCGCGATGAAGATCCTGCGCGCGAGCCCGTGGGACGGGGGCATCGTGTCGGAACAGGTGGATCCCATGAACGCCCGCAGTCTTGCCGGTGGCGGAGCATTCGCCACCGCCGCCGGCTATGTCGCCGCGACGGTCTGCGAGCTCTATTGTCTGCCACGCCACGCCGTTCCGCCCTCAGTTAAAGCGCATTGAAGGGGAGATCCCACCGTGTTCCGGCTGTATTTCGAGGAAAAACCCATGCACCGCACCATCGCTATCATCGCCGTCCTCATCGGCTGGCTGGCAATCGCGAGTCCCGCGAGCCGCGCCGCAGCACCTGCGGCGAACGTCGTGGAGCACCTGCGCATCGAGGCGAACGCCTCCGGTCGACCCTTCCCACACTTCTGGGAGCGCGTGTTCGGCTCCGGGCGCGCGGTGCTGGTACTGCGGGCGAACTATCAGCGCGACCTCGCGATGATGAAATCGCACACCGGCATCGGCTATGTGCGGTTCCATGGCCTTCTCGACCGTGGCGTCGGCATTGCCGGCGGTCACACGGCGCTTTTCTACGACAAGCCCACGGGCGCGCGGCATCCGTACAACTTCTCCTACCTCGATCAGATCATGGATGCGCTCGAAGCGCGGGGTGTGCGTCCGTTCGTGGAGCTCGACTTCATGCCCCCGTCACTGGCGAGCGATCCGAAGAAGATCCATCCATTCTGGTATCACCCGAACGTGTCCCCACCGCGCAGCTACGCGCAGTGGGACGACATGATTCGCGCCATGGCGAGGCATCTGATCTCGCGCTACGGCATCGACGAGGTCTCCAAATGGTATTTCGAGGTCTGGAACGAGCCTAATCTCGACTTCTGGGGCGGGGTGCCCAAGCAGCAGACCTACTTCACGCTGTACGACCACACCGTGCGGGCGCTGAAGAGCGTCGATACTCGTCTGCGGGTCGGCGGTCCGGCCACGGCGCAGGCGGCATGGGTGAGCGCATTCCTGCGCCATGTGGCCCAGGTCCGGGCGCCCATCGATTTCGTGAGCACCCATGTCTATGCCAATGACACCGCGGCCAACGTCTTCGGCACCCACCAGAAGATCCCGCGGCGGGCGATGGTCTGTCGCGCAGTGCGCAAAGTGCATCGGGAAATCGCGCGTTCCGCCTATCCGCATCTGCCGCTGATTTTCTCCGAGTACAACGCCAGCTACTCGAACGAGCCGGACGTCACCGATACTCCCTATATGGGGCCGTGGCTGGCGACGACCATCGCTCGCTGTGATGGCCTGGTCCAAGCCATGAGCTACTGGACGTTCTCGGATGTATTCGAAGAGGGAGGAGTGATACGCACCCCGTTCTACGGCGGCTTCGGCCTGATAGCAGAAGATGACATTCCAAAGGCGGCCTTCAATGCCTTCGCCTTGCTGCACAAGCTCGGCACCATCAGGCTCGATCCACGCGCTCACTCGGCGTTGATTACCCGCACCCGCAAGGGCGACCTTGCCATGGCGCTGTGGAACTACTCACCGCCCGACGGCACGGGTCCCCACTACACCCCGCCGCCCGCCAAGCGCAGCGAGCGGATCTTCGACCTGCGCATCGATGGAGTATCCGCATCGAGCCCGGCTCTGCTCTGGAGAGTCGATGACCGGCACAGCAACGTGCTCAGCCTCTATGACGCAATGGGCCGGCCCGCCTGGCCGACACCGGCGCAGATCACCGAGCTGAGGCAGGCGGGGCGGCTGGCCAAGCCTCAGCACGTGACGTTGCGGAACGGACGGATCCGGATATCCGTACCGCAACATGGCCTGGTGCTGCTGATGCTCCGGGGGCGGTCCACTCACTGAGCCACCACCCCCGTCGCCTCGGCAGTCTCAGCCACGCGAAGCAGAACGCCTTGATGGCGTACTGCACATCCTTGCCCGGGGCCGGGCAGGGCAAACCCTTCAGCGGGAGCCTGTCGCCAAGACCGGCGAGGGCGTGAGTGCGCTCGGCTCGGGTTCCATCCGCGCCCCGGCGAGTCCGAAGAAGGCGCGCAGCTCATCCCTCGCCCGGCACCCGGCATCCAGATTCCAGGCGTTGATGACCGCGAGCCGAAATCCCCCCGGGGGCATGGCATGGACCGCGGCCGGCCGGTCGGCATGAAAGGTGATCTGCACACTGCTGATGCACGGCTCGGCGGTCAGTTCGCGAATCATGCGCTCCTCGGGATGCCGATAGGCGTGGCCATGGGGGCCAAACAGCGCGATGCTGAAGCTGTCGCGCCGCGATGCGAGGTCCGGCGGCCAGCTCGACTTGGAGTACAGCTCCACCACCGAGCTCAGCCATTGCGCCCCGTAGAGGTCGGGCCACTGGTCCGTGACCCGCAAGTGGGCTTCTATGATGTGCCCATCGATCGATTCGAGGTTCACCATGCCCGTATAGTCCTCGAGGTGTCTCTCGATCCAGCCTGACAGATACACCTCGAGCGCCGGCCGCGGCTGCGCCTCGATGATCCAATAGTCGAACAGGCCACCGGGCAGGGAGATGCCTTTGGCGTGGCGAATGTCGCACACCTTTCCCTCGACCACCGCGGCATCGGTGCTGATGTGCTCACCCGTCAACAGGCGCATCCACATGTGTCCGGCGCTCAGGTGTGACTCATAGTCTTGCGGGCTGCAAAGCATTCTCGAACCGACGCCCATGCCCTCCAGATTGATGACCGGTTTGCTGAACACCGGGTAGTGCGTGGGCTCGATGCCATGGGGCGCGCACTCGATTCCCTGGGATTCGGCGACCAGCAGCTTGTTGTAGACCCAGCGATGTCGGGGATACCAGCGCCACGCATCGGCATCATCGGTCGGAATGTGAACGTCCGGGGGACAGTTCGTCCCGGAAAAGTAGGGGCGACGCCAGGGATCACGTTCATGAATCGGCATACGAGCACTCCGGGTCTCGCTTCGATCTGTACTCGCCCTTCGAGCCAAGGGTTCCCCGGCAGGGCTCGGGGTTGACCATCGGCATCGGATGATACCGGGCAAGAGCTCAATGTGCCGCGGCGAAAATCCACATCCGGGCCGCCCCTCGGGCCGACGGCCACCGCGGCCGCGCGATGCACCTCCAGTGGGCCGCGCCCTGTCGCCAGGGCCAGACGACCTTGGCCGTCCCCTGGTCGCATTTCGGGCAATGGCGGAACATCAAGGGCGACCGAATTCACATTCCGTCTTGAAGCCGAATCGACCCGCCGACGTTATGGGAATCTACGAGCGCAGGACGCGGCATCTGGGGGACGTCCGACTAATCTACTTTTCGAGGCTGAGCGATATGAGACACACCATCCGTCGATCCATTGCGTGGCGCCCTCTGCGCCCCATCGCCCTGGCATGCCTCGCGCTGCCGTTGCTCGCCGCGTGCGGCGGCGGCGGCGGACCGGGCTCGAGCACCATGAACCTCGGCATCACCGATGGACCGGTCGATTCGGCGAGCTCGGTGGTCGTTTCCTTTACGGGCGTCGAACTGCAACCGAGCGGCGGCGGCAATGCCCTCACCTTCAATTTCAGCTCGCCCGAGACGATCGACCTGCTCAAAGAACAGAACGGCAATCAGGCCTCGCTCCTCTCCGGAGCCTCGGTGCCCGCCGGCAACTATGACTGGATCCGCCTGCTCGTCAGCGCCGCCGCGGACGGCACGGTGGCGAACTCTTACATCGAGATCAACGGCGCGCAGTATCCGCTCATCATCCCGAGCAGCGCCCAGACAGGCCTGAAACTGGTGCAGGGCTTTACCATGGCTGTCGGGCAGCAGGCCAATTTCACCATCGACTTCATGCTGCAGCAGTCGATCACGGCGCCGCCGGGGCAGACGACCAGCGGCGGCCTGCAGGAGTACCTCCTGAAGCCCGCATTGCGTCTGGTGAACGATGAGCAGGTGGGCACCCTCAGCGGCTCCGTGGCCCTCCAGACCCTGCAGAGCAATGCCGCCTGTCTCGCCGGGGCGACATCCGGCACGGGTCCGCTGCCGAATGCCCATGTCTACATTTTCTCAGGGACCCTCACGAGCCTCTCGAGCACCCTCACACCGCTGGTCGAGCCGGAAATCGTGGAATCTTCCTCGGGATACAGCTACAGCCAGGCCTTCCTGCCCACCGGGGCCTATACACTGGCGGTGGCATGCACCAGCACCTCGGGCACCGGTGCGACGACCGTGACCTTTCTGCCGGCCAACGGCACGGCCGCGACCGTCACGGCCAATCAGACGGCCACGGTCAACTTCTGATCGCGCCCTGATCTTGCCGGAGCCGGCCCGATCGAGGAGAGCCGATCGGGCCGGCCGTCCGTGCCGGAGCGCCCGCGCAGCCAACGCCGAGATCACCCTGCAGGGGTGCCTGCCGAGAAGCCCTGGTCGCGCAGTTCCCGCACCAGGACGCGCATGTTCTCGGAATAATCGATCGGCACGACGACCAGCTGGACCCCGCCGCCGGCGAAGGCGGCTTCGAGTGTCGGCGCAAGCATCTGCGCGCTCTCCACGCGCGCGCCCTTCACGCCGTACGCATTTGCGTAGGTGACGAAGTCCGGGTTGCCGAAGGTCATCCCGAAGTCGGGAAAGTCATCGACCGCCTGCTTCCAGCGGATCATGCCGTAAGCGTCATCCTGCAGTATCAAGACCACCAGGTTCGCCCTGACACGCACCGCCGTCTCGAGCTCCTGCGAGTTCATCATGAAGCCGCCATCACCGCACACGGCGAGCACCCGTCTCCCGGGGTACAGGAGCGAGGCCATGATGGCCGAGGGCAGTCCCGCCCCCATGGTGGCGAGCGCATTGTCGAGCAGCAGTGTGTTTGCCACTTGAGTGCGGTAATTGCGCGCGAACCAGATCTTGTACATGCCGTTATCGAGACAGACGATGCCGTCCTGCGGCATCACCCGGCGCACCTCGTGCACGATGCGCTGCGGAGTGAGCGGATAGCGGCTCTCCTCTGCCCGCTCGGCGATGCGCCCGAGAATCTCTTCTCGCAGCGGAAGCAGCGCTGCGGCTTGCGGAAGCTTGCCCTCCAGGCGGTCGGCGAGCAGCGCCAGGCTCCCGCCAATGTCCCCGATCAGCTCCGCGTGCGGAAAGTAGACTTCCTCGACCGTGGCGGGCAGGTAGCCGACGTGCAACACCTTGGGCCCGCCGGGACCCATCAGGAACGGCGGCTTCTCGACCGTGTCGTGACCGATCGAGATGATGAGATCCGCGCGGTCGATCGCCCGGTGCACGTGGTCTCGCTCGGAGAGCGCGGCGGTCCCCATGTAAAGCCCGGAGCCGCCCGCGACCGACCCCTTGCCCATCTGGGTGTTGAAGAAGGGGATCTGCACTCGCCTCACGAACGCCGACAGCGCCTCGGCGAGGCGCGGGCGGCTCGCCGCCGCGCCGAGCATGACCAAAGGACGTTCGGCCTCGAGGATCAGCTTCGCGGCGCGATCGAGCGCCAGCGGATGAGCAACCGGCATGACAGTCGCAAGGGGGGGCGCCAGCGCGATGGCCGGGGCCTCCTCCGCTGCAATGTCCTCCGGCAATTCCAGGTGCACGGGACCTGGGCGCTCCTGGCGCGCGATGCGGAACGCTTCGCGCACCGTCGAGGGAATCGTCGCGGCGCTGACGATCTGCTGAGCCATCTTCGTGAGAGGCCGCATGGTCGAAACGATGTCCACGATCTGAAAGCGCCCCTGCTTGTGCGTGCGGATGCCCTTCTGGCCCGTGATCATGACCATCGGCATCGCACCGAGTCCGGCGTAGGCGGCGCCCGTCGTGAGATTCAGTGCTCCGGGGCCGAGCGTCGAGAGGCACACTCCCGGCTCACCGGTCAGTCGTCCGTGCGTGGCGGCCATGAAGGCGGCGGCCTGTTCGTGACGGGTCAGCACGAGCTCGATCGGGGAGCGGCGCAGGGCCTCGACGACACCGAGATTCTCTTCTCCCGGAACCCCGAATATCCGCTCGACACGCTCATTCTCGAGAGCCGCAACGAAAAGTTCCGCGCCGTTCATCGATCCCTATCCCGAGGAGTGCCGGCCTCAAGGATACGGCATTACCCGCCGGCTCGCGCGCCCTGCCCCCGTGCGCCCGCTGAATGCGCGCTCAGCTCCCACAGGGGCGGCCGAGAATCCTCGCCTGTCGTTCGCCCGGTGGATCGCGCTTCCCGGGTGGACCCAATGGTGCAGCAGGGACATCGGCGAGTGCGCGCGTTGCCGAACACCGCGCCGGGCGGGACAGGAGCCTCGATCCAGCGCCGCCTAATAGTCTTTGGCAAGCACCGTGCAGATGCGACTGAGCGCATAGACGTCCCGGGTGTCGGACTGCTCGGCCGGGGAATGCGAGTACTTGGTCGGCCATCCAAGCGCCACGGCGTTGGCGCCGTACCGCGTGTACACCGCCGAGTCGTTACCGCCTCCGGTCACGCCGTACTGCACCGGAATGTGATGTGCGCGGGCGAGCGCGACCACCCGCGCGACGTCGGCGGGCGAATCAACGTGCGACAGGTCGACGGCGCGCACCACGAAGCCCTGGCCGAGCGGCTGGTCACCATAGCGCCGGGTCTCGAGCGGAGACTGGCTGCTCACGAACATGTCGACCGCGAACACCACATCCGGCTCCCGGCCGAGGCGGGCCACCCGTGCGGCGTAGGCGGCCGCACCCTCGAGTCCGAGCTCCTCGCGCGTGGCCCAGAGGAACGTCAGCTGCCGGCCGGGAAAGCGTTGCGCAAAATGGGGCCCGAGCGCGCGCACCGTTTCGATCAGGGCCGTGTCTCCCGCCCGGTCATCGATGCTGCGCACCTCGAAGTGCGATCCGAGGAGCGGGCGATAGACCTTCGGGATGGTGAGGAAGTCTCCCACCTCGATGCCGAGCCGCTCGGTGGCGCTGCGAGAGCCGGTCCCGACGTAAGCCTCCGCCGACTCGCCGAGCGTCTTCAGCGCCGGCGGCCACTTGAAGCCGGGCTTGTTCCAACCGGAGGGCAGGCCGAGCGCCGCGCCGATGCTGCGTCCATCGGGCAGATGAACCAGAGCGACGTGGCCCAGGTAGTAGCGGCCATAGAAGCCGCCCAGCTCGCGAATGACGAGGTCACCGTCGGGCTTGATGGCCGTCACCTGATATCCGATCTCGTCCATGTGCGCGACAAAAAGAATCGTCGGCGCATGGACGCCCGGTACCGCGTGACCGAGGTGAAGCACCAGGTTGCCGGCTGGATCGACGTGTGCGAGCGAACGCGCCCAGGCCGGCAAGCGGCTGAGGATGGCCTCGCGCGCGCCCTCCTCGTGCCTGCTCGCCCCATAGGCGGTGGTCATGGTCCGGAGCGTTTTCAGCACGTTTGCATCGGGTGCCCGTGCCTCATCGAACAGCGTCTGGCCGGCCTCGGATGAGGGCGCACGCGCGGCATCGAACGGATCATGCGCGGCGCTCATCTTCGTGAGCGGCTCCTCGAGGTACTCCTCGATCAATCGCGTCAGATTGCGCAGATCCGCCCGGGAGAACGTCTCCGCCGGCGTGGCCGGGAAACGCGTGGGCACCCCGAGCAGTGCCATCCGCGCGGGAAGCTGAGGCCTGGGTCCGAAACCGAGAATGAGGGGCGGCCGGGCCGGGACGGCTTTCGCGAGGATGTGGTGCTCCCGCGCGAGGCTCAGCAACGCATCGGGCAAGGCGTCCGCGCCCGCCGCGCCCGTGCCGACCAGGACCCCATCACCGGGAAGCGGCACCGCCCCATCCCCTGCCGAGGGCTTTGCATTCACGCGGCCCACGAAAATCATTTCCTCTGCCGGCACTTCCGTCAGCATCCGCGCGAGGCCCCGCCCCCCCAGCCATTGCTGCGTGACGAATGCAACGGTCGTGGTTCCCCTCAGCCGCGCATCGCCAAGTCCCTGCGCCGCTTCAAGCAGCGCTTCCCAGCCGAAGCGATCGCCCGCCGAGGCGCCCGCCTCATCGTCGGCCCCGACGGTGATCGGGGGCTGTGCGAGCGCCACCGGCTCGAGGAGGTCGGCGCCGGCCGCGCGAGCCTCGGCAGCGGAAGTCGCCCCGATATCCACGTGCAGATTCCCCACCGTGCTCATGGAGGGGGGATTCAGATGATCCGCGGTCAGATGAATGCTGAGTCCCGCGAAGCCGCCGTTCAGCACCCCCTTCGGCGTCAAGACACGTACGGGTTGTGCGAAGCTCAAAGTATCGAAAACGGCGTTCGGCTCGCGCTGCGGCAGGCGCTGCACGCGCAGATACCCTTTCGAGTCGATGGCACTGACGATGTAGCCGGGCTGATCGATGGCCGCGACGATGAGCCGGTGCGGCAGCCCGCTGCCCACCGTCACCCACACATCGGACATATTGTCCGTGCGTGGATGCAGACCCTGCTCCCGCAGCTGCTGCGCGATGGCGCCCGAGAGCCCTTGCTCGTAGCCGGATACCGCGACGATGCGGCTCAGGGCGGGGAAATCGGGCGCCGCGCCCGCCAGCACGGGCGAGACCGCCCCGCCGGCGGCGAGAACCCCGGCAATCATCAGCACACATCGTCTCATGTCTGCTCCAGGCATTCCCACGGGGAAATAGGTCTCCTCGAGCCACTAGGCGGCGATATCAGCGGCCCGCAGGCGTCCACCGTCAATGCAGGTCGTAGCTGATGGTTGCATAGACGTATCGGCCACGCGGATCCCCATAGGAGAGGTCGTAACCGCCGACGAAGTTGTTCGCGATGGACCCATAGTTCGTATACGGGGGGTTCTGATTGAAGAGGTTGATCACCCCGACCGTGAAGTCGAAGTGCCGCAGGCCCGTGTAGGAGCCCTGCGTGTTGAGCGTGTCGTAAGCCGAGACGTGCCGCGGCACCCGCGTGACTGTCGATGGGGTGTCGAGATATGGCTCCTGGTACTGCTGCGTCACCGAAAGCTCCCATGAGGGCGTGCGATACCCGAGCGTCAGGCTGTGGCGCCAGCGCACGATGACCCCTCCGGCCTCACCGACCTGTGACAGACCCTGATTGATCACATCGGTCCAGCTTCCATCGAAGTTCTGAACGGCGAACTTGTAGAAATACGCGCCGTTGCCCCGCACGAAAACCTCCCCCGGACCGAGCCGCCAGTCGTAACTCAGGTTGATGTCGAGTCCGCTCAGGTAGGTCTTGAAGAGATTCTGGTTGGTCTGACTGATGGAGACGATGTTGCCCGCCGCATCGCGAGTGACGAAGCTTGCGAATTCCGATGCCGTCTGGGCGTTCTGCAGGATCACGCTGTACGGCAATCCGCCGGGCACGATCTCATGGCGCAGATAGATCCAGAAGGAGTCGAGCCCGAGGCGCAGATTGCGCACCGGCTCGAGCACCGTGCCCAGGGTATAGTTGACCGACTTCTCCGGCTTCAGATTGGGATTGCCGCCGATGAGGGTCGTGAACTGCTCGCTGCAGGCGGGATTGTTCGGATTGAATACCGGGCACTGGATGGGATCGCGCGTCCCGTTCGAGGTGACGTTGAAAGTCTGGGGCGCGTAGAGATCGGGGAGCGAGGGCGCGCGGAATCCCGTCCCCGCCGAGCCGCGCAGCTGCAGCCACCGCAGCGGCCGCCAATGCAGCCAGAGTTGGGGATTGACCGTACTGCCAACGCCTTGGTAGTGATCCCAGCGCACCGCCACGTCCGCCTGCAGCGAGCGCAGCAGGTAGCCGTTCAATTCGAAGTAGGCGGCCTGCGCGGTCCGCGAGGAGGACTCCGGGAGCGAATTGCCGCCGAGCCCGCCGACGTTGCCCTGCTGCAGGACGAGCGCAGGCGAATAGTCGTAGGTTTCGCGCCGCAGCTCAGCGCCCACCGCGAGCCGCAGCGGTCCGGCCGGCAGCTGCGCGATCCTGCGCGTGGCGCTGGCATCGAGGCTCGAGAGCGAGGTCTTGGACGAGTAGTCCTGGCCGACGAACTGGTCGGCCTGGGCCTGCGCGAGCGCGCTCGCATCCTGCGTCGGGCCGAAGGGATTGATGACGCCGGAGTCGAGCAGCGGCATGATCTTCGAATAAAGCGGCCAGCCGCTCTCGAGGTTGTCGTAGAGCGCCACCTGGCCGTAAAGGAGCGAGGCATTGTAATGCCACCCGAGGGAATGGCCCTTGACGCCGCCCACCACACGCGTCGTATTCGTCGTGTCGAGCGTCTGGCGGATGCCGTTCGCGAAATCGCGATAAATGAGGTTCAGGGGCTGTCCGGCAAGCCCATGCTGAGCCGCCCACGCCGTCGGATAATAGGGACTGGTGGGCGGCAGCAGGAATGCGCCCTGCCCCGGCTTGGCGTTCGGATTGCTGTATCCGGGATACTGCGTCGCGAGCAGGTTCGCGAGGTAGGCAATGTAGGGATTGCCGGGCAGGAGGGGATTCAGGAACGCGAGCGGCACCGGCTGCGTATAGGTCGTCTGCCTCACCTGCGAGAAGAGCGCATTGCCGTAGAGCCGGCTCGATGCCGTCAGCTGGTAGGTGCCGTTGAGGAAGGCGCTGTACCTCGAGCGCTTGGGCTGCAGGGAATCATAGGGCGAGTTGTCGAAGCGGCATTGCGTCGGGTAATTCTGGTCGTTGATCGAAGTCGGCGCACAGTTGCCCACCTCGGGGTTGTACACGCCGCCGTGGGCGAGCACCGCGTTCGGGGGAATCAGCACATTCGCCGGGAAGGCGAAGAAGGAGGTCACATCGTTGCCGTAGCCGGGACTGTAGCGGGTGGCATACGGGCGCGAGGCGCCCATGATGGGAGCCTTGTGGTCGTACTCGAGGCCGATGCCGATGTTGTAGTGGTCCTGCTCGAGGGATCCCAAGCCGGCATAGAGCGACAGGTTCTCCGAGGTCCCGCCTCCCGATCGGGTCGGCGTGCCCACCGTCGCGCTCGTGTCAAGACCCTGGAAATCCGACTTCAGGATGAAATTGACGACTCCCGCGATGGCATCGCTGCCATAGACCGCGGAAGCGCCGTTCTCCAGCACCTCGACCCGCTGCACCGCCGCGAGTGGAATGGCGCCAACATCGACCGAGTCGCCCGTCGTGCTGACGGGCGTGCGCAGGCCATTGATGAGCACGAGCGTGCGGGCGGCGCCCAGGCCGTGCAGTGAGATCGTTTCGACCCCTCCGGATGTGAAACCCGTCGCCTGCGCCGTGGTGGTGCTGCCCACGCTGCTCGTCGCGCTCACCTGTTCGAGCAGCTGCGGAACGCTGGTCGCTCCCGAGAGGCGGATCGCCCGTCGGCTCAAGATCTGCACGGGCAACGCGTTCAGCGCGTTGACTCCCCTGATGCGACTACCGGTCACCACCACTTCCTCGAGCGCGGTGGGAGCGGCGCTGCTGGGGGTGGCGTTGGGGCCCGTGGTGCCGGCACCAACCGCCTGTGGAGCCGGATCGCCTTGCGAGGCGCCCGTGGGACGCTCGGCGGGCTGCGGATCCGCCGCTTGCGGCACCTCCCCTGCCCGGCCGGGTCGCCGTGGAGAATCGGCCGGCGGGTCATCGGTCATCGCCTGAGCCCGGGCGATCGGCAGTACGGTGATGGTATGCAGATCGACGTACCGGAACGTCAGGCCGGTGCCGGCCAGCGCGTGCTCGAGAGCCTCCGCCAACGTGAAGCTGCCCGTCACGCCGCGGGTGCGAAGCGCGGCGATATCCTTCGACGGATAGACGATCTGAAAGCCGAACTGTTGCGCGAGGCTGCGCAGCGCCGGTCCGAGCGCCTCCGGTGGGATATTGGTCCGTACCCGATCGTTCGTGGAGTGCGCCGCGGCGGCGCCCGAGACCCCAATCAATGCCAGACCCACTGCGGCGGCGATGGCGGTGGCTCGCATGACTCTTCCCCCGGTTGGTTTTAATGATGCACTCGCCGGCATCGGTTCGCGGCAGGCCGCGTCGGCCGGCGATGGGTATAAAGAGCGCTCGAAGCGCTGCTTTATACCCCCCGCCTCCCTGGCTCATTCATCCGGACTACTGTCGGGAGATGAAGACATCCTCCGCGGTCTCCGTCACCTTGACGCCGGGATACTGCTGAAGAAATGCGATCAGCGATTTCGGATTCGTGGAGGAAAACACGCCGTCGATCTTGAAGTCCTCGAGCGATGGCGAGGCGATCACCAGCGGTCGGGTGTTGTACCGATTGAATTCCTGGACCACATCGCGCAGATCCGTCGCGGTAAAGATGAGCTCGTGGTGAGTCCAGGCGATGGCGTCGGTCACATTGGTGCGTACGGGCCGCATGTGCCGTGCCGGAGTAACCGTGAGCTGCTCCCCGGCGCTCAGGTAGACCGTGCGAAGCCGCGGTACGGCGTAATGGAAAGGCGGCCGCGACCGGTGTGATACGGGCACCGGGCGGGGTTGTTGCGCGACGGCAACCTTGCCCTGGATCACCGTCACGATCGTTTTGGCCTCGAGCTGGTTGACGTCGAATTGCGTCCCGACGGCGCGCACCACGGCTCCGCGGCTGCGCACGATGAAGGGCCGATCCGGCTCATACGTATCCACAAACAAGGCCTGGCCCCGCAGCAGGTCGATCTCGCGCCGGGTCCTCGTGTAGCGCACGATGATGCGCGACTGCGCGTTCAGGTGAACGATCGACCCATCGGCGAGCCTGATGAGCCGTTTCTGACCGATTCCCGTGGAATAGACGGGACCGGCGCCGCCGAGCATCCAGGCCGCAACGACTGCAACGGCGATCAGGGCGAGCGTGCCGGCGACGATCGCCGCGCGGGCGGGCGCAAGTCGCCATGGGCCGCCACCGCGGCGCGTGCTGGCCCTGCCCGAGGCGGCAACGCCCGGATGCACGAGGAGGTTGTCCGACTCGTCCGCCTCGGCAATGAGCTTCGCCCGCGGAAAGCGCGCGCTGACATCGAGCGTCCCGGTCCAGTTCCAACTCGAGGCGACATCGAGGTACGCCGCCATGTGTGCTGGAGCCTGCTGCAGCCAGCCGTAGAAGGCGCGCCGCATCTGCTCATCGGCCGAGGCCGAGCGAAATTCAACGAACCACTCGCAGGCTCTTGCGTACACCTCGGGAGAATACCGTTTGCCCATCTGAGGTCTCACAGCTCCCCTACTCCGTGTCCAGGTCCGTGTCCAGGTGCCGGTGTATCTGCTGCAGCGCCTTCGCGAGGTACTTCTTGGCCATCGGGAAGGACACCCGCAGCTCGCGGCTGATTTCCTTCAATGTCATGCCGTATTGGCGGTGCAGCAGGAACGTCGCACGCACCTTGGGCGACATTCCCTCGAGGGCGCGCGTGAGCGCCTCCAGGCACTGCTCACGGTGGACCTGCAGGAGCGGATCCGCATCGGGCGAAGCCGGCAGTTGCGCGAGAAGCTCCTCGGCGCGCTCGGCAGGGCCCATGGCGGAATCCTGCATCGCGTGCTGCTGAGCGACGTGCAGGGCGACCGTGAACAGGTAGGCCTCGGGGGAGCGGATGGCATCCCGGTCCGGGATCCGCAGCATGCGCAGGAAAACCTCCTGGGTGAGATCGGGAATGTCCGCGGCATTTCGCACCCGGAACGAGAAGAAACGCCGCAGCTTCCCGGTTTGCGAGTGGGCGAGCGCGGCGGCGAGGCTGGTCGGCTTGTCGGGCGGCACGGTGGAGCGGGCGCGGAACCTTGGAATACCTGAGGGATTAAGATCGCTGGCCGCGGCGATTTATACCCTCTCGGATCACCGGCGAGTCAATGCTCGTCGGTGACCGTACTTGGGTCGCATCTGCCCAATCCGTTGCGCCACACAAATTGTTATTGTCTTATCAATTGCTTATAGACTGTTTCGGATAAATTACTTCAAATTTGGACGCTGCGCCTCATGGATCACGAGGTGATGCCTCAGGTGCCTCTCCAGTTGGTCGATGAAGGGCGGCTGACCCTTTATGATCTTGCGCACGGACCTCCGGGGTGCACCAGCAGCACTTCGAGCGCTCCGGCGGCTTCCCGGAACATGAGCAGCCCCGCGCTCTGTTTTCCTGCCATCACTTGCTCGGATCGCAGCACCCCGTAGGTCGCTTGAGGCGCGAGCGCCACCACCTCACCCGGGACTCCCGGGCAGGTTCCCGCGACCTGCGCTCTCTCGGGAGACCTCCGTCAGGCGAGCGCGCGAAACAGCGCCGGATCGGCCGCGCCGGAGACGGCGATCTCGGCCATGAGGCCCTTGCGCGCGACGCGCGACAGCGCGTGATCGACCAGCTTGATCGTCTCACCCGCCGGCAGCTCCATGTCACCGACGAAACAGCTCCCTGGAGCGACCGGCTGGGTCTGCACATAGCCGAGCGGGGAATTGGCGAGCGCGCCCTGCGGCCAGCATCGCTTCCAGACGTTGCCGACGGGATGGAAGCTCGAGGTGAGGTTCGGCCCCCCGTTCACCATGAAGACTCGCACCGTCTCGCCGGCATTCGCCTGCATCGCCCCCAGTGCCCCGGCGGTGAGTCCCTCCGCCCTGCCGTTGAAGAGCACGAAGTTCGGGTCTTCGCGGGTCATGGCTGCGAAATCAAAGTGCAAGAGGCCGCTCGAGCCGAAGGGCTCGCGGGTGTAGAGCTCGTGCTGCCCGATGTAGAACTCCCGATCGACCGCCGGCAGACCCTCGTAGGGCTCGACCAGGATCATGCCAAACATTCCGCGGCTGATGTGCTCGTCCATGCCCATGACCGCGCAGTGGTAGATGAAGGCGCCCGGATAGATGCACTTGAAGAACTCCCGGCGCGTGCCGCCGGGGGGCACCATGGTCGCGATGGCGCCCCCTCCGCTCCCGTATACCGCATGAATGTCGAGACAATGCGGTCTCTCGTTGCTCGCGGCGCTGCTCACCGTGAGGGTGACCGTATCGCCCTGGCGCACCCGGATCATGGGCGCGGGAATTTGCCCGCCCCAGGTCATGAAGAGGAACTCGCAGCCGTCCGCGAGGCCGGCGCGCAGTTCCCGCGCCTCGAGCGCGATGTCGTGATGGATCGCGTGCGAGCGATGGATGGGCGGCGGCAGGCGGGTTGGATCGGCCGCCACCGTATGTACGGTGGCGATCGATGTGAGGCCGGACATCCCGGAGGACTGCGCCCCCGACTGCGCGGCGCGCGCGCCGCGATCGGCCGCGCCGGCGAGTCCCGTGAAAAGCGCCACGGTCCCGGCATTGCCGAGAAACCTCCGGCGCGATGTGTCGACTGCAGATTCGACCTTGCCGCTCGTCATCGTATTCACGCTAGCACTCTCCTCGCGGCGTCACGTCCGTGACGCCAGAGCTTTATCGCATTGCGATATGAGTGTCGGGTCGCAGCGCGCAGGAGGGAATACGCATTAATGCGGAGCCCGCCGGTACGGGTTCACCTCCGCGGCACCCCGGCCGTGCGCGGCTTCGACCTTGCGCCCCGCGCTCGCGCTCCGTAGTGTAGGGACATCAGGCGAACGCATGGGAGAGTTGCATGTACCAGCGGATACTCGTTCCGATCGATGGAAGCCCGGCTGCCGCGCGCGGACTTGGCGAGGCGATCGGGCTCGCGGGCAATCAAGGGGCCGAAATCCTTCTCCTGCACGTCGTCAACGAGTGGCAGATTGCCTCCGGCGACATCGCCGCCGTCAACCTCGAGGCCGGCGCACGCAGACTGCGCGAAATCGGCCAGGACCTGCTGCAGGAAGCCGAGTCACGCGTGCGCGGCGCCGGCGTGTCCGCGAAGAGCGCTCTCATCGAGGAAATCGGCGTGGCGGTCGGTGCCTGCGTGGTGCAGCGCGCGCGCGAATGGCCCGCCGATCTCATCGTTTGCGGAACTCACGGACGTCGTGGCCTCGCGCGCCTCCTGTTGGGCAGTGACGCGGAGTACATCGTGCGCCACACGCCCGTTCCGGTCCTGCTGGTGCGGGCGGAGCAGCGAAGCGGGGCGTGAAGCGGCCGGCGTTTGCGTGGAATACGCATAGCCCGCCGGGGAAAAATCATCTGTCATATTGCCGAGGCAGGGAATGCTCTGAACCCGCTCCTCGGCCGAGCGCCGGTTCACCACGGTCCCGGGAGCCCCGTTGCCGCGCCCGGTGAGAGGGTTTCGCTGTCCGCCTTCGAGAGTACGCAGTGTTTGCAGATTTCCGCTCCATCCCTGTCGCGCAAGCCATCCCCTCCCCCTTGGTGCTCATCCTCGATCGGGATGAGGGAACCCGTAACGCCATGCACGGGCTCCTGCGCACCGCCGGATACGCAACGCTCCTGGCCGCGAACCTGTCCGAAGCGGCCGCGCTCGCCCGAGAGCACTCGGCACTCCAATTGCTCGTGTTGAACTCGCTCATGGCTTCGGGCGCGCGCGCGACGGAAGCCCTGTGCGCCTTGCGCGAGCTGGCCGGACATCATCTGAAGGCCGTCGTGATCCTGGAGAGCCTCTGGTCGCTCCCGAGTCACCTGCGCAGCGATCCTCGCACCCGGGTGACGCGCGGGCCGGTCAGTCCCGATGCGCTCGTGGCCGCGCTCGAAGCGCTGCAGTCTCACACACCGGCGGGCCGGCTCGCGAAGCCGACATCCGCGGCTCACCGGACCGCTCACAGGAAGCGCCAAAGACCCCTGGCCGTGACGTAAATGCCCACCAGAGCGACGATCGCGCTGAAGAGGATCGCGAGCAGACGCTTGCGCTCGGCCAGCGCCCTTGCGGTTCGGACACCGGCGTACCCGCCCGCCGCGCCGCCGAGGATGAACAGCCCCGCTACGCGCCAAGCGACGAGCCCCGAGGCGGCATAGCTTGCGGCCGTGGTCGCGCCAAAGGCCGATACGGACACGAGCGAGGATCCGATCGCATTGAGCAGCGGCATTGCCGTGGCGGAGATCAACCCCGGCACGATGAGGAAGCCGCCACCGATGCCGAAGAACCCCGAAAGTGCCCCCACGGCGAACCCGGTGCCGGCGAGCGGCGGCAGCAGACGCGGCGCGGTCGCTCGAGTCAGGCGCACATCGCGGTCGTGGCCACCGCGCCGCGGACGGAACATGAGGGCTGCGACGACGATCATCAGGACTCCGAATGCCCCGAGCAGTGCCTGGCCGTCGACGCGCTTGCCCACCTGCGCCCCGAGCGCCGCGCCCGCCATTCCCGCCACGGCGAACAGCATGGCGCACGGCCACTTGACCGTCCGCGCCCGTGCATGGCCGCCGAGATTGATGAGCGCGCTCGCGCCAACAGCCACGGCGCTCGTGCCGATCGCGAGGTGCGGCGGCAAACCCACCACATAGGCCATGAGCGGTACGGCGAGAATCGAGCCTCCGCCGCCGATCAGCCCGAGCGACAGGCCCACCAGGGTCCCCGAGAGGACTGAGAGGATGGCGATCGTCGCAGTCACCGCACGCCGCGCTGCGCCCCTAGAGGTGCGCCTGGTGCACGCGGCCGGTCGCCGGGGCGAAGGTCATGAGCGGCAGTCCCGCCTCCTTCCACGCCTTGAGCCCGCCTGCCAGGTGCGCCACTTCCTCGCACCCGGCCTCGAGCAGCCGCTGCGCGGCCTGCGCGGAGCGCCGTCCGGTGCCACACTGCAGGATGATGCGCTTGCCGCCATCGAGGGGCAGACTCCCCGGGTCGAACCCCGAGAGCGGGAAAAGCAACGCCCCGGGAATGCGCTCGGCCTCGAATTCCCCGGGCTCGCGAACATCGATGAGCACGGCCTGCCGGCTGCGCAGCAAGGCGTGCACGTGGGAGGCCTCGAGCTCGTGGAGGGTGCCCTTGGGGTGATGATGATGGGTGTCTGACATGCTCAGGCTCCTCTATCAAACTCTCGATGCATTTGCGCGCCTGCGAGCGGGCGATGGCCGGCTGCGGCCGTAGACGGTGCACAGCGCCTCGAGCACGCGCCTGCCCTCCTTGCTCGCGAGGGAGTAATAGACGGTCTGACCGGCGCGGCGCGCCCGCACCAGGCCCGAGCGGCGCAGGATCGCGAGCTGCTGGGAGGCATTCGCCTGGGAGATCGACAGCGCCTCGCACAGCGCTCCGACGCTGCGCTCGGCATCGCTCAACAGGCACAGGATCCGCAGCCGCTTCTCGCTGGCGAGCGAGCGCAGCAGCTCGGCGGCATCGGCGACGGTCTCCTGCAAGGCCAGCATATTCATATTTTCTTATATTAGCATTTTCGCATATACTGTCAACCGTGGCCCGATTGACCGTCTGCCGCAGGCGCTCGAGTCCGGTGAGGTGAGAGCATGCAGTCCGTTGCGCACATTGAGTCGTTCTTCGATCCCGCCACCAACACGGTGAGTCACGTCGTGTCCGATGTCCGGGCCCGGGAGTGCGCCATCATCGACCCCGTCCTCGACTATGATCCCGCGGCCGGCAGGACCAGCACGCATTCGGCCGACCGGATCAGCGAGTACGTGCGCCGGGAGGGGCTCAAGACGCGCTGGATCCTCGAGACCCACGCGCACGCCGATCACCTGAGCGCCGCTCAATATCTGAAGGAATCACTAGGCGGCCGGATCGGTATCGGCGCACGCATCCAGGACGTCCAGCGCATCTTCGGCCGGATCTTGAACCTCGAAGCCGCCTTTGCGCCCGATGGGTCGCAGTTCGACCATCTCTTCGAAGACGGTGAGACATTCCTGATCGGCACCCTCGCGGCGCGCGTCATGCATACCCCGGGCCACACGCCCGCCTGCATAACCTATCTCCTCGCCGATGCCGCCTTTGTCGGCGACACGCTGTTCATGCCGGACTTCGGCACGGCGCGCGCCGATTTCCCGGGCGGCGATGCGCGCACGCTCTATCGCTCCATTCAGAAGATTCTCGCCCTGCCTCCCGAGACGCGGCTGTTCATGTGTCACGACTACGGTGCCCCGGGACGGAGCGAATTCGAGTGGCAGAGCACCGTCGGCGAAGAGCTTCGCGGCAACGTTCACATCAGGCTCGGCATCGACGAGGATGACTTCGTCCTCATGAGGACCCGGCGCGATGCCACGCTCGGGATGCCCGCTCTCCTTCTACCCTCGATCCAGGTCAACATCCGCGCCGGCCGGATGCCGCCGCCGGAAGGCAACGGAGTGCGCTACCTCAAGATCCCGATCAACCTCCTCTGAATCGGTGACGGCCCGCCCTGCGCACGCCTACTGCGCCGGCGGGGGAGGAAATCGCAGCGGACCGGCAATACGGTTCCAGGCGTTGATCGCGGCGATGGCGACCGTGAGCCGCAGTTGCCGCTCGGTGTCGAAGGCGCCCTGCAGGGCCTTGCGGGCCGATTCGACCGCCTCGTGCCGTCCGGGCTGGCACAGCGCTTCGGTCCATGCGAGAGCGGCACGCTCCTCGGCGCTGAAATCCGCCGTCTCACGCCAGACCGCGAGGCGATCGAGCTTGCCCTGGGGCACACCGGCTTTGCGTGCCCAGTTCAAGTGCAGCTGCAGGCAGTAGGCGCAGCCGTTCATCTGCGAAGCGCGCACTTTCACCAGCTCGAGGAGCGCCTTGTCAAGATCCTGCCCCGAGAGGTGGCTCAGCGTGCGCAGCGCCGCCACCGCCTCCGGCATGCTCGTGGCAAAGAAGTCGAAATCGATGGACTCGATACCGCTCATGTGAGGCTCCAAGGACTGCTCAAGCTCGGGGGGCGAGCGTCGGCGCGGCAATCGCCGGGCGCTCGGGGACCGTGATGCGAGGCCGACCCGGCAACAGACGGGCGGAATTCAGTATGAATGTCAGCTCGGACGCCACGTGGATGAACGCCGCCAGAAGCGGGTCGAGCAATCCCATGGCAGCGAGCGCGATGCCGAGCGCATCGACGGCGATGGTGCCTGCAAAATTCGCCCAGATGATGCGCCGGGTGCGCCGCGCGAGAGCGAGCGTTTCGGCAAACTTCTCCAGGTCGTTGCCGAGCAGCACCACATCGGCGCTCTCGCGCGCCACGTCGGTTCCGGACCCCATGGCGACGCCCACCTGCGCTTCGACCAGGGCCGGCGCGTCATTGATTCCATCGCCCACCATGGCAACGACATGACGCGCCTCGACGAGCTTGCGCACGTAGTCCCGCTTGTCTTGCGGGAGCAAGTCCGCGGCAACCTCGGCAATGCCGAGCTGCTGCGCCACCGCCTGCGCGACCGCTCGAGCGTCGCCCGTCAGCAGGATGGTGCGCATCCCCATGGCCTCGATCGCCGCCACCGCGCTGCGCGCCTCCGGCCGGATTCGATCGGCAATCTCGATCGACCCGAGGAGCGCCCGCCCG